>NZ_JMCB01000004.1:0-300000 GCF_000737315.1 Hyalangium minutum
GCGATGGGAGGAGGGAGGAGCGTGGTGGTGGAGGTGAGCGCGCACCCGGTGTTGATGGCGGTGATGCAGCAGGTGGTGGAGGAGGCAGGTGCGAAGGAGAGGGTGAGGGTGGTGGGGAGCCTGAGGAGGCAGCAGGGGGAGAGGAGGGCGCTGCTGGAAGGGCTGGGGAGTGTGTATGCGTGGGGAGGGCGGGTGGAGTGGAGCAAGGGGCCCGAGAGTCAGGGCCGGTACGTGCCGCTGCCGACCTACCCCTGGCAGCACGAGAGATATTGGATGGATGCGGCGCCCTCGGGCACGGCCGCAGGTGCGTCGTCAGGCGCAGGGCTGGTGCGAGCTGGGGCAGGACACCCGCTTGCTGGAGCAGCATTCAGTGTGTCGACGCAGCAGGGAATGCGCTTCTGGGAGGGCACGCTGAGCGCTGCGCGAGTGGCGTACCTCAAGGATCACCGTGTGGGCGGAGCGGTGGTGGTGCCAGGAACCGGGTACGTGGAGATGGGGCTGTGGGCGGCGAAGGAGGCGTTTGGGCAGGAGGGCGCGTACGAGCTGGAAGAAGTGAGGTTCCGAGAGGCGCTGGTGCTGGGAGAGAGCGGTCGGCGCGTGCAGGTGGCGCTGACGGTGGAGGGGCCGGCGGAGGGCAGCTTCCGTGTCAGCAGCCAGGCAGAGGGCGAGGCGCAGTGGACGCTGCACGCCAGCGGGCGAGTGAGGCGTGTGGCGGAGCAGCCGGTGCAGCTCGAGGCGCTGGAGACTCTCCGAGCGCGGCTCGGCGAGGGACGACCCGCGGAGGGGTACTACAAGGAGTTGGCCGAGGTAGGCCTCGAGTACGGGCCCGCGTTCCAGGGCCTGCGCGAGCTGTGGAGCGGCACAGGGGAAGCGCTGGGGCGCTTGGAGGTGCCGACGGCCGTAGTGCAGGACAAGGCATACCGGCTGCACCCGGCGGTGCTGGATGCGGCGCTGCAGCTGGCGGGCCGGGCCTCGGCGGGATCTGAGGATGCGGCGCCTTCGCTGCCTGTGCTGCTGTCGCGGGTGAGGGTGTACCGTGAAGTGTCTCCGCGCATGTGGGGCTACGCGCGCGTGAGCAAGGGAGCCGAAGGACTCGAGGCAGACATCGAGCTGCGCAACGACGCGGACCAGCTGGTGGCCGAAGTGCGCGGGCTGCGCATGGCGCCGCTGGGAGGCACGCAGGCCGGAAAGCAGGAGGCGCTGCCCCTGCTGGTGCAGCGTTGGCTCAAGCAGGAGGAGGCGGCGGAGGACGCGAAGCCGGGCCGCTGGATGGTGGTGCTGGACGAGGGCGGGTGGGCCGAGCGAGTCGCCCGGCAGTTGGAGGCGCGAGGCCAGCAGGTGGTGGCTTGGAAGCCCACGGCCAGCGTGCCGGTGGAGTCCGCGCTGGAGCAGGCCTTCGGTGATGAGGGTCGAGGCGTGGTGATGTGCCACGGCCTGGACGTGGTGGTGCGGGAAAACAGCAGCGCTGAGGAGGTGGTGGCAGGGCAGGAGAAGGCGTTCCTGAGGGTGCAGGCGCTGGTGAAGGCCATGGGCCAGAAGCGCTGGCGCCAAGCGCCGCGGCTGTGGCTGGTGACGCAGGGAGCGCAGCGCGTCGAGGGAGACGCCACCGTGGCCTCGCTGGGACAGGTCGGGCTGTGGGGGCTGGGCCGGACGCTGGCGATGGAGCATCCAGAGCTGGTGTGTACCCGGGTGGATGTGGCCTCGGCCGGAGGAGAGTCGCTGCTGGTGAGGCAGTTGCTGGCCAATCCCCAGGAAGAGGAGCTGGTGCTGCGCGAGGCGGGCACGTACGTGGGCCGGCTCGAGAAGACCCAGTCGGTGCGCCGCGCCGAGCGGAAGGAGAAGGCCGGCGCGAGGGCGTTCCGGTTGGAGCTGGATGAGCCCGGTGTGCTGGACCGGCTGACGCTGCGTGAGTGCGCGGTGCGCCAGCCGGGCCCTGGTGAAGTGCGAGTCCGGGTGGAGTCCGCGGGCCTGAACTTCATCGACGTGATGAAGGCGATGGGCATCTACCCGGGGCTGGGCGATGGCCCCATTCCGTTGGGTGGAGAGTGCTCGGGTTATATTGATGCCGTGGGCCCGGGAGTGGAGGGCTTCACGGTGGGCCAGCAGGTGGTCGCCATGGGGCCGTACTGCTTCGGCACGCATGTGACCACTGCGGTGCAGTATGTCGCCCCACGCCCCGCGGGCATGAACTCGCTGGAGGCGGGAGGCGTCCCGATCACCTTCCTCACGGCTTGGTACGCGATGCACACCCTGGGACAGCTCCGCAAGGGTGAGCGCATCCTCATCCACTCGGCGGCGAGCGGCGTGGGCCTGTGCGCGGTGCAGATCGCCCAGCGTGCCGGTGCGAAGATCCTGGCCACCGCGGGCTCCGAGGAGAAGCGCGCCTATCTGCGCGAGCTGGGTATCGAGCACGTGATGGACTCGCGCTCGCTGCGCTTCGCCGAGGAGGTCCTCGCGGCCACTCAAGGCGAGGGCGTGGACATGGTCCTCAACTCACTCGCGGGCGAGGCCATCGAGAAGAGCTTGTCGGTCCTCGCGTACGACGGGCGCTTCCTCGAGCTCGGGAAGAAGGACATCTACTCGGACGATCGCACGCTGAGCCTCGCGGTCTTCCGCAAGCGCATCTCGTATCACGCGGTGGACCTGCTCGGGTTCGGCGACCGGCGCAAGGATCGCTTCCAGGAAGTCTTCCGCGAGATGATGGACGTGTTCGCGCGCGGTGAGCTGCGGCCGCTGCCCACGCAGACCTTCCCTGCCTCGCGGACGGCGGACGCGTTCCGGACGATGGCGCAGGGACGCCACATCGGAAAGCTGGTGGTGGATGTGACGGAGCCGGATGTCTCCATCTCCGTCAAGGCAGGGGCAGAGCTGCTGACGGAGGAGAGCAGCTACCTGGTGACGGGAGGATTGGGGGGGTTGGGCCTGTCCGTGGCGAAGTGGCTCGTGGAGCAGGGAGCGAGGCGGTTGGTGCTGATGGGGCGGGCCGGGGCGGAGAGTGAGGAGCAGCGGGGTCAGGTGGAGGAGCTGAGGGCCCGAGGAGCGCGAGTGGAGGTGAGCCGGGGGGACGTGGGGAAGGTGGAAGAGGTGAGGAAGGCGGTGGAGGTGGCGGAGGGGATGGGACCGTTGAAGGGAGTGGTGCACGCGGCGGGAGTGGTGGAGGACGGGTTGCTGGAGCAGCAGACGGCAGAGAAGGTGAGGCGAGTGCTGGGGCCGAAGGTGGGCGGTGGGTGGAACGTGCACGAGGCGACGAGGGGGAAGGAGCTGGACTTCGTGGTGATGTACTCGTCAGCGGCGTCGCTGTTGGGCTCGCCTGGGCAGAGCAACTACGCGATGGGCAATGCGTTCATGGATGGGCTGGCGGAGTACCGCAAAGCGCAGGGGCTGCCGTGCGTGAGCGTGCAGTGGGGAGCGTTCGCGGAAGTGGGCATGGCCGCGGCGCAGGCCAACCGGGGCGAGCGCATCGCGCAGCGAGGCATGAACAACCTGACCCCGCAGCAGGGCTGGCAGGTGTTGGGCGAGCTGCTGCGCGGCGAGGAGGCCCAGGTGGGCGTGGTGCCGCTCGATGCGCGCCAGTGGCTGGAGTTCTATCCGCACCTGGCGACGATGGCGCGCTTCAAGGGGCTGTTGCAGACGAAGACCGCCGCGCCCAAGGGCGACACGGAGCTCGTCGAGCGCCTCCGCGCGGCGAGCGCGGCCGAGCTGCCCGTGATCATGGAGTCGCTGGTGCGGGAGCAGGCGGCGGCGGTGCTCCGGCTGGAGCCGTCGCGCATCGAGCGGGAGACGCCCCTGAAGGCGCTGGGCATCGACTCGCTGATGGGCCTGGAGCTGCGCAACCGACTGGAGGCCAAGCTGGGCGTCACATTGTCAGCGACCCTGGCGTGGACCTACCCCCACGTCGCGGCGCTCACCGACTACCTCATCGGAAGACTGGAACTGGCACCCGCCCCCGTGCCGGAAGCGGCCCAGGCCGCCGCAGAAAAAGCGCGTGAAGAGACAGAAGCACAGCAGCTTCAGCAGCTCTCGGAGGAGGAGAAGTCCGCCCTCCTCCAAGAGGAACTCGCGTCTCTGCAAAAGCTGCTCGAGTAGCACAAGGAGCCCTCCGTGTCTGGGAATCAACCGACGAATCCTCCCTCGATGGCGCCGCTCGATCAGGCGCTGCTTGCGCTGAAGAAGGCGAACGCGAAGCTCTCCGCCGCCGAGCGCGAGAAGTCCGAGCCCATCGCCATCGTGGGCTTGTCCTGCCGCTTCCCCGGCGGCGCCAACGACCCGGAGTCCTTCTGGCGCCTGCTCGAGTCCGGCACGGACGCCGTCCGCGAGATCCCGCCCGAGCGCTGGGAGCGCGATCCGGCCTTTCCCGAGCCCCTGGCCTCCTGGGCCGGGCTGCTCGACTCGGTGGACGGCTTCGACGCCCCGTTCTTCGGCATCTCCCCGCGCGAGGCCGCTCGCCTCGATCCGCAGCAGCGCCTGCTGATGGAGGTGAGCTGGGAGGCGATCGAGTCCGCCGGCTATGCCCCGTCCAGCCTCAGCGGCAGCCGCACGGGCGTGTACGTGGGGATCTGCTCGCTCGATTACCAGCGCCAGCTCCTGGGGAGAGACCCGTCGGAGGTGGACGCCTACGTCGTCACCGGGAACATGGTCAGCGTGGCGGCGGGCCGGCTCTCGTACGTGCTGGGCCTGCAGGGCCCGTGCATGTCCATCGACACGGCCTGCTCGTCCTCGCTCGTCTCGGTCCATCTCGCGTGCCAGAGCCTGCGCGGACGCGAGAGCGATCTGGCGCTTGCGGGCGGCGTGAACCTCATCCTCTCTCCCGCGAGCATGTTCCTCCTGGGGCGCACCCAGGCCCTGGCGCCCGACGGACGCTGCAAGTCCTTCGATGCTCGCGCCAACGGCTACGCCCGTGGCGAGGGCTGCGGCATGCTCGTGCTCAAGCGGCTCTCGGATGCCGAGCGCGACGGAGATCCCATCTGGGCCGTCATCCGAGGCTCGGCGATCAACCAGGATGGACGCTCCACGGGCCTCACGGCCCCCAACGTGCTCTCGCAGCAGGCGCTCCTGCGCAAGGCGTTGGAGAGCGCTCGCGTGAAGCCCGAGCAGATCGGCTACGTGGAGGCCCACGGCACGGGCACCTCGCTCGGAGATCCCATCGAGCTGGAGGCGCTCAAGTCGGTGCTGGGGACGCCCCGGGCGGATGGCTCGACGTGTGCCATTGGCTCAGTGAAGACCAACATCGGTCACCTCGAGGCCGCAGCGGGGGTCGCGGGTCTCATCAAGGTGGTGCTCGCCTTCCAGCACGAGGCCATTCCGCGCCAACTGCACTTCCAGGCCCTCAACCCGCGCATCTCTCTCGAGGGAACGCCGTTCAAGATCGCCTCCTCGCCTCAGCCGTGGAAGGCGGGCGCCAACCCGCGCTTTGCGGGGGTGAGCTCGTTTGGCATGAGTGGCACCAACGCTCACGTTCTCCTGGAGGAGGCACCCCGGAACCCGGCGGCGCGGACGGTCTCCCCCATCGAGCGCAAGCACCACCTGCTGACGCTCTCGGCGATGTCCGACGGGGCGCTGCGCAGCCAGGCCACGCGGGTGGCGGAGCACCTGGCGGGCTCGCGCGGAGAGAACCTGGGCGACGTGTGCTTCACGTCCCATGCGGGACGGACCCACTTCGCCCAGCGCGCGGCCTTCGTGGCGGAGACGGTCGAAGAGCTGCGTGAGCAACTGCGGTCATGGGGCGCGGAGGGCGGAACCGGTGTCACCGGGAGCCTGCCCGCCGCTTCGCGCCGCCCGAAGGTGGCCTTCCTGTTCACAGGGCAGGGCTCACAGTACGCGGGCATGGGCCGGGGGTTGTATGAGACGGAGCCCGTCTTCCGGGAGGCGCTGGATCGCTGCGCGGCGCTGCTGAAGAAGGAGCTGCCGCATCCACTCCTGGACGTGATGTGGGGCACCCATACCGCAGAGCTGGATCAGACGCGGTACACCCAGCCCGCCCTCTTCGCGCTGGAGTACGCGCTCTGCGAGCTGTGGCGCTCCTGGGGCGTGGAGCCGGATGTCGTCATCGGCCACAGCGTGGGCGAGTACGCGGCGGCGTGCGCGGCGGGGGTGACGTCCCTGGAGGACGCCGCCCGATTGATCGCCGTACGGGCGCGGATGATGCAGGCGCTCGAGGCCGAAGGAGCGATGCTGGCCGTGCAGGCGGAGCCCGCGCTCGTGGAGCCGCTGCTGGCCCGCCTGGGCAGGGAGATCTCCATCGCGGCGATCAACGGGCCGCAGAGCCTGGTGCTGTCGGGGCGCCGTGCGCTGGTGGACGAGGCCGCGAAGGCGCTGGCCGCGGATGGCGTGAAGGTCAAACCGTTGAACGTCTCGCATGCGTTCCACTCGGACCTGATGGAGCCCATGTTGGATGCCTTCGAGCGCGAGGCCTCCCAGGTGAAGTTCCGCGCGCCGAGCCTGGCCTGGGTCACCAACCTGACGGGGGCCCGGGCGGAGGCGGACTTTGGCGGCGCCGCCTATTGGCGCCGGCAGATCCGCGAGCCGGTGCGGTTCGTCGATTGCGTGCGCGCGGCCAGCGAGCAGGGCTGTGAGCTGTGGATCGAGATCGGGCCGAACCCGGTCCTGTTGGGCTCGGTCTCGGCCATCGCCAGTGAGGCCACCTCCATTCCCTCGCTGCGCAAGGGGCAGGAAGAGGGGCGGGTCCTCATGCAGGCCGTCGCGCAGCTCTACGCGCGAGGCGTGAAGCTCGACTGGCAGGCCTTCGACAAGCCCTTCGCCCGGCGCCGGGTCGTCCTGCCCACCTATCCCTTCGATCGCCAGCGGCACTGGATGCAGGCGGCCCCGTTGCCGTCCACAGCCGTTGCACGGCCCGCTTCCGCTCATCCCCTGCTGGGCGAGAGGCTCGTGCTGCCCGGGCGCGAGGTCCACTTCGCCCATCGGCTGAGCCCCGAGTCTCCGTCCTACCTCGGGGAACATCGCATCTTCGGGGAGGTGGTGGTCCCGGCCGCCTTCTACGTGTCCGCCTTCCTCGCCGCGGCCGAGCGCGCGAGTGGTGCGCGAGGGCTTGAGGACGTGGTGTTCGCACGTGCCCTCACCCTCGCGTCGGAGCAGCGGGTCGACATCTCGGTGGCCCCGAGGGAAGGCGGCGGAGCCCGCATCGAGCTGGCCAGCGTGAGCGGCGATGAAGCCTCGCCGCAGTGGACATCGCATGCCTCCGCCGTGGCCTCCCTGGATCAGAAGGGGGTCGCGGCCGTGTCGGATGTGGACGGGCTGCGCACCCGGTGTGCCCAGGAGGCCGTGCCCTCCGAGGCCCTGGCCGGAGTGTGGGGCGCGTCCGGCGCTCATGAGCCCGCGAGCATGTCGCTCGGGCCGTCCTTCCGTTGGATCTCGGCGTTGTGGCGGGGGCCGTCCGAGGCCCTGGCTCGGCTGGAGCAGCCCGCGTCGCTGGCTGTGGATCCAGGAGTGCCTCCGACGCTGATCGACAGTTGCTTCCAGCTCATGGGGGCCTCGTTGAGCGGCGCGGATCTGGGGAACGCGTACATGCCGCTCAGCATCGAGCGTGTGCGAGTCCACGGGCCTGCCGACGGAGCGCTCTGGTGCCATGCCTCCACCCAGGTGACGGCTGGGGGCGCGTTCGTTCGTGGCGATGTGCAGGTGCTCGATGCGTCGGGCCGGAAGGTGCTCGAGCTCAGCGGGGTCCGGCTGAAGAAGGTCGCGCGGGAGGAGCTGCTCCTGCTGAAGGAGACGTGGAACGAGTGGCTCTACGAGGTGAAGTGGCAGGCCCGTGAGCTTCCTCCCGCTTCGGGAGCGGATCTCTCGGCATCCGCGCCGTGGGTCTTCTGCCTGGACCGGCGTGGGCTCGGTGAGCGGCTCGCGGCCGAGGTGCAGCGGCGGGGTGGGCGTGCCGTGCGGCTCATCTCGGGCAATGCGTGGCGCCAAGTGGCTCCCGATATCTATGAAGTGAACCCGGGCAGCGCCGAGGAGATCCGGCAAGCGATCTCCCATGCGCTGGGTGAGGAGGCCTCCGTCGCGTATGTCGTCTCGCTGTTCGCGCTCGATGAGGGCGGGCCGGTCGAGGTGACGGCGCGCGCGCTGGCCACCACACAGGCGCTGTCGGGAGTGCGGTGGAAGCGGGCACCGCGCCTGTGGTGGCTCACGGAGGGTGCGCAAGCGGTCGGTGCCAGCAGCCATGCGGTGTCGATCTCCCAGGCGGGTCTCTGGGGGCTTGGCCGCAACGTCGCCGCGGAGCTGAACGAGCTCTGGGGTGGCGTGATCGATCTGGAGCCCACGAGCCGTCCCGAGCAGGTCCTGCGGGTGCTCGATCTGGTGGGCGGGGAGGAGGACCAGCTCGCGCTGCGCGGCGACGCCGTCCTGGCCCCGCGGATGGAGCGCTACCGGCAGGCCCGGGGCGCTCAGCGTGTCGCGATCAAGCCGGACGCGACCTATGTCATCAGCGGTGGCCTTGGAGGCATCGGCTGGCGCCTGGCGCGTGCGTGGATCCAGCAGGGGGCCCGTTCGCTCGTGCTGCTCGGTCGCTCGGCTCCGTCCGAGGCGGTGCGAGCGGAGCTGGCGAGCTACGAGCAGCGCGGCCTTCGCGTGCGTGCGGTCCAGGTGGACGTGTCTGACCGGGAGGCTCTGGCGCGCACCTGGAGCGAGCTCGAGGCCTCCATGCCCCCTGTCGCGGGCGTGGCGCATGCCGCGGGCGTGCTGAGCGACGCCGCGCTGGTGAAGCAATCCGAAGAGCACCTCCGAGCCACCTTCGCGCCCAAGGTCCTCGGAGCGCTGAACCTGCATGGACTGACGGCGGAGAGGAAGCTGGACTTCTTCATCCTCTTCTCCTCGCTGGCATCGGTTGTCGGCTCTCCCGGCCAGGCCAACTATGCCGCCGCCAATGCGTGCCTGGACGCGCTCGCGCAGGAGCGCCGGAGGCTTGGACTCCCGGCGTTGAGTATCGGCTGGGGCCCGTGGGGAGAGGTGGGCATGGCAGTCTCCCATCAGCGCTCCCTCTCCGTGCGAGGCATCACTCCGCTTCCGCCCGAGGCGGCGCTGGAGGCGCTCGGCGCTTGTCTCCAGGAGGAGCGCGCGCGGCTGGTCATCGCCGCCGTGAACTGGACGACCTTGAGTGCCCTCCTGCCCGTCAAAGGGCGCTCGCTGCTCGCTGCCTGGGCCCCGAAGGAGCGTCCCGCGTCCACCGAGCCCGCGGGACAGTTCGTGCAGAAGCTCTTGGCTGCGCCTGCCCGGCAGCGCCGGGACCTGCTCCAGACGTTCCTCACGACAGAGGTGCGCCGGGTGCTGGGACTCGCGAAGGGCACTCGCATCGATCCGGGCCAGAGCTTCTTCGACATGGGGTTCGACTCGCTGATGGCGGTCGAACTGCGCACCGCGCTCCAGCAGGCGCTGGGGAAGAGTCTCCCCGCCTCGCTCGCGTTCGAGCACCCGAACCTCGAGGCCCTCACGACCGCCTTGCTTGCGGATCTGGGGCCAGGTCCGGAGGCAGAAGCCCCGGCGGCCACTTCCGCCGAGCCCGTGCAGCCAGCCCCTCAGACTCCCGAGGTGCGCACGGATGACGATGCGATCCAGGCAGTCCTCGCGGGCAGGCTGCCAGCCGCTGCACTGCCGCCCGTGAGGCTGGCCTCTCTCGCCACGCAGGTGCGCGCTTCCCGGCGCGAGCTGCCACTGCTTGCCGCGGAGCCCATTGCCATCGTCGGCATGGGGTGCCGCTTCCCTGGCGGGGCTCGCAACCCTGAGCAGTTCTGGCGCCTGCTGCGTGACGGCATCGAGGGAATCCAGGAGGTCCCCGCCGAGCGCTGGGACAAGGAGGCCTGGTACGACCCTGATCCCGAGGCGCCCGGGAAGATGCGGACCCGCCGAGGCGGCTTCCTGGATGGGGCGGCGGAGTTCGACGCGGGCTTCTTCGGCATCTCGCCACGTGAGGCGAAGTGCATGGACCCGCAGCACCGGCTCCTGCTGGAGGTCGCCTGGGAGTCCCTGGAGGACGCTGGCCAGCCGCCCGCGCGCTTCACGGGCAGCAAGACGGGCGTCTTCATGGGCTTCCTCAACAACGACTACCTCGGCGCGGGAGACATGGCCGAGCTGGAGGGCCACTTCGCCACGGGTAACGGCTTCAGCAACGCCGTCGGGCGCCTCTCGTACGTGCTCGGTCTCCACGGCCCGTCGGTGGCGCTGGATACGGCGTGCTCCTCCTCGCTCGTGGCCATCCACCTGGCCAGCCAGAGCCTGCGCCAGCGCGAGTGCGACATGGCGCTCGCGGGCGGCGTCAACCTCATCCTCGCTCCGGGCCTCTCGGTGATGATGTCGAAGCTTGGCGCGCTGGCTCCGGATGGAAAGTGTAAGACGTTCGATGCGTCGGCGGACGGGTACGTGCGCGGTGATGGCTGCGGCGTGCTCGTGCTCAAGCGGCTGTCGGACGCGCTACGGGATCGGGATCGCGTCGTCGCCGTCGTGCGCGGCTCCGCGGTGAACCACGGTGGCCGGGGAGGTGGCTTCAGCCAGCCGAACGTGCATGCCCAGCAGATGCTGCTCCGCGAGGCACTGGCGACGAGCCAGACTCTGCCTTCCCAGGTGAGCTACCTCGAAGCGCACGGCACCGGAACGCCGCTGGGCGACCCGATCGAGGTGCGCGCGGCGACCGCGGTGCTCTCCGCCGGGCGCACGGCCGAGGCGCCGCTGATGATCGGCTCGGTGAAGACGAACCTGGGCCACCTGGAGGCGGCTGCGGGTGTGGCGGGAGTGATCAAGGTGGCCCTGGCGCTCCAGCACCAGGAGATCCCTCCTCATCTGAACTTCAAGTCTCTCAGCCCGCACATCAACCTGGACGCCATTCCTGCGAAGATCCCCACCACGCTCCTCCCCTGGCAGCCCCTGCAGGGCCGGCGGATCGCGGGGGTCAGCGCGTTCGGTCTGGCAGGCACCAACGCGCATGTCATCCTGGAAGAGGCGCCGGGCCCGGCGGAGCTGGGAATCGAGGAGCCGGCCAAGGCTCCAGAGGGAGCGCGAGAGGAGTTGCTCGTTCTGTCGGCGCGCTCCGAGCCCGCCCTGGCGGCGTTCGTGACGGCCTATGCGGAGCATCTGCGCGCCTCGGACCTACCGCTGAAGGACGTGGCGGGAATGGCCGCCACCCGCCGTGCCCATCATGAGCACCGGCTCGCGGTGATGGGCGGTACCAAGGCGGAGGTGCTGGAGGCCTTGGAGTCCTTCCGCCAGAGAGGCAGTCACCCGAGCGCCATTGCCGGAGCGAGCGAAGGAGGATCGCGCCCGCGAACCGTCTTCGTGTTCCCGGGACAGGGCTCGCAGTGGCTGGGCATGGGGCGAGAGCTGCTCGCTCGCGAGCCTGACTTCCGCCGGGTGCTGGAGCAGTGCGACGAGGCCATGCGGCCGCACACGGACTGGCGGCTGCTCGAGGCGTTCCAGGCCGCCGAGGCGCCCCAGCGCATCGACATGGTGCAGCCGATGCTGTTCGCCATGTCGGTGGGGCTGGGCGCGCTGTGGCGCGCGTGGGGCATCGAGCCGGACGCGGTGGTGGGGCACAGCATGGGCGAGGTGGCTGCGGCGTGTGTGGCCGGAGCGCTGAGCCTGGAGGATGCGGCACGCATCATCTGCCTCCGGAGCCGGCTGATGCGCGAGGTCTCTGGGCGTGGGGCGATGGCGATGGTGGAGCTGGGCGCTCGCGAGCTGCGCGAGTGGCTGGAGCCCTTCGGCGGAGCCCTGTCTCTGGCGGTCTGCAACAGCCCCCGCTCGTCCGTGGTGGCAGGGGACTCGCAGGCCCTGGAGTCGCTGCTCGCGAAGCTGGAGGCCGCGAAGATCTTCTGCCGGCGCGTGAAGGTGGACGTGGCCTCTCACAGCGCGCAAGTGGACCCTCTCCGAGAGCCGCTGCTGCGCGCGCTGGAAGGGATCCAGCCGCGCGCGGGGACAGTGCCTCTCTGGTCCACGGTGACGGGCCAGGTAGTGGAGGGCTCGGAGCTGGTGCCCGAGTACTGGGTGCGAAACCTGCGCGAGCCTGTCCAGTTCGCTCAAGTCATCCAGGCCCTCGTGGAGGCGGAGCACTCGCTGTTCCTCGAGCTCAGCCCTCACCCCATCCTGGTGCCGTCCATTGAGCAGACCGTGGAGCACGTGGGGGAGGGCCGGGCCTGGGCTGTCGGGAGCCTGCAGCGAGAGAAGCCCGAGCGTATGGCGATGCTGCGTGGTCTGGGGGCCCTGTACACCCGCGGGTATCCGGTGGACTTCCGCTCATTGTACCCCGACAGCCGGTGCGTGCCGCTGCCGACCTACCCGTTCCAGCGGCAGCGCTACTGGCTGGAGCTGGCTCCTGGACCCGAGCGCCGAGGCGCCGCAGCCTCTGCGGCGGCAGGGCGTCCGCGGGAGAAAGAGCCGCTCGCGAACATCCTCTATGAAGTGGCATGGCCGGAAGTCGCGGCCTCCAAGCCCCAGCGTGAGGCGGGCCATGACCGATTCCTCATCCTTGCGGATCAGGCAGGGTTCGGGCAGCGGTTGTCTCGGGAACTCGAGTCGCGTGGCCACTCCTGCGTCGTGGTGCCTGCCAACGGCGCCAACATGGAGCAGGGAATGCTGGCCGTGTTCCAGGGCGGAGCGATGTTCCGCGCGTGCATTCACCTGGGGAGCCTCGACTTCGCTCCAGGTAGCAGTGGGGAAGCACCGCCCTCCGGAGCGGCTGTCCTGATGGACTCCATCCTGCGCTCCCTCGCCGTGCTCGTGCGCCGGGGCTCGACGCCGCTTTGGCTCGTGACCCGGGGTGCCCAGCGCCTGGGGACCGCTGGGATCTCACTGGCGCAGTCACCCGTCTGGGGCCTGGGCCGGACGATCGCGGTCGAGCACGCGGCGCTGTGGGGCGGCCTGGTGGACCTGGATCCCTCCGAGCCAGTGGGAGATGTGGCGCTGCTGGCGGACGCGCTGACCCAGCAGGACGGCGAGAGGCAGATCGCGTTCCGGCATTCGACCCGCCGGGTGGCACGCGTCACGGCTTCTCCCGTAGGGGAGGACACGCTGCTGCCCAGCATCCAGGGAGATCGCACTTATTGGATCACCGGGGGGCTGGCGGGACTGGGAGGCGAAGCCGCGGCCTGGCTCGTCGAGCAAGGCGCTCGGCATCTGCTCGTGAGCGGGGCTCCAGACGCGGAGAGCGCTGAGCGCCTCCGGGAGTTGGGGGCCAAGGGGGCATCGATCTCCTTTGATGCGACCTCCCTGCATGACGGGAGCGCCTGGGCGCGCATCCTCGATGGACTCCGGGTGCCGCTCGCGGGTGTGCTGCACCTCCTGCCTCCCGGAGGGGCCCCGACACCCCTGGGGCAGCCAGGCTCCGAGGCGCTCGTAGCACCGTTCCGCGCGGCGGCCCTGAGTGCCTGGGGCGTGCACGAGGCGACGCGGGGCAGGAGCCTCGACTTCCTGCTGCTCTGCTCGCCTGCGATCTCGCTCTTGGGAGGGGTGGGCCAGGGCCCCACGGCGGCTGCCAGCCAGTTCCTCGAAGGGCTCGCGGCACTCAGGCGCGACGAGGCCCTGCCCACCACCAGCATCCTCGTGGCCGCGTGGCCGGGAGAGGAGGTAGGGCCGCTGAAGGCACTCGGGATCACCCCGCTCACCGCGGGACAGCTCCTCGCGTCCTCCAGCCGGGCTCTGTCCGCGGGCTTCACCAGCCGCATGGCCGCGTCGATCGACTGGTCCTCCTTCCGTCCCGTCTACGAGGCGCGCGGGGATCGCCAGCTCCTGGAGCGTGTGGGAGTGGATGACACGCAAGCCAGCGCTGGCGCGGCGGAGTGGCGCAAGCAACTCGCGGCACTGCCGCCCGAAGCCGCGCGCAAGCGGGTGACCGAGACCGTGGTGGCCTACGTCACCGAGGCGCTCGGGCTCCCCGCGGATCAGCCCTTGGGGCTCACGCGTCGCTTCGCAGATCTGGGAATGGACTCGGTGATGGCGGTGCGGCTGATGACGAAGCTCGGGAAGACCCTGGGCGAACGGTTACCCACGGTGCTCGCCTTCGAGCACCCGACGGCGGCGGCGCTGGCGAATCACCTCTCCGAGAACGTGCTCCACATCCGGGAGGAGGAGCGCGTGGTGCAGGCCGGGGACGATGATGACGCATCCGAAGACGAGCTGGCCGAGCTCCTGGCGGCGAAGCTGCAGAAGCTGGGATGAGGAAGGGAGCGACGAGCCATGAGTGAGGCAAACGCGGCGGAGGCGCGCAAGGCGCTGCTCCGGCAGGCACTCTCCAAGATCGATGAGCTTCAGACGAAGCTCACGCAGGCGGAGCAGTTCCGTGATGCGCCTATCGCGGTGGTGGGCATCGGCTGCCGGTTCCCCGGCGCGAACGAGCCGGAGCGCTACTGGCGCAACCTGGCGGAGGGCTTGGACCTGGTCACCGAGGTCCCACCCGACCGCTGGGACAACGAGCAGTGGTTCGATCCGGATCCGGACGCACCCGGCAAGACGTACTCGCGCCACGGGGGCTTCCTGGGGAAGGTGGATGGCTTCGACGCGGCCTTCTTCGGCATCGCGCCGCGCGACGCCGTGCACATGGATCCTCAGCATCGGCTCCTGCTCGAGTGCGCGTGGGAGGCGCTGGAGCGTGCGGGGCTGCCCGCGGATCGCCTGAGCGGGACGAAGACAGGCGTCTTCGTGGGTATCTCCAGCAGCGACTACGGCATGCTCATCCATGAGCGGGAGCCCATGGAGTCGCTGGACGCGTACTTCCTCACGGGCCTCGCTCCGAACTTCGCCGCGGGCCGCACCTCTTATGTGCTGGGACTGCAGGGGCCGGCGATGGCGGTGGACACGGCGTGCTCCTCGTCGCTGGTCGCGGTGCACCTGGCCTGCCAGAGCCTGCGGGCGGGGGGCTCGGATCTGGCGCTGGCGGCGGGCACCAACCTGATGCTGATGCCCCTCTCGCACATCGTGATGTCCAAGGTGCGGGTGCTCTCGGGCACCGGGCGCTGCCGGACGTTCGACACTGCGGCGGACGGGCTCGTGCGCGGCGAGGCCGTGGCGGTCGTGGTCCTCAAGCGGCTGTCGGATGCGCTGGCTGCGGGCGACAACGTGCTGGCGGTCATTCGGGGCACGGCGGTGAACCAGGACGGGCCCAGCAGCGGACTGACTGTGCCCAACAAGCACGCGCAGGAGCGCGTCATCCGCGACGCGCTCGAGAACGCCAAGGTCCAGCCCCACGAGGTGAGCTACGTGGAGGCGCACGGCACCGGCACCCCGCTGGGGGACCCGATCGAGCTGCGCGCGTTGAGCGCGGTGTACGGGAAGGATCGGCCTGCGGACAGCCCGCTGTACGTCGGCTCGGTGAAGACGAACATCGGGCACACGGAGCCGTCGGCGGGCATCGCGGGCCTGATCAAGGTCATCCTCTCCTTGCAGAACCGCACGCTTCCGCCGCATCTGCACTTGCATCAGCGCACGCCTCAGGTGGACTGGAGCGGGCTGGGGATCGATGTGCCGACGCGGCTGACCCCCTGGTCTCGCCCGAAGCTCATCGCGGGAGTGAGCGCGTTTGGCGCCAGCGGGACGAACGCGCACATCGTGGTGGAAGAAGCGCCGCCCGTGGAGCACGGGTCTCCCAAGCCGGTTCGGCCTGAGCTGCTGGTGCTCTCGGCACGCGGCGAGCCTGCACTGCGAGCGCTCGCCACCGAGTACATCTCGCACCTCCAGGGAGGCAAAGCGGCCTCGATGGCGGAGCTGGCAGCGGCGGCGAGCGTGCGCCGCATGCACCACGAGCACCGGCTGGCGGTGGTGGGAGAGACGCACGAGGAGCTGGTGGCGGCGCTCGAGCCGCTGTCTCGCGGAGCGCCGCATCCGTTCGGGGCCTCGGGCCAGAGCGACAAGGAGACGCGACGCAAGGTGGTCTTCGTCTTCCCCGGGCAGGGCTCGCAGTGGGCGGCCATGGGCCGGGATCTGCTCGAGCAGGAGCCGGTCTTCCTGCGCGCGGTGGAGCGATGCGCCGAGGCGTTTGCCCCCCACGTGGACTGGTCTCTGCTGGATGAGCTGCGTTCCGAGCAGCCTTCAGAGCGGATGGATGTCATCCAGCCGGCGCTGTTCGCCATGGAGGTTGGGCTGGCGGCGCTCTGGCGCTCATGGGGCCTGGAGCCGGACGCGGTGATCGGGCACAGCATGGGAGAGGTGGCAGCCGCGCATGTGGCTGGAGCGCTCAGTCTGGAAGATGCGGCGCGGGTCATCTGCCGCCGCAGCAAGCTGCTGCGAGAGGTGAGCGGGCAGGGGGCCATGGCGGTGGTCGAGCTGGGGATGAAGGAGGCGCAGGAGCGTCTGCGCGGCCTCGAGGATCGATTGGCTGTGGCGGTGAGCAATGGCCCACGCTCCACGGTGCTATCCGGGAACGCGGACGCGCTCGAGACGTTGCTGGGGCAGTTGGAGCGGGAGGGGATCTTCTGCCGCCGTGTGAAGGTGACGGTGGCCTCGCATAGCCCTCAGATGGATCCGCTCCGAGGCCCTCTGCTGGCGGCCCTGGCCGAGCTCAAGCCGCGACAGGGCGCGGTCCCGCTCTACTCCACGGTGACGGGGGAGGTGAGCCCCGGCACGAGCCTCGACCCCGCGTACTGGGTGAACAACCTGCGTGAGCCCGTGCGCTTCTGGCACACCATCGAGAAGTTGATGGCAGACGGCCACACGCTGTTCGTGGAGATCAGCCCCCACCCCATCCTGCTCCCCGCGATAGAGCAGATCTTCGCGGAGCGTGCCACCGCCGCCTACGCCTTTGGCAGCCTCCGGCGAGAGCAGCCCGCCCGCCGCACGTTGCTGAAGTCCCTGGGGGACTTGTACGTGCGAGGTGCGCCGATCGACTGGACGAAGCTCTACCCGAATGCCCGCGTCGTCCCGCTGCCGACCTATCCGTTCCAGCGGGAGCGCTACTGGGTGGATCCGCCGGCTGCGGACGCGCGGCGGGCCCGAGGGGCCTCCATGGGAGGCGCGCTGCTCGGAGAGAGATTCGAGTCAGCGGGGGACAGTCGGCTGCACTCCTGGCGGAGATGGTTGAGCCTGGGCGATGCCGGCTTCCTGGCGGAGCATCTCGTCCAGGGGCTGCCGATGGTCCCCGCGACGATCTATCCGCTCCTGGTCCTGGAGGCTGCGCGGCGGGCGCTCGGTCCAGGGCAGTACGCCGTGGAGGAGCTCTTGTTCGGAGGCCCGCTGGCGCTCGAGGCAGCTCCTCAGGGTGAGCGCGAGCTGCAGATCTCCCTCGTCGAAGAAGGAGCAGGGCGCACGAGCTTCCGCGCCGCGAGCCGCCGCGAGGGCGAGCCTTGGGCGGTCCACGTGTCGGGGAGGATCGGCTCGGGCGCGAACATGGGCGAGGTGTTCGGGCAGGAGGCTCTTGAGGCCGTGCGCGCACGGTGCTCGATGCCAGCGCCTGCCGACGGGTTCTACGGAGAGCTGGAGCAGCGGGGAATCGCGAACGGCCCACGGCTGAGATCGATCCAGGAGATCTGGCTCGGTCAGGGCGAGGCGCTCACGCGGCTCTCCGTTCCGGCTGGGAGCGCCCGCGCGTCCGAAGGGCTGCCCTTGCACCCGGTGCTGCTCGACGGCGCGTTCCAGAGTATCGGCGCCGCCCTGGCAACGCTGGAGAACGAGGAGCCCGGGGTGCCACTCCCGACGAGGATCCAGGCGTTGACCGTGGGGACCTCCTCGGTGACGCAGGCCTGGAGCCATGTGCGCGTGCGCTCCATCGATGCGCGGACGCTCGAGGCGGATCTGCGCATTCTCGATGAAGCGGGGGCGCTGATCGCGGAGGCGCGCGGTCTGCGGCTCGAGCTGAGAGATGCAGGGGGCCAGCGCCCGGAGGCGAAGCTGTTCGCCAACGAGTGGCAAGCCACGGAGGCACTGCCCGCGCCGACCAGCCCGGAGCCCGGCACCTGGCTCGTCGTCACGCATGAGCTCGCCAGGGGCCGGCTCCTCGGCCAGAGGCTGGAGGCGCATGGCCAGAAGGTGCTCTACGCGGAGCCGGGGGCGCTCCGGGTGACCGATCGGGCCCGTGTGCTCTTGAGCGAGGCGCTCGCCGGGCCGTGCCGAGGCGTCCTGTACCTGGCGTCGAGTGTGCCGACTCCAGGAGCGGAGGACGTGGCGGAGAGCTGCTCGGCGCTGGGGCGCGACTCCATGGATCTGCTGGCGATTGCCCAGGCCCTCCAAGGGTCTGGGGTGAATCCTCTGCCGCGTCTGTGGCTCATCACCCAGGGGGCGCAGAGCGTCGCGGGCGAGCCGGTGTCTCTCGCCCAGTCAGGCGTCTGGGGGCTGAGCCGGAGCCTGTTCAAGGTGAAGTCCGCGCGACTCGACGTGGGATCGGAGGACACGCTGGAGTCCGCCTCCCGGGAGCTGCTCACCGGTTCGGCCGAGGATGAGATCGTACTTCGCCCCAATGCCCGGTACGTCGCGCGACTGCGTCAGCCGGGCGCGGGCTTGGCCTTTCAGCAGGTGCCCGCGCACGAGCAGCCGTTCCGCCTGGAGGTGGAGAAGCCCGGCGAGCTCGACAGCCTCTCCCTGCGCGTGAGCGAGCGCCGCGCCCCAGGACGGGGCGAGGTGGAATTCCGCGTGCATGCGGCGGGGCTCAACTTCAGTGACGCCATGAAGGCCCTGGGGATGTACCCCGCCGAAGAGGGCGAGAAGTCTGTGCTGGGCCTGGAGTGTGCGGGGCAGGTCATCGCGGTGGGCGAGGGCGTCGAGGGCCTTGAGGTGGGGCAAGAGGTCTTCGGGCTCGCTGCGGGGAGCCTCGGGGCGTACGTCACCGTGCCGGCCGCGCAGGTGGTGGCCCGCCCGCGAGGGCTCACGGTCGAGCAGGCCGCCTCCTCCGGAATGGCCTTCACGGCGGCCTGGCACGCACTGCACGAGGTCGCCCGGCTCCAGAAGGGAGAGCGGATCCTGATCCACTGTGCCGCCAGCGGCGTGGGGCTCGCGGCGGTGCGGATCGCCCGGCAGGTGGGGGCGGAGGTCTTCGCGACCACCAGCTCGCCGGAGAAGCGGGACTTCCTGCGCGAGCAGGGCGTGGCGCGGGTGATGGACTCGCGCTCGCTGCGCTTCGCCGAGGAGGTCCTCGCGGCCACTCAGGGCGAGGGCGTGGATGTCGTCCTCAACTCGTTGGCGGGCGAGGCGATCGAAAAGGGGCTCTCGGTCCTGGCGTCGGATGGCCGCTTCGTGGACCTGGGCAAGCGGGACCTGAATGCGGCGCATCGGACGCTGAGCCTGGGCCTGCTGCGCAAGCGAATCTCGTACCACGTCGTGGATCTGCTGGGGCTCGCGCGCGAGCGCCCGGGACGGATCCGCTCGCTGCTGGGACAGGTCTCGCAGGCGCTCGATCAGGGCACGCTGGCTCCGCTGCCGGTGCACGTCTGGCCGCTGGCCAAGGCGAATGAGGCGATCCGCGCGCTGGCGATGGCGAAGCATGTCGGCAAGCTCGTCGTCTCGATCCAGCAGGATGAGGGAGCGCTCGTCTCGGTTCCGGCGCGTCCATGGGCTGGCCTCTCCAAGGAGGCGGCGTACCTCCTCGTCACCGATGCACCCACGATGGGTGCCTGGCTCCTCCGGTGGATGGTGGAGGAGGGGGCCCGGCACGTCGTGCTCGCCACACCTCGGGAGGGGACTTTCGAAGCGTTGGCCGCTGGGGCACGGGAAGCCGAGGTGGCGGGGGCGGATGTGGAGTGGGCGCGGGTGGAGCTGACGGATGCGAGCCAACTGGCGCACCTGCTCGAGGAGGGAGAGCGACGCGGGCGCCGGTGGAAGGGGTTCTTCCACGCCCCTGCCGCCGAGCCTCGCGAGGCGCTGGAGTCCGCACTGGGCCCGAGCGTGACCCCGGCGATGACGCTGGAGACCCTGACGCGTGGGAGGGCACTCGACACCTTTGTGCTGCTCTCGTCGGGAGGCGCGTCGCTCGGACGCTCCAGCCCGCCAACGGTCTCCGCCATGACGGCCGTGCTCGACGCACTGGCGCAGCGCCGGCGCCTCGCGGGTCTTCCTGGGCTCAGCCTGGATTTGGGACCCGTGGCAACCGAGGAGGCCCAGAAGGGCGCGGCAGCGAACCTCTCGGCGCGCCAGGCACGAGCGCTCTTGTCGGAGGCGCTCGGCAGCGGACTGACGCAAGTTGGAGCCCTGCCCGCGTCTCCGCCCGAGGCGGGATGGATGTCCCGGGTGAGCCCGCTGCCGCGCTTCTCGGAGGTGGTGGCCGCCTTGGGGAGCACGGGGGGGGCGAGCGCCGGAGCGGGCACGCTGTTGAGCGGAGTTGCACCCGAAGAGCGCAAGGCGCGCCTGCTGGACTTCGTACACGAGCAGGTGAGCCTCGTCCTCCGGATGGATCGTGAGAAGATCAGCGTGGAGGCGCCGCTGCGAGGCTTCGGGATTGATTCCCTCATGGGGCTCGAGCTGCGCAACCGGCTGGAGAAGGCGTTGGGCTTCCGTCTCCCCGCCACGGTGATGTGGAGCAGCCCGACGATCGCCGCCCTCGTCGAGAAGCTCCTCGAGGTCGCGGAGTCCCAACTCGTGCAGCAGACGAACTGAGCCGCGGACAGCGGCGCGAATGAGAGTGATGGAAAACGATACGGCACAGTGGTTGATGTTTGGAGGAACCCGGAAAGCCGCGAGGGCGCGGATCTTCTGCTTCCATCACGCGGGAGGAGGCGCGTCGATGTACCGGAAGTGGGTGGAGGATCTCCCACCTGAGCTCGATCTCTATGCGGTCCAGCTTCCGGGGCGAGAGTTCCGCATTCGCGAGGCCTCCTTCACGCAACTGGAGCCGCTCGTCCAGGAGCTGGCCCGGGTGCTGGGGCCTCTGCTGGAGCAGCCGTTCGCCCTCTTCGGTCACAGCATGGGCGCCACCGTGGCATTCGAGCTGGCCCGCGAGCTGCGTCGGCGCGGGGCGAGGCAGCCTCTCATGTTGGGCGCCTCCGGGCGCATCGCCCCCCACTGCCGCTCGCGCTTCACGCCGGTGCAGGAGCTCACGGAGGCGCAGCTCGTCGAGAAGCTCAAGAGGGGAGGCGGTCTGCCCGATTACGTCCTCAACGAGCCGGAGCTGATGGCGATGGTCCTCCCGCTGGTCCGCTCCGACTACAAGATTGTCGACGGCTACCGGCTCACTCCCGAGCCACCGCTGACCTTTCCCATTGCGGCCTTCTACGGGCTCGACGACGTGCTCACGACACCGGAGGAGATCACGGGGTGGCAGCAGCACACCACCGGTGCTTTCTCGGTGCAGGCGCTCCCGGGCGACCATTTCTTCTTGGCCAACGCCCGGCGAGAGATCTTGTGGACCCTGAGCCGGGGCATCCTGCAGGCGCTGGACAGGTGATCCCTGGTGCGAGGGAGGGAGCGAGCCTCCTCCCCTCGCTTCTCAGGAGAGGAGCTTCTGGGCCAGCCGCACGCGCACACCGTTCTTGGGCCCCACACCCACTCCCTGGCGCACCGGCACCTCCGCTGGATCGGCCAGCTCCAGATCGAAGTTCCGCACGATCGTCGCGAGTACGACCTTCAGCTGCTGCTCCGCGAACGCGGCCCCAAGGCAGCGCCGCACCCCCGCCCCGAAGGGGATGAACTCGTAGGGGGTGAACTTGCGCTCGAGGAAGCGCTCCGGGCGGAACGTGTCCGGCTCCGGGTACAGATCCTCGCGAGAGTGGATCATCCGGCTGAACACCGCGACACCGGCGCCCGCAGGCAGGGTATAGCCGCGGACCTGGATGGGCGCCCGCAGCTTGCGGAACATGTCCGGCACGGGCGGGTAGATGCGCAGCGTCTCGTTGCAGACGGCTCCCAGGTAGGGGAGCGAGGCGTACGCCTCGGGGCCTGCGTCGGCGGGCAGGCCCGCCAGCTCCTCGCGGAGCTTGCGCAGGATCTCGGGGGACCGGTAGGTCCAGTAAACGCCCCAGGCGATCGCAGTGGCGGTGGCGGCGTAGCCCGCCACGAGCAGTCCCACCAGCTCTTTGCTCACCTGCTCGTTGGTCATCCCCGTGCCGTCGTCGTACTTCGACGTCATCATGAGGTTGAGCATGTCATCCGGCGCGGCCTCGAGATTGGCGCGGCGGGCCGTGAGCTGCTCGGCGATCAGCGCGTCCAGGCGTGCGTTGGCGCGCAGGTACCTCGCGTAGGGGCCAACTCCGCCGAACTCATGACGCAGCCAACTGAAGAAGAGCAGGGCGGGCGTCGTCGCCTTCTGGAGCTCGACGAAGGCCTCCTCGAAGCGCGCGACCAGGGAGTCATCGGCCAGGCCAAAGACGTTGCGGAGGATCACCTCGCGCGTGATGCCGCGGGACACCTCGTGCATGGGGATCGTCTCACCGGGGCGCACCGCGCCCATCCGCTTGAGCGCTACCTGCTGCATCGTGCCAGCGTAGGCCCGCATGCGAGCGCCCAGGAACGGCGGCATCAGCAGCTTGCGCTGGCGCCGGTGCGGCTCGCCAACGATCAGGGGGACGGAGCCATCGCGGAAGACCATCCGCAGGTTTTCGGGCGCGAAGATCTCGTAGCTCGTGGGGTCCGCCGTGAGGACCTCGCGTGCCCCCTCGGGCTCGCCGGTGATGATCAGCGGCCCTTCCAGAGTCTTGACGGTCAGGGTGTCGCCGTAGTTCTTCCGGAACCAGGCGTAGGCCCCGACGGGATCGGTCATGTAGCGGAACGTCTCGACGAGGGCGATGGAGGGGCCAGGGGGAAGGGGAGCCATAGCGGTCTGTCCTGTGTTGAAGCTCTGTCGTTTACGGTGCGGCGGAGTGAGCCACGTTGATGGGGCTGCCGCTGGGCTCGTCGCCGTCGTAGATGCCATCCAGGTTCCGGTCGATGCCGATGCGCGCTCCGGAGCCGGGTGGCACACAGGTGTAGGTCAGCTCTCGCCCCGGCTTCGAGGCGAGCGCACGCAGCGCCTCCGCGCTGAGCGGCTTTCGCGAGCGCTGGTCGGGCTGAAACCCGGCCCCGGGGCGGTAGAGAAAGCCGAGCTCTCGCTGGGGGCCAGCGCCCTTCACCACCAGATCGCACTCCTGCGCTTCGGCCTGGGCGATCAGCAGCTCGATGCGGGGGCCCGCCACCGTCAGGTTGCTCGAGGTGAGCGTCACCTGCTGGCCCACGATAGGCGCCAGGTTGGAGGGGAAGACGAACATGAACGACTCGATCTGGCGGCGCACCACGTTGGACTCGGGGGTGAGCGGAAAGCCGCCACGCGAGAAGAGCGAGGTGAAGCCCAGGTTGCTGAAGAAGCGGAAGATGGTGTCGATGCTGCCCGAGTGCGTGAAGCCGAAGCCCCGGACCTGATCCCCCATGAACTCGTTGTTGCCCTTGAGGAACGAATCGCCGGCCAGCGCCATGCCGAACATGCCCGTCTTCTGGTACATGTTGCGCAGGTGGGGAATCTTGAGCAGCTGGGGGTTGAAGTCGAAGGTCATCCTCCCGTCCGTGCCAAAGAAGCCCGGCGCGGCGGTCGTGGGGTTGGCCTTCGGATCCAGCGCGTGGCAGCCGATGCAGGTGGCGATGGTGTTGGCGTTGCGGGTGAGGAACTCCTGGCGCCCCACCTCCTGATCCGGCGTGAGCGAGTTGTCCAGGTTCCGGATGGGGTTGGGAGGGTAGGTGAGCTGTAGGGCGAAGCGGGTGAGCGCCTCCAGGGCGTCATCTGGCAGCTGCTTGTCGCGGCCTAGGACGTTCATGAAGCCAGCGGTCTCGCGGAACGCGGCCTTCTCGTCGAACGCGCCCGTGTCCGGCTGGGAGCTGCCCCCGCGGGTGGCCTTCACTCGCTCGCCGTGCCAGTGCATGGGCCCGGCGTTGAGCAATCCGCGCAGGGACTGCGTCGTCGTGGGGCCTTTCAGGGGGTGGAACACCGGATCGGTGATGACTTGCCTGTAGAGGGGATTCGTCAGCGGCTCGACGACGAAGGGACCCGAGACGGGCACCACGGGCGCATCGGGGTTGCCCAGATCCCAGGCCAGGCTGTCGAAGTCGCCGTAGACGTGGCAGCTCGCGCACGCCGTGTCCCCGTGGCTGGAGCCGACGGACGCGTCATAGAGGTAGCGGCGCCCCTGAGAGACGCTCGCGGGCTCCGGGTTGTACAGGGGGACGTGGGCCACCTCGGTCCGGCTCTGGGTGCTGATGACGGAGATGGCGTTGTCGAAGCGCGCCAGCACGTACAACTTGCCGCGGGCCTCATCGAGCACCAGCCCGGTGGGGCCACCTCCGGGCACGTGGATCTGCTGCTTCGTGTCCGGCACGAAGGAGTCCTTCTCAAGCGCCTCGGTGTCGAAGATGCCGATCTTGTCCGAGCCGAGGGCCGCGACGTACAGCGTCTTCCCGTCGCCTGTCACCGCCATGGACTGGGGGAGCGCGAGGCTGCGGACGCTCTCGTCATTCGGCAGGGGCTCGCAGCACTTGCTGTAGTCGATGTGCTTGTTGAGGTGACGCGGTTGGGCACCCTCGGGGCCTAGCACGCTGATGCGGCTCTCCACGGTATGCCCGCGCAGGGTGTGGCCGGCGAAGATGCCGGGGCCCTCGAAGCGCTGGAGGTTGCGGGCCTCGGTGTTGGACACGTAGAGCTTGCCGCTCACCGGGTTGACGGCGAGGTTGTAGAGGATGGTGCCCGCACCGGTGAAGAAGCCCTCGGGGCCCTCGAGCTGCTGGGGCACAGGGGCCATGGCATCGATCACGAAGACGTCCTTGTCCGGCAGCGCCAGCTTCACCTTCTCGTCCCAGGTGCGGCCTTCCACATCCACCCAGTGGGTTCCGTCGAACTGGAGGATCAGCCCGCTCTCTGGAGCGGGGATGCCCTGGAAGTTGGTGCTGGGGCCGGGCACGGCCTTGGTCCCCTTCTTGGGGTCCTTGCCGAAGCCGTTGGGGACCAGCCGCTCGTGGATGGCCGTGGTGCGGTTGCCGGAGTGGAAGGCGGCCGCATAGACACGGCTCCCGTCGGGGGTGACCGCGAGCGCGCGCGGCGTGTCGCTGAAAAGCCGGACCAGCGTCAGCGGCTCTCCTCCGAGCGTGGTGCCCAGATTGGCTGCATCGAAGACCCAGACGTCGGCGCGGCCGATGCCCGGAGTGGTGAGCTGGGGATCGAACGGTGCGTTCTGGCCTCGGTGGGCGGCGGTGATGAAGGCGCGGCGGCGCTCCGGCCCGGCGAAGACGATGTCTCGCGGCTCGTCACCGACGAGCAGGGTGCGCACCACGCGGCCGCGGCGGGTCTTCGCATCCAGCGCCACGACGCTCACACTGTCAGACAGGTGGTTGACGACCCACACCTCGGTGTCGCTGCGCGCGGCGACGGCGACAGGTTCCAGGCCCACCACCACAGAGGTCCGGTGGACCAGCCCGGTACTCTCGACGCTGAAGACCTCCAGCCGGTTGTCCGGCGTGTTGGTGGCGAAGAGGAGCTTTCCGCTCGGGGAGAGGGCGAGGGGACGCACCTGGCCGCTCTCGAAGAGTGTGAAGGAGGAGCGGGAGGGAGGAGGTGCGCCGTTCTTGTCCGGGACTGTGGCCGGAGCGGCGTGGACCAGCGTCGCCACGGCGGCGGCGCAGAGGAGACAGGCACGAAGGAGAGCAGGAGAACGAGGCATGCGTCAGAGGAGCAGGACGTGGGAGCCCGTCAATGCGGCGGGGGCACCGCGGAATCTTCCTGGGAAGAGAGGAGGACTGAATCCCTCGGGGCCGAGGGGGCGTTGCCACGGAGCACGGTGCCGCGAATCAGAGACTGTTCAACAGGTGACCAAATATAGAACGATGATCATCCGCGATCCACCGTGGGGGGGACGCGCGGATCAACGAGAGGGAGTTGAGAGACGTGGCCTCTGGAACGGATGTGCTGAGAGCACTGGGTGACTTCGAGCGTGCGTTCTGGCTGATGGATCAGACCCACAGCGTCAACTTCGCCATCATCGCGCACGTGAGAGGAGCGCTGGAGCCTCAGGTGCTCGAACGTGCGCTCGCGCTGCTTCAGGCCCGGCATCCGCTGCTGGGCGCCCGGATCACCGACTCCGGACCCGCCTCGTTCGGTAGGGGCGGGGTGCCACCCATTCCCCTACGTGAGGCGTCCCGTGGCTCCGAGGATCAGTGGCGCCAGGAGGTGGAGCACGAGCTGAATACTCCGCTGCCCTGGAGCCAGGGGCCGCTGGTGCGCGCCGTCCTCGTGCGAGCGGCGGAGCAGAGTGAGATCCTGCTCACCTTTCACCACTCGGCGGGAGATGGGCGCTCGGGGATGTACGCGATGAGGGATCTGCTCACGTTCGCGGCCTCGCTCATGGGCGGGGCGCCGGTGGCGGCGGAAGCCGTGCGATTCCCGCCCAGCATCGAGGAGCTGTCCGCTCCGCACGTGCGAGGGCTGCGGGCCTTCGGGCGGGTTGCGCGGTTCTTGGGCTCGACGGTGCTGGCGATGAGCCGGCGCCCCGGGAAGCTCCCCTCGCAGAGCCAGGAAGTGAAGGCGCGGACCGCCCTGCTCCATGGGGAGCTGTCCCCGGAAGAGGGCGAGCGGCTTCGTGCCCGCTGCCGAAAGGAGTCGGCCACGGTCCACGGAGTGCTCTGCGGCGCCATGCTCCGGGCGGCGGCGGCCCAGCTCGACGGCCTCACCCACTCCTCCAAGCCGCGCTTCCTGAGCTGCTATTCGCCCGTTGATCTGCGGGACATGTTCCAGGAGTCCGTGGCCCCAGGCGCCGTGGGCTATTTCCTGGGGATGGGGCTGAGCTTCCACCGCGTCGACCGTTCGGCGGAGATCTGGCCCCTGGCGCGCGAGGTGGGGGAGCGCCTGCGCACCATGCGGGAGGACGGCACCATCGTCGCTGCCACCCACTTCCAGAGCCGCGTACAGAAGGGCTGGGACGTGAAGACCGCCGCGAGCAGCGCGCCCCCGGTCACCGCCGCGGTGTCCAACCTCCGGGAGGTGGACATCCCCGGCCAGTACGGCCCGCTCGCCTTGGACGGTGTCCATTTCTCCCTGGCGAGCCATGGCTGGGGAACCGCCCCTGTGCTCACCGTGGCGACCTACCAGGGGCGCATGCAGTTGAACTTCACCTACAGCCTCCCTCGCGTGCCCGAGGAGTGGGGCCGCCAGGTGTTCGAGCGCGCCCTCGGGGAGCTTCGTGCCCTGGCCGCTTGAGCCCGCTGCGGCCGGGGGTGGATCAGGCGATCTTCGTCGGCAGGGCCTCGCTCTTGCGGGTGCCACGCCAGAAGGGCCACGCGTCGTAGAGGTACAGCCCGAAGGGCACCAGCCAGATGACGTCGTTGGTGAGGGTGAGCACGATGGAGGCAGGGGGCCAATCTCCACGGAGGACGAGCCCGATGGAGGGCAGCCCCAGCAGCTTGCCCAGCATCCCCGCCGCGGCGGGGACGAAGCCCTGCTCAGGATTCCGTCCCACCTCCAGGTAGATGATACCGAAGCAGCCCACGACGACGCCCAGCCCTGCGAAGATGCCGGGGTGGTTGAGGGGCTGCATGCCCGCGAAGCGGAAGAGCCACTGTTGATCCACCAGGGCGTAGAGCCCCCAGAGGATGTTGTAGATCCCCGCCAGGGTGAAGGTTGCGCGGTGCAGGGCGCGCCGTTTCATGAAGGACTCCCTTGGGTGCTGGAGCCCGCTCCGGCTCGCGAATGCCGATGACGGGGCCCAGGTGAACTATAAGTGGAATGAAGTACAGGAGAGAAACGTGACGATCGCGATCTTGGGTGCAGCGGGGGCCGTTGGAAAGGCGGTGGCTGCGGCACTTCGGCAGCGCAACATTCCCTTTCGTGCCGTGGGCCGCAACAAGGCCCGGCTGGAGGCAGCCTTCAAGGACTACCCTGGCGCCGAGCTCGTGGAGGCGGATCTCATGACGGTGGAGGGAGCGCGCAAGGCCTCCCGGGGCATGAGCACGCTCATCCATACCGCGGGGGTGACCTACACCGAGTTCGAGCGGCTGCCGCCGATGATGCGCGCGTCCATCGACGGTGCGGTGGCCGAGGGCGTGAAGCGGATCGTCCTGGCCACCAACGTCTATCCCTACGGCCGGCCCCGCACCTCGCCCGTGAAGGAAGATCACCCGCGCGAGCCGCACACGAAGAAGGGCCAACTGCGCAAGCAGCAGGAGGATCTGCTGCTGGAGGCACATGCCCAGGGCAAGCTGCAGGGACTGGTGGTGCGCTTCCCGGACTTCTACGGGGCGGACGCGGAGTACAGCTTTGCCATCGGCATGGCTCAGGCGGCGGTGGCCGGCAAGGCGGCGAACCTGGTGGGCAACATCGATCTGCCCCACGAGTTCATCTACATCCCGGACGCGGGACCGGTGCTGGTGGACCTGGCCCTTCGCGATGACGTCTGGGGCGAGGTCTGGCACTGCGGTGGGGCGAGCACCATCACTCAGCGTCAGTTCGTCACCCAGCTCTTCGAGGCGGCGGGCCGCAAGCCGAAGTTCCGGGCGGCGGGCTCGGGGCTGGTGCGCATGATTGGCCTCTTCGATCCCTTCATGCGCGAGCTGTTTGAGATGATGTACCAGTGGCAGGAGACCCCCCTGGTGCTGGACGACTCCAAGCTGCGCGTGAAGCTCGGGAACGTGAAGAAGACGTCCTACGAGGACGGCATCCGCCAGACCATTGGGGAGCTCAAAGCTCGGACGGCGAAGTAGCGGACGCGCGCCCGCGTCACTTTGATCAAGGCCCTCCTGATGAAGTACGTCAACGATTGATACCTGTGCTGACTTCCTCTCCCAATCCGGATCCCATGCGCCACCACCCTGTTCAAGTTGCTCTCCTCCTCTCCGCCTCTGTGCTCTTGACGGGGCTGATCTTCGTCTCCTGCGCCACGGACAGCAGCTCCACCGCCGTGCAAGCTCAGGCTCCGCAGACCTGTGACTCGTGCCTGGCCGGAACGTGCGCGGAGAAGAGCCAAGCCTGCTTGAGTGACCCCACCTGCCGCGAGACGTTCGAGTGCGCGCAGAAGTGCGGGGACAGGGACAAGTGGTGCGTCTGGAACTGCGTCCTGGCGCGCCCCCAGAGCGTGCCGAAGTTCTTCCCCGCCGCCCACTGCACCACCAAGCAGTGCTCTCCCGCTTGCCAGTTTCCGGCGCGGATTATCGACTCGTGCTTGGAGTGCAATGCCACCTACTGTGGCCAGGCGATGAGCGGCTGCTTCGAGAACCGGGAGTGCTGGACGCTGGTGCACTGCGTGCGCAACAACTGCCAGCCCGGAGACCTGGAGTGCGCGCAGGAGTGCATTGGCGAGCATCCGGACGGCCTCGCTTCGATCCAGCCGCTGCGTGACTGCGGCGGGGATCACTGCGCGGAGCAGTGCTCCAGGCGCGAGAACTACGATCTCCCCGATGGGGGCGCCCCGCGCTAGGCCGCCCCGCGCCAGGCCGCCGCGTGCTAGGCTGCCGCGGCGCGCCGGTACAGCTTCAGAGGCACCGTGTCCGGGCGCAGGTTGACGCCGACCACAAAGGGGGGCGGCTTCTGCTCGGTGTACTGCACCCGGTAGCGCTGCACGATCATGGCCAGGATGATCTGCATCTCCATCGAGGCGAAGTTCGTCCCGATGCACATGCGCATGCCCCCGCCGAACGGGAAGAAGGCCAGCCGGGGGCGCCCGGCGGAACGCTCGGGACTGAAGCGCTCCGGGTTGAACTTCTCGGGCTCCTCCCAGACGGCGGGGTGGCGGTGGGTGAGGTAGGGGCTGAGGGTGATGATGTCTCCCTTGGACACCAGGTAGCCCCCGATGACGTCGTCGCTCATGGCCTCGCGGGGGAAGCTCCAGACAGGGGGGTACAGGCGCATGGACTCATCGATGACCATGGCCGTGTACCGGAGCTTCGGCAGATCCTGCGCGGTGGGCACGCGGCCCTCGAGCACCGAGTCGACCTCGGCCTGGAGCTTCTCCCAGACCTCGGGGTGGCTGCCCAGCAGGAACCACGTCCACCCCAGCGCGAACGTGGTGGTCTCATGCCCGGCGACGATGAGCGTCATCAGCTCGTCGCGGAGCTGCGCGTCGCTCATGCCCCCGCCCGTGTCCTCGTAGCGGGCCTCCAGCAGCATCTGGAGCAGATCCTGCGGAGGCTGAGCCTGCTTGCGCCGGGCCTCGATGAGGCCGAGCACCGCGCGGTTCAGCATGGCCATGTTCTTGTCGAACTCGCGGTTGGCCTTGGTCGGCAGGAACATCCGCAGCGGGTTGGCGGACAGGAGCCGTGCGCTGTTCTCGTGGGTGGCGCTGTACATCGCGTCCTCGAGCTCCGCGGCCCCGGGGTTGACGGTCCCGTTGAAGGCGTCACTGCTGAAGAGCGTCCGCGTGGTGATGGAGAGGGTGAGCCGCGTCATCTCCGGCATGATGTCCAGGACGGTGCCGTCGGGCAGGGCGTCCCAGTTTCGGAGATGGGCGCCCATCACCTGGACCATCTGGTCCACCAGGACGGCCAGCCTCTCGCGGTGGAAGGCGGGCTGGGCGAGCCTTCGCTGGCGTCTCCAGGACTCCCCGTCGTTGGTGATGAGCCCCTTGCCGAGGATGGGCTCGGCCCTGCGCAGCAGCTTGCTGCGGCCGTAGATGGTGGGGCGCTCCACCAGGATGTGCTTCACGTGGTCCGGGTGGGTGAAGTAGGTCACCCGGATCGGGCCCATCCGGTAGGAGATGACCTCGCCGTACTCGGCGAACCCTTGTGAGAGCAAGCCGAGTGGGTCCTTCTGCAACTCGAGGATGCTACCCAGGAGCCAGTGACCCTTGGGGCCGCTGGGCCTCCTCGGAGTGGAAGGAACTTGGGGTGCAGGCGACAGCATATGAACTCCTCCAGAGCCTGGGGGGAGGGAAGACAGAAGCCACGGACTACTTCGCCGCGGGGGCGTGCTGCACCGGCGGCACGTAGGGCCAGCTCTTGAGCGGTCCCTTGCCCGCGTCGCGCGAGATGTAGTCCGCGGCGATGTTGGCGCTCTCCATGATTGCGAGCAGTCCGCTGCCGGGGTGGGTGCCGCCGCCCACGAAGTACAGCCCGCTCACCTCCGTGTTCTTCACCCGAGGGCGCAGCGGCCCGAGCTGGTCCATGGTGTGGGCCAGGTTGAAGACGGCGCCGCGGAACACGTTGAAGTCATCCCGCCAGGTCTCCGCGGTCCAGGAGCGCCGGGCGCGGATGTGCTTGGTGATGTCGTGGATGCCCACCTTGGTGAGCAGCTCGGGGACGCGCTCGTTGAGTATCCGCTCGGCCTGCTTGAAGTCCACCGGGTGGCCGGTGTGGGGCGTGGGGATCGTGACGTAGAGCGTGGAGTGTCCCGGCGGCGCGACGGAGGGATCCGTGACGCACGGGTTGCAGACGTAGAAGGGCGGATCCTCGGTGTCCACCGTCGTGTCCTCGAGCTTCGCGAGATCGTTCTTCAGGCCGTTGGCGGAGAAGGAGATCTGGTGGTGAGGCACGTCATAGACGCGATCCAGGCCCAGGTAGAGCATGAAGAGGCTGGGCGAGTACCGGGCCTTGTCCAGGAAGCCATCGGTCATGCGGCCCTTGCGCCAGCGCGCGTCCAGGAGGTTCTTGGCGGCGTAGGGCAGATCCGCGTTGACGACCACGGTGTCTGCCTTCAGGCGCTCGCCCGAGCTCAGCTCCACGCCGCGCGCCTTGCCCTCTTCGACCCAGATGCGGGAGACGGGCGTGCCCATCCGGAACTCCACGCCCAGATCCTGCGCGCACTTCATCATCCCTTGCGCCATCGCACGGAAGCCGCCCTTGGGGTGCCACACGCCGAAGGCCAGCTCCAGGTAGGGGACGATGGAGAAGAGGCTGGTGGCGGTGGTGGGGTGCAGCCCCAGGTACTTGGAGGAGAAGGCGAACCCGTAGGTGATGCGGTCGTCTTTGAAGTAATCGTTGAAGTGCGAGTAGAGCGTCTGCCAGGGCTTGAAGCGCAGGTTGGGTCCCCACAGCCACGGCACGATGTACCCGGGGAGCGAGTCGGCTGGGGTGGCAACGAACTTGCCGTAGATGAAGCGGTACTTCTCCTCGGCATCGGCCACCCAGCGCTTGAGGGCTGCGGGCTTGTCGGGGCCGAAGCGGGCCAGATCCGCGGCCATGCGCTCCGTGTCGCGGAAGGAGTCCATGTACGTGCCATCCCAGAACCAGGTACGGCTCATCGGCTCCACGGGCAGCAGGGTCACATAGTCTTCGAGCCGCTTGCCGGCGCGCTCGAAGGTTTTGAAGAGGATCTCGGGGACCTGGAAGATGGTGGGCCCGGTGTCGATCGTGTACTCGTTCTGTTCGCCGAGGGTCAGGCCCTTCATGCGGCCGCCGGGGACCGGATCCTTCTCCACGACGGTCACCTTCAGCCCGAGCCCTGCCAGGTTGATGGCGGACAACAAGCCTCCGGGGCCTGCTCCGACGATGAGGACGTCCATCTGGTTTCACCTCTCTTGGGTGCCGTTCCGCGCAGGCGCGAGGCGGCATGAGCGCCGCTCCCACGCACAGGGGATGATCGGCGCGCATCGTCACATAGTGGACGGAAGCTTGTCATCCCCGGGATTCGGGTATTAGGGGGAAATAGTGGCGGTAGGGCATGAGAATCGAACTCACCAGGGACCGTTCTCACGGCCCCTCACCGGTTTTGAAGACCGGGCCGGCCACCAGATCCGGAGGCCCTACCACGCTCGACTCTACTGCCCGGCCAATGCCCCTCCGTCAACGATGCGCTCGATAAGAAAGCGCTGTCAGATCCAGAGGTGTTTGACGCATAAAGCCACAAATTGAAAAGGCAGTTTTGCGCTCCCACGCATAATTTTATGCGGTGATGGCAAAAGGTGGCATGAGTTTTTGAATGCGCTTTCATAAAGCGCTTTACTCCCTGGAAAAGACGCTTTACACTCGGTTCCAGAAAAGTGCCGAAGGGTCTCCTGCCGTTGGAATGACCTGGGCTGCGTTGCGCCCTGTGAGTCTGTCTTCAGAGGCACGGTTCCAAGCGCTGCATTGCGTCAGTTGACTCAACCCTTGATCGGCTCCGGGGCTGGATCTCCATGGGCCGAGAAGGAAGGCCATGATCCATAAATCGTTGGGAGTCGCCGTCGTGTTGCTGATGGGCATCCTGGGAGCGGGCGAGAGCCTCGCCGCGCCCACCTATGGAGCCCAGAGCTCGGGGGCCAGCTCGGCCCTCTTCTATATCAACAGCACCTCGTGGGCGGACATCCACTACCGGGTCAACAATGGGGGCCAGGTCAACGTTCGGATGACGCTCGTGGGCTCGCAGAACCAGTACACGGTGACGGGTCTCACCAGTGGCAGCGTCGTCACCTACAACTTCACGTACTGGGACGCCGCCTGTAACTGCGCCTTCGATACCGCCACGGCCACTTATACCCATGGCTCCTCGTCGCCTCCGGACGCGGGCACGGGCACTCCCGATGCGGGCTCCGGAACTCCGGACGCGGGCACGGGCACTCCGGACGCGGGTACCGGTGGCCCTACTGGCAGCGCGGTCCCCTTGTTCAACAGCACCACCCCGCTGGAGCCGGCCCTGGTGGAGAACACCTCCACGGCGATCATCACCCACGTGGGCGAGCGCGTGCGCGATCGCCATGCCCGCGAGTCCCAGTTCCAGGCGTATGACCACTTCCTGGGCAAGTACTTCGTCAACCGTACCTTCTACGTCGACATCATCGACGAGGTGGCCAAGGGCGGCAGCCAGATCACCGTCAACATGCACACCGTCTACCCACACGACGGCACGAACTTCCGCGCGTTCTTCCGGGGCCTCAACACCGTCGCGGAGTACTTCCACAACGGCACCTTCACCCGCGTGAACGACTACCTCTACACCGCCAGCGTCAACTACAACGCCAAGGAGGGGCGTGCCATCCGGGTGGGCGATCGCATGGAGATCGAGATCGGCGTCTTCCTGAAGCAACCGGTGGACGGCCGCTTCAACTATTACTCGGGGGCGTGGCTGTACATCGTGGGCCAGGGCGGCATCGTGCCCTTCGAGGGCGTCGGCTCCACGCTCGACTCCTTCCCCCTGCCGGAGACCGCGTGGGCGGGCGGACGGACCACGCAGAACTACCCGTATTCGAACGAGCCGGCCGAGCGCTTCATGCAGATGGCGCTGAACCTGGCCCCGGTCAACACTCAGACGTTCGTCGAGGGCCGCCGGATCCACCACACGGACTTCGGTACGGGCGCTCACTCCGAGGCGGACAACCCGGTGTTCACCGAGCAGGCGAACAAGCTGGGGAACAGCTACATCGCGCGCTCGTGCGTGGCCTGCCACGTGAACAACGGCCGCGGCCTGCCTCCTGCCACCAACACCACGCTGACCAACCTCGTGGTCAAGGTGGGCAAGCTCAGCGGCTCCACGAACGTGTCGGATCCGCAGCTGGGCGCCAAGCTGCAGCCGCGCTCTGTCAGTGGCACCCCCGAGGCGGATGTGAAGATCACCTCGTGGACCACGACCAATGGCACTTTCTCGGATGGCACGGCCTACCAGCTGCGCAAGCCCGTCTACGCCTTCAGCAACGTCATCCCCACGAACTACTCGGCGCGCATGACGCCGCAGCTGGTGGGCTTGGGCCTGCTGGAGGCGGTGCCCGAGAGCGCCATCTTCGCCCTGGCCGATCCCAATGACGCCAACGGCGACGGCATCTCTGGCCGCATGAGCACCGTGGTGGACCCCCAGACGGGCCAGACCCGCATGGGCCGCTTCGGCTGGAAGGCGAGCCTGGCGCGGGTGCGCCACCAGGTCGCCGATGCGCTCAATGGCGACATGGGCGTCACCACGTCCGTGTACAGGTCGCTGGACTGCGGCTCGTCCCAGCAGGGCTGCACGGGCACCAGCACAGAGCTGAGTGACGCGGACCTGGACAAGCTCGTCCGCTACATCTCTCTCTTGGGCGTCAATGCCCGGCGCAACCTCAACGACACGCAGGCGCAGCGCGGCGAGACGCTCTTCCAGAGCGCCGGCTGCTCCAAGTGCCACACGGCCAGCCTGCCTACGAGCCCCTACCACCCGAACTCCGAGCTGCGCAGCCAGACGATCCGTCCGTACACGGATCTGCTCCTGCACGACATGGGCTCGGGGCTGGCGGACAACCTGCCGGAGGGCACGGCCTCGGGCTCCGAGTGGCGCACCGCTCCCCTGTGGAGCATCGGCTGGACGGCGGGCGTCAGCGGCGGCGAGGCCTACCTGCACGACGGCCGCGCTCGCAACCTCTCCGAGGCCATCCTCTGGCACGGCGGTGAGGGCGAGGCCTCCAAGCAGTCCTTCGTGAGGATGTCCGCTGCGGACCGGGATGCGCTGATCAAGTTCCTCCAGTCCCTGTAACGCGCGCTGGAGGCAGCTCCGGGGACCGCGTCACCACGCGGTCCCCTTTTTATTTGCGGGAGAGGGCTGCGCTGCTCAGTCCAGCCCGCGCTCCCAGAGGTCGTCCTCGTCCAGCCCCACGAGGTGCCCCACCTCGTGCATCACGGTGATGCCGATCTGCTCGATCAGCTCCTCGCGCGTCTTCGCGAAGCGCTCCAGGTTCCTCTGGTACAGCACGATCGCCGCCGGGAAGTGATCGTACGCGTTCGTCACGCTCCGCTCGCCCACCGGCGTTCCCCGGAACACCCCCAGGATGCATGGCGACAGGGGAGGGGTCTGATCCATCAGCTCTTCATCCGACGGGATGTCCTCCACGGAGATCGTCACGTTGTCCAGGTAGCCCTTCACGTGCTCTGGAAGCGCCTTCACCGCCGACTCGAGCGCCTGATCGAACTCCGGCTCCGCCAACGACACCGGCGGCGGGAACTCCTGCGGCGCCAACGCCTGCGCCTTCCCGAACCGCTTCTTGGCCTCCTTCGCATCCCCGCGCCGCTCCGCTATCAGCCCCAGGTAGTGGTGCGCCCAGGCCTCGTCCGGCGTGTCCTTCAGCACCTTCTCGAAGGACGCCTGCGACTCCTTGAAGCGGCACAGCTCGAACAGCGCGATGGCTCGCTCCACCTGCGCATCGATCGAGCGCGGCATGTGCCCGAGCGCTTCCTCCAGGCTCTCCAGCGCCTGGGTGCACTCGCCCATCTGGTTCAGGCCCATCCCTTCCAAGAGGAGGAACTCGTACACATGCTCTACATCGTCCGCTCGTTCCGCCAGCTTCCGCCCACGGCCACACAGGGTGAGCCCTTCCTCCACCGCGTCGCGATCTTCTCCCATCCGGCAGAGGAGGAAGTCCGCCATCTCCAGGATCAGCTCCAGATCCTCTGGGCTCGCCTCCAAAGCCTGTTGATACGCTTGCACCGCTTCTTCCTGGCGCCCAAGCCCCGCGAGCGCTGCCGCTCGATAGTGCAGCGCCTCCGGCTGCCCTGGCGCCTCCTTCAGCAGCGCTTGTGTCTTCTCCAGCGCGCCTTCCAGATCCTCGGCGTCGAACGCCGCGGCGATCTGTTCCAGGCGCTGCTCCGAGTCCCCCGGCAATGAGCGTTTCTCCCGCTTCCCCATCATGAGCGGCCTCATATCCAGGTCCCTCTGTACGTTGTCAACGCAGGGAGCGGTTGTTACTTTCGCTCTTTCCCTGAGTCCCCAGGGACAGGTGTCCCTTTCGTGAACATCCTCGTCGTCGATGATGACCTCAGCCTGTGCGCCAGTCTCTCCCAGTTTTTGGAGGGGAACGGCTACACGGTCTATTCGGCCGGCGACGCCCTCCAGGCCTTGGACGTCATGGAGCGCCAGCCCGTGGAGCTCATCATCACCGATTATTTGATGCCCCACGTGGATGGCATCCGTTTCACCGAGATGCTCAAGGCGGATCCCCGCTTTACGGAGATCCCCGTGCTCCTCATCACCGCCTCCCCGGACGTGGCCACCACCGACAAGGGCCTGCGCAGGGGCGTGGCCATGATGCTCCAGAAGCCGGTGGACATGGGCCAGCTCCTGACGCTGGTCCGCTTCGCCGAGTAGGCCCGAGGACCTTCCAGCCGTCCTACCGTCTACACCCTCGGCTTTCCGTGTTGACATCCCCCGTGCGGCCCTTATTTTGGCGCTCGCCGAGGCCGAGTGCTAACGGCCCCAAATTCCCATTTCCATGTAGTTTCAGGAGGTTACGATGGCAGCGAAGGAGATTTTCTTCCACCAGTCCGCCCGGGAGGCCATCCTGCGCGGCGTCCGGATCTTGTCGGACGCGGTGGCCGTCACGCTGGGGCCCAAGGGCCGCAACGTGGTCATTGAGAAGAGCTTTGGTTCCCCCACGGTCACCAAGGACGGCGTCACCGTCGCCAAGGAGATCGATCTCGAGAACAAGTTCGAGAACATGGGCGCCCAGATGGTGAAGGAGGTCGCCAGCAAGACCTCCGACAAGGCCGGCGACGGCACCACCACCGCCACGGTGCTTGCCCGGGCCATCTATGAGGAGGGCCTCAAGCTGGTGGCCGCCGGCCACAGCCCCATGGACCTCAAGCGCGGCATCGACAAGGCCGTCGAGGTGGTGGTGGCCGAGCTGAAGAAGCTTTCCAAGCCCACCGCCGACAAGAAGGCCATTGCCCAGGTGGGCATCATCTCCGCCAACGGGGATGAGACCATCGGCAACATCATCGCGGACGCGATGGAGAAGGTGGGCAAGGAGGGCGTCATCACCGTCGAGGAGGCCAAGGGCCTGGAGACCACCCTCGACGTGGTGGAGGGCATGCAGTTCGACCGCGGCTACGTCTCTCCGTACTTCGTGACGAACCGCGAGCGCATGGAGGTCGTCTTCGACGACCCCTACCTGCTCATCAGCGAGAAGAAGGTCTCGTCGATGCAGGACATGATCCCCATCCTCGAGCAGGTGGCGCGCAGCGGGAAGCCCCTGCTGATCATCGCTGACGAGATCGAGGGCGAGGCCCTGGCCACCCTGGTGGTGAACAAGATCCGCGGCGTGCTGAACGTGGCCGCCGTGAAGGCTCCGGGCTTCGGCGATCGCCGCAAGGAGCTGCTCAAGGACATCGCCACGCTGACCGGCGGCATGGTCGTCAGCGAGGAGCTGGGCCACAAGTACGAGACGCTCACGCTCAATGATCTGGGCCGCGCCAAGCGCGTCACGGTGGACAAGGACAACACCACCATCGTGGACGGCGCCGGCAAGAAGAGCGAGATCGAGGGCCGCATCAAGCTGATCCGCTCGCAGATCGAGAGCAGCACCAGCGACTACGACCGCGAGAAGCTCCAGGAGCGCCTGGCGAAGCTCGTGGGCGGCGTGGCGGTGATCAACGTGGGCGCGGCCACCGAGACCGAGATGAAGGAGAAGAAGGCTCGCGTGGAGGACGCGCTGCACGCCACCCGCGCGGCCGTGGAGGAGGGCATCGTCCCCGGCGGCGGCGTGGCCTACCTGCGCACCTTGCCTGCGCTCGACAAGCTGAAGCTCGGCGGTGAGCAGGACTTCGGCGTGGAGATCATCAAGAAGGCCCTGCAGGAGCCGCTGCGGAAGATCTCCAGCAACGCGGGCTGCGAGGGCGCCGTGGTCATCAACAAGGTCAAGGAGGGCACCGGCGCGTTCGGCTTCAACGCTCGCACCGAGGTCTACGAGGACCTGGAGAAGGCCGGCGTGATCGACCCGACGAAGGTGGAGCGCACCGCGCTGCAGAACGCGGCCTCCGTGGCCTCGCTGCTGCTGACCACCGAGGCCATGGTGGCCGACAAGCCGAAGAAGAAGTCCAAGGGCGGCGGCGCTGGCGCCGGCGGCGGCATGCCGGACTACGGCGGCGACGACATGGACTACTGAGCCGCTAGGGCTCGGGACGGCCGCTCCGGTGGCCGTCCTCGGTAGTCGGCCCCGGTGTCCTCGAGAGAGGCCCGGGGCCGTTGCTTTTTCAGGGCGTGCCCAGCTTCAGGGCGCGGGACAGCTCGCGGCTGAGCGCGGGCGCGTCGAAGAAGAGCCGAGGCAGGCAGGCGATGGCGCCGGCCCGCAGCGAGTCCAGCGTCGTCTCCATGGTGAGGTGCTCCACCAGGACGATGAAGGGCGCGCCCTGGGCCAGGGCCTTGCCCAGCTCCAGCGCCTTGCGGCCGTACGCCGGGGTGAAGTCCCAGCTCACCACCACCGCCATGGGAGGCTCCATCGCGGCGATCTCCGTGGTGCTAATGAGCCGCGGCTCCAGTCCCAGGCGGGTGAGCGCCTCCATGACGGTGCGCGAGGAGGTGGCGTTGTCGTCGATGACGTCCACGCGCCGCCCGGTGGCCGTCCGGGGCTGCGCCGGAGGCGAGGCGATGGCCGCGCGGATGAGGGCACGCACCTGGCGGATGTCGTCGAAGGGCTTGAGCAGGTAGTCCATCACCCCCAGCTCCAGCGCCTCCTGCGTGGTGCCCAGCGAGGGGTAGCCCGTCATCAACAGGATGCGGGCCTGCGGGTTCATCATCCGCGCCTGCTGAGCCAGCGCCAGGCCGGACAGGCCCGGGAGGTTCTTGTCGGTGACGATGAGGTCCACGCGCTCGTTGCGCAGCAGATCGAGCGCTTCCTCGGCCGTGCCCGCCTCGAGCACCTCGAACTCCTTGCCCAGCAGGTCCCGGAAGACCATGCGGATGATGCTCTCGTCATCGACGATGAGCACTCGCTTGCGCTGGGTGGTGGGCACCTCGACAGTTGCGGGGAAGGAGATTCGGAAGACGGTGGAAGGCGGCGGCTGGTCCGGCAGCGTGTCCGTGGGCGCCAGGCTGATCTGCGCCCGGTGTTCCTGGGCAATCCGCTTGCACACCGCGAGCCCCAGCCCCGTGCCGCGCTTGCTGCTGGAGACGTAGGGCTCGAAGATCTTCTCCCGCATCTCCCGGGGAATGCCGGGGCCCCAGTCCGCCACGTACAGGACGGGTGCGCTGCCCTCCAGCGTCAGCAGCACCTTGATGCGCCCCCGGCCGCCCATGGCGTCGCGCGCGTTGTTGAGCAGGTTGAGGGTGAGCTGCTCCAGGAGCCGGGCGTTGCCCTGAACGGTGATGGTCTCCGGGGCCTCCACCTCCAGCGAGATGCGGGCGGAGTCCGGGTTGAGCGAGAAGAGCTTGGCCGCGGCCCACACGGGGGTGGCCAGCGACAGGCGCTGCTGGGGCGCCGTCCGGTCGCTGGAGAGGCGGACGAAGTCAGAGATGATCTGCTCCATCCGCTCCACCTGGGCCAGCAGCAGCTTGAGCGGGCCTACGGTGCCGGTCTCTTCCGCCAGCAGCTGGGCGTAGGCCTTCACCCCTAGCAGGGGCTGGCGCAGCTCGTGCAGCACCTCGGCGGCCAGCTGGGTCGAGCCAGGCCCCGAGCGCTGCAGGGCCGCGGCCGCGGCCTTTGCCGTTGCCAGGTCACCAACCTCCAAGGCTTGCAGGAGATGAGCGAGCGGGGCAGGAGTCTCCATTCACCCCCGAGCATGGCGGACCCTGTGTCCATGCGCAACGCAACACACGCGGAATCCGTTGACCGGAGGCCGAAGCCTGCGGATGCTGCCACCCCCGCCCGGGTCGCCCCGGCCGGGGCCCTGGAGGCTGACATGCCGCAGACCAATCCGTTCCACTCGGTGGTGCCCCCCCGCAAGCTCACGGACTCCGAGCTGGCGCGCTCCATCCGGCTCAACATCGAGGCGGAGCTGGACGCCATCAACCTCTATGCCGCCCACATCGAGGCCACGGACAATGAGGAGGCCAAGGCCATCCTCCAGCACGTGATGGACGAGGAGCGCGAGCACGCGGCCCTCTTCTGGCAGCTCATTGCCCGGCTGGATCCCCAGCAGGCCAAGCATGATTCGGAGGCCTCGCGGAAGTACCAGCTCATCGTCAGCGGGGCTCCGCACGAGGACGTGGAGTCGGTGGGCGAGGGCGGGGGAGGGGGCAGGGCCGCCGAGCCTCCGCTCCCCAAGCAGCTGACCGTGGGCAACTTGCGCCGCTGAGCTTCCGGGCGGCGAACGGGAGCGCCTAGCCCGCCACCTTGCGCTCGGCGGGCAGGGCCTCCTGGTCCAGCGCTGCCATGTAGACAACATTCCGGGTGCCGCGCTTGCCGCGGTACATGGCGCGATCGGCCATGTCCAGCAGTGCGCCCTTGTCGCGCGCATGCTCGGGGAAGCTGGCCACTCCCACGCACGTCGTCAGGGAGAGGGAGATGCCCTCGCGCGGGATGAAGTGGTGGTTCTCCATGGTGCGGCGGATGCGCTCGGCCACCTTGAGGGCGCCACCCGAATCCGTGTTGCGCAGCAGCACCACGTACTCGTCCCCTCCGTAGCGGACGACCACGTCCCGCTCGCGCACGCAGCCCTTGAGCACGCGCCCCACCTCCACCAGCAGGCGCGAGCCCACCAGGTGGCCGTGCGTGTCGTTCACGGCCTTGAAGTGGTCCAGGTCCATGAAGAGCAGGCTGAAGGGGATGTCCGTCTGCTGCGAGGCCTTCACCTCCCGGTCCAGCACCAGGTGGAGGTAGCGCATGTTGTAGAGGTGGGTGAGATCGTCCATGTAGGCCAGATCTTCCACCTCGCTGAAGCGCCCCATGTTGCGCAGCGCCATGGCGTAGTGGCGCGAGAGGAACCCGGCCACCTCGGGCACGTTCTCCGGCGGCGGGCGGGAGAAGAACAGGACGATCTGGCCCAGGGACAGGTCCGCGTCGCTCGCGGGGAAGGCGATCACGTGCTCGAAGTCCCCGGGCAGCGAGTCCAGCGAGCGGGGCGTACGGATGCCCTGGAGCTGGGAGCAGAGGATGGGCTCGAGCTCCGTCACCAGCTCGGGGGCCATGCCGTTGTGGCCATGGACCTTCAGCGGGCCGCCCTCGCGCAGCAGCAGCAACACGCCCTGGGCTTGCGTCTGCGCCTCGAGCGCACTGGCCACGGCCAGCGCGAGCCGCTCGCGATCCAGGGTGGTGGCGATGCGCTGCCCCATCTCCAACAGAGAGACGTACTGGCGCAGTGAGGCGTTCTCGCGCAGCAGATCCCTCGTGGTGAGGGCGCGGCGCACGGCGTGCTCGAGCGCCTCCGGGGCCACCGGCTTCACGAGGTACTCGGCCGCGCCGCTCTTGATGGCACGCACGGCGGGATCCACCTTGTCCAGGCCGGTGATGACGACCACCTCGACGCCCGGGTAGCGCTCCTTGCTGTAGCGGAGCACCTCCATGCCGTCGGTGCCAGGAAGGATCAGGTCCGTGACCACCGCGTCATAGGTGTCGGCATTGAGCGCTTCGCGGAACTCCTCGAAGCTTCCCACGGCGACGACGGTGTGGCCGGCGGCGCGCAGATAGTCCCCGTACAGGGTCCGGGCCATCTTCTCGTCGTCGACTAGCAGGATCTGCGCCATTGTCTTCCGCTTACCATCAATGCCCTCGGGGCTGCTAGCCTCCCTCCCCGTGGCTCCATTCGAAAGCGGACGCCGGTTGTGTCTGCTCGTCGAGGCGGGTGAGACGCGCTATGCCCTGGAGGCTACCTCGGTGATGGAGGTGGCCCTGCCGGGCAGTGATGGCACCAGCCTGCGAGGCATGCTCGAGGTGAAGGATCTGTCCGTGCTGCTCGGCGGCGCCCCCGAGAAGGGGCAGGGCATGGTGGTGGTGTTGGATGTGAGCCCCACGCTGGCGGTGCGGGTCCGCTCGGTGGTGGAGGTGGCGGACGTGGCGCACGCGCCGTTCTTCCTGCTGCCCGCGGGGCTGGGCGAGGCGCTCGTCCCGCTGAGCCGGGGCGCCGTCCTCCACAAGGGGCGGCTCTACCTGGAGCTCATCGCCGAGTCGCTGCCGCAGCGCGGCGTCCCCAAGCCCTCCGCAGGCACCCCCCGGCCCGTGCACCTCATGGAGAGTGCTCCGGAGCGGGCGCTCGTCTTCGAGTCCCAGGGCCGCCTGTTCGGTCTGCCGCTGAGCTTGGTGTCCCAGGTCGTCACTCAGGGTGAGGCCTTCAGCCGGTTACCCGTGCAGCGCGGGGCGGTGGCGGGGGTATTCCCCCATGCCCAGGTGCTGTGGCCTATCTTCTCGGTGCCGGCGATGCTGGGGGGGACGGCCGGGGTGGAGGCCTTCTTCGTGCTCACGGAGATGGCGGGCCAGAACGTGGGGCTGTGTGCCACCCGTGTCCTCGGCGTGCTCCCACGCTTCGAGCCCACCGACGTCCCTGGCGAGTTCCGTGCACCCGGATTGACCGGACCTGTGCTCTTCCTGGACCTGCAGCACATGTTTTCTTGATTGCCCCGGAGGGCAACCCCTAAGCTGCCCCGCGTGCAGCGAGCGTGGAATGTCTTCGCCTTCGCTCCCGTTTCTTCAATTAATTCTGGGGGTTGATGCCCCCGAGGCCCGACGCCGATGCCGAAGAATCTGCTGGTCGCCGACGACTCGCTCACCATCCGCAAGGTCATTGGGATGATCTTTGCGACCGAGGACTTCCAGGTGACCGCAGTGGACAACGGGTTGGATGCGATTGCCCGTTGCCGCGAGCTGCGCCCGGACGTGGTGCTCGCGGATGTGATGATGCCCGGCAAGAGCGGGTACGAGGTCTGCGAGGCCCTCAAGAGTGACCCGAACACCCAGCACATCCCCGTGGTGCTGCTGGCGGGTACCTTCGAGGCCTTCGACGAGAACCGCGCCCGTGCCTCCCGCGCGGACGACCACGTCACCAAGCCCTTCGAGAGCCAGGTGTTGCTCGACAAGGTGAAGGCCCTGGTGGGGCAGAAGTCGAACACCATGCCCGCCTCAGCCGCCACGCAGATCACTGCCCAGACGGCGGCTCCTGCGGCTGCTCGTCCGGCCGGTCCTCCTCCTCCCGCCGCTGCCGCGGGGGCTCCGCGTCCTCCGGGGCCTGCGGGCGTGCCGCGTCCTCCGGGCCCGGGTATGCCGCCGGGTCCGGGTGCGCCTCCGGGCATGACGCGTCCTCCGGGGCCTGGGATGCCTCCTGCGCCGGGTGCGCGTCCTCCGGGGCCTGGAATGCCGCCGGGGCCTGCCGCGGGCGTGCCGCGTCCTCCGGGGCCGGGCATGCCGCCGGGGCCAGGTGCTCCTCCGGGTGCGCGTCCTCCGGGGCCGGGTGCGCCTCCGGGCATGGCGCGTCCTCCGGGGCCAGGGGTTCCTCCTGCGCCGGGTGCGCGTCCTCCAGGGCCTGGAATGCCTCCGGGGCCTGCTGCGGGCGTGCCGCGTCCGCCGGGTCCGGGCATGCCGCCGGGTCCGGGCATGGCGCGTCCTCCGGGGCCTGGGGTTCCTCCTGCGCCGGGTGGCGTTCCTCGTCCGCCGGGTGGCGCGGGGCTGCCATCTGCTCCTGCAGGTGCACAGCCGCGCAGGCCGGATCCATTCGGTCTTGGAGCTCCCGCGCCTCAGGCCGCGCCGCAGCCGCAGCCGCAGGTGGAGTCTCTCTCTCTCGATGACGCGCTGCCCGAGCCCCACGGTGCCCCAGTCAACGTGGGAGCGGGCCGTGCTGCGCCTCGGGCCGCGGATGGCGGTGAGGCCCAGTTGCGCGAGGCGCTCTCGAAGGCCTCCCGCGAGGTCATCGAGAAGATCGCCTGGGAGGTAGTACCCCAGCTCGCCGAGACCATCATCCGCGAGGAGCTGGATCGGCTGATCAAGGACCGAGAGACGCAGCACTAGTTGCCGTAATCCGACCCTGATTGCCTGCCGGCCCACTGGGCCGGCCTCTTATGACTGACACCATTGAACTGTCCAAGGCCTACGAGCCCACCGAGGTGGAGGCCCGCTGGTCGAAGTTCTGGCTGGAGCGGAAGTACTTCCACGCCGAGTCCACATCCGACAAGCCGCCGTTCTCCATCGTGCTGCCGCCGCCCAACGTGACGGGCAGCCTGCACCTGGGACACGCGCTCACGGCCACCATCGAAGACACGCTCATCCGCTGGAAGCGCATGAGCGGCTACAACGCGCTCTGGATGCCGGGCACGGATCACGCCGGCATCGCCACGCAGATGGTGGTGGAGAAGGAGCTGAAGAAGACGGAGAAGAAGAGCCGTCACGATCTGGGCCGCCCGGAGTTCCTCAAGCGCGTCTGGCAGTGGAAGGACAAGTTCGGCAAGCGCATTGGCGAGCAGCACCAGTTCCTCGGCGCCTCGCTGGACTGGGAGCGCGAGCGCTTCACCATGGACGAGAAGTCCTCGGCCGCGGTGCGCGAAGTTTTTGTCCGGCTGCACGAAGAGGGGCTCATCTACCGGGCCCAGAAGCTCATCAACTGGTGTCCCTCGTGCCATACGGCGCTGAGCGACCTCGAAGTGGATCACGACGAGGGGAAGAAGGGCTCGCTGTGGCACATCCGCTACCCGGTGAAGGGGACGGATCGGGCGCTCACGGTGGCCACCACCCGCCCGGAGACGATGCTGGGCGACACCGCGGTGGCCATCCACCCGGATGACGAGCGCTACAAGGGGCTGGCGGGCGGCACGGTGGTGCTCCCGCTGATCAACCGTGAGATCCCCATCATCGCGGACGCCGAGCTGGTCAGCATGGAGTTCGGCACGGGCGTGGTGAAGGTGACGCCGGCGCACGACTTCAACGACTACCAGACGGGGCTCCGGCACAACCTGCCGATGATCTCCATCTTCGATGACAACGCGCGCACCAACAAGGAAGCGGGGCCCTACGCGGGGATGGACCGCTACGAGGCGCGCAAGAAGGTCCTCGAGGACCTGACGCTGCAGGGACTGCTGGAGAAGGAAGAGCCGCACACGCTCTCCGTGGGCCAGTGCCAGCGGTGCCAAACGGTGGTGGAGCCGCGGCTGTCCATGCAGTGGTGGGTGAAGATCGAGCCGCTGGCCAAGCCCGCCATTGAGGCGGTGGCGCAGGGCCGCACCAAGTTCGTCCCCGAGTCATGGACGAACACCTACTTCCAGTGGATGGAGAACATCCACGACTGGTGCATCAGCCGCCAGCTGTGGTGGGGCCACCAGATCCCCGCCTACTACTGCACGGCGTGCAGCCCGCGCGTGGGCGATGACACGGATCTGCCCGAGGGTGCGCCCACGGTGCGCGTGGGCGGCGTGGACTTCAACCGCGCCGAGCCGATTGTCTCGCGCCAGCAGCCCTCGCACTGCCCCAAGTGCAACGGCACGAACTTCACCCAGGATCCGGACGTGCTGGACACCTGGTTCAGCTCCGCGCTGTGGCCGTTCTCCACGCTGGGCTGGCCGGAGCAGACGCCCGAGCTGAAGACCTTCTACCCGACGTCCGTCATGGAGACGGGCCACGACATCATCTTCTTCTGGGTCGCCCGGATGATGATGATGGGCCTGCACTTCATGGGGGATGTGCCCTTCCGCACCGTGTACCTGCACGCGATGGTGCGCGACGAGAAGGGCGAGAAGATGTCGAAGACGAAGGGGAACGTCATTGATCCCCTCGACATCATCCTCGGGTCTCAGGCGGAGAACCTCAACCCCACGCTGCGCAACAAGTTCCCCCAGGGCATGCCGGCGTTCGGCGCGGACGCGCTGCGCTTCACTCTCGCCTCGCTCACGCAGCAGGGGCGCGACATCAAGCTCTCCATGGATCGCGTGGCGGGCTACAAGGCGTTCTGCAACAAGCTGTGGAACGCCAGCCGCTTCGTGCTGATGAACCTGGGCGGCTTCCGGCTCGACACGCGCCCCATCAAGGAGCGCCAGCTGACGCTGGCGGACCGGTGGATCCTCGCGCGGCTGCAGCGCGCCATCGTGGACACGCGCCTGGCGCTGGAGACGTACGCGTTCTCGGACGCGGCCTCCACGCTCTACCAGTTCCTCTGGTCCGAGTTCTGTGACTGGTACATCGAGTTGTCCAAGGGCTCGCTCTACGGCGACGACGAGAAGTCCAAGGACAGCACCCGCGCGGTGCTGGTGTTCTGCCTGGAGCGCATGCTTCGGCTGCTGCACCCGTTCATGCCGTTCATCACCGAGGAGATCTGGCAGAAGCTGCCGATCCCGCGGTCGGTGGACTCGATCATGATCTCGCCGTACCCGGAGCCGGACTCGCGGCTGGCGGACTTCGCGGCGGAGACGGAGATGGCGCCCGTGGTGGCGGCCATCGAGGGCATCCGCACCATTCGCGGCGAGAGTAACTTGCCACCCTCGGCCAAGCTGGTGGCGCACGTGCAGAGCGCTGATGCGGCGCTGAGGGCCACGCTGGAGCGGTGCAGCAACTACCTGCTGCCGCTGGCGGGCCTGTCCGAGGTCCGCATCGAGGCTCCGGGCCGCAAGCCGGTGCAGGCCGCGGCGTACGTGGGCTCGGGGCTGGAGATCTACGTGCCGCTGGCCGGGCTCATCGACGTGGATGCGGAGCGAGACCGTTTGGGTAAGGAGCTGGCGCGGGCGGATCAGGAACTGGCGAGCGTGCTGCGCAAGCTAGAGAACCCGAACTTCGTCGCCAAGGCTCCGCCAGATGTCGTGGAGAAGGATCGGGCCCGCGTGGAAGAGCTGAAGGCCCGCAAGACAAAGCTGCAGGAGAACCTCGATCGGCTGGCCCCGGAGGCACCTATGTCCGAAGAGACCCCGCCTGAAGCAGCGGAGGAGAAGCTCCCTGATGCGCAGACGTCCCAGGTGAAGGTGGCGCCGCCAAGCGCCCCCACGGCGGATGCCGTGGACCTGAGCAAGGAGCTGAAGGGAGAGCTCGAGGCCAGCGGGGAGGTCGTGAACCCGCAGATCACCGACGCGCTGAACAAGCTCCGCGAGAGCACCAAGGAAGGCCTGTCCGCCAAGGACCACGAGGACCTGGGCGTGGCGTACATGAGCATGGGGCTCGTGGACGACGCCCAGCGTGAGTTCGACAAGGCCAAGCAGGGCGGGGAGGGCAGTGCTCAGCCCGCTTCAGCGCCTGCGAAGAAGGCCCCGGCCAAGAAGGCTCCGGCCAAGAAGGCTCCGGCCAAGAAGGCTCCGGCCAAGAAGGCTCCGGCCAAGAAGGCTCCGGCCAAGAAGGCTTCGGCGAAGAAGGCCGCTGCGGCGAAGAAGGCTCCTGCCAAGAAGGTCGCGGCGAAGAAGGCTCCGGCCAAGAAGGCGGCTGCCAAGAAGGCTGGGACGCGGAAGGCTCCGGCGAAGAAGGTCGCGGCGAAGAAGGCGCCTGCCAAGAAGGCTGCGGCGAAGAAGGCACCCGCGAAGAAGTCCACGGCCAAGAAGGCCCGGCGGTAAGGAGACCGATCTTGAAGGACTACCTCGACCGCCTCATCGAGCTGGCCTTGGACGAGGACCTTGGGGCGGCGGGGGATGTGACCTCCAACGCCCTGGTTCCTCCGGACGCGATGGGCAGTGGCGAGCTGCTGGCGAAGGAGCAGCTCGTGCTCGCTGGGCTGGATGCGTTTGCCCGCGTGTTCTACTACGTGGACCCGGAGGTGAAGGTCGAGTTCCTCCGGCGGGACGGCGACGAGATCAAGCCCAAGGTCGTGGCGGCGAAGGTCTCCGGTCGGCTGCGCTCGCTGCTGGCCGCCGAACGCACGGCGCTCAACATTGTCCAGCGCATGTCGGGCATCGCCACGCTGGCGCAGCAGGCGATGACCGCAGTGCGGGGCTCGAAGCTCAAGGTGCTGGACACGCGCAAGACGCCGCCGGGGATGCGCGCCCTCTCGAAGGAGGCGGTCCGGCTGGGGGGGGCGACGAACCACCGCTTCGGTCTCTTCGATGGGGTGCTCATCAAGGACAACCACATCGCGGCGGTGGGGGGCTCCATCAAGGAGGCCCTGCGCCGGGCCCGGGCTTATGCGCCTCGGTTGGTGAAGATCGAGATCGAGGTCACCAACCTCAAGCAGTTGGCCGAGGCCATCGAAGAGGGCGCGGACGTGGTGATGCTCGACAACATGGATGACGAGCAGATCCGCAAGGCCGTGGAGCTCACGGCAGGGCGGGTGCCTCTGGAGGTCTCTGGAGGCGTCGCGCTGGATCGGCTGCCGAGGCTGGCCAAGCTGGGCGTGGACTTCGTGTCCATGGGCTCGTTAACGCACTCGGCACGGGCCATGGACTTGTCGCTGGAGATCGCCACGACCAAGGGGGCAGCCCGCTCCCGCTCGCGCCGGAAGCACTGACCACGAAAGGGAAGGGGAGTCTCAGTTGCTGGGGCCAGCCGGCCGGCCGTTCGTGAAGAACTCGGTCCGGGGATGGCCCTCGGCGGAGGCGGGCGCGCCCAACTCCAGCATCGCCGCCAGCGTGGGGGCCACGTCCGTTGCGTTGATCTCCTGCAGGTACGTCCCCGGCTTCACGCCCTTGCCCGCGAACACCACCGGCACCTGCTGATCGTAGTTGTACGGCGTGCCGTGGTTCGTACCGACCAGCACGTTGCTGATGACCTGGAACGCCTGCGGCACGATCAAGACGTCTCCGCTGCGTCCAGCGTAATAGCCTCGCCGCACCGGCGCGATCAGCCCCGCCACATCCGGCGCCGTGTAGAGATCATCCCGCGCCACCGCCGCCGCGATGCCCGGCTGCTTCGACAGCCACTCCGCCGCCGCCCTCCGCACCGCCGCTCCGTCTGCCTTCCCGTCCTCGAGCGCCTTGCCTAACAAGTACACGTCCGACTCTTCCTGGGTGACCGTCACCTCCACCTGCGGAAACCGCGCCTTGAGTGCCTGCGCGAGCCCTTGCGACAGCTCCTTCGTGTTCATCCGCCGCGCCGGCAGCCCCTCCGAGGCCCAGTGCTCTGGCACCGCCGCCCCTCCGTGGTCCGCCGTCAGCACGATGACCAGGTTCGCCCGGCCCCCCGCAGCCTTCTCCGCCGCCGTCACCAGCTCCGCCACTGCGCGGTCCAGCCGGTACAGCGTGTCCTGCATCTCCCATGGTACGGCCCGTATGCATGGAACACGCGGTCCGTCCCGCTGAAGCTCACCGCCAGCAGGTCCGGCACCTCGTCCTTGCCCAGCCCCTCGCCCTCCAGGGCCGCCTTCGCTGCCTGCACCAGCAAGTCATTCGAGTACGCCGAGCTCGCCAGCGCCGCATACGACCGCGGCCCCGCCATCTGGCCCCCTCCATTCAGCGGGTGTGGGAAGCTGCGCCCCAGCCCCGATTCGTCCGTCTCGTAGGGGCGCTCGTCCTCCCCCAGGTACTCCGTCTTCGGCAGCAGCAGCGTCCACTGCTGCGAGAAGTACCCGTCCGCCAGCTCCTTCGCGTTGAACGCCTGCAGCCACGCCGGGAACTCCTTCGTGTACCAGGTCCCCGTTACGAATTTCCCCACCGTCTCATCGAACCAGTAGGCCTGCCCCAGCCGCCCCGCCAGTGGGATCGCCGCCCGGCCCTTGCCCGACAGCGCCACCGCCTTCCCTCGCCCCCGTGAGCTCATTCGCAGCCGGTCCGCCAGTGTCTCCGCCATCAGGTTCAGCGGGCTCGTGTCGCCCCTCGTGGCGAAGGTCAGGGGCACCTCCAGCACCGGGTGCGCCTCGTCCTGGAACACGCTCAGCGGCTGCCCCGTGGTGCGATCCACCACCCGGTTGTCGACAATCCCGTGCCGCCACGGGTTCGCCCCCGTGGACAGCGTCGTGTGCCCCGCCGCCGTCCGAGGCTTGGCGTAGTCGTACCGGCCGTACGGGTAGAACGCCCCACCGTCGAGCAGTTGACGCAGCCCGCTCTTGAACTTTGGCCGTGTGCGCAACAGCAGGTCCGTGCCGAGTGCATCCACCGAGATGAAGAGGGCCAGCCTCGGAGGCTTCGCGAACACCGGGAAGCTGAGGAGAACCACGGCCAGGGCGAGAGGGCGCACCATAGGGGGGCTCATCTTCGCCGCCAGATGGTCAGAAGCAACCAACTCGCCATGGCTTCGGCTTGGAGGGGCCCGATCCCCCTGTTACCGTCGGCGCACGCATGGTGGAAGCGCGGATCCGAGTCATCTACGGCGATACCGACCAGATGGGGGTCGTTTATCACGCCAACTACTTCCGCTACTTCGAGTTCTCCCGCATGGAGTTCTTCCGCGCTCGCGGCGGCAGCTACCAGGAGATGGAGCGCGAGGGCTACATGCTCCCCGTCGCCGAGGTCTCCTGCCAGTACAAGGCCCCCGCACGCTACGACGATCTGCTCGTCATCCGTCCTCGTGTGACGGAGGTCCGCCGCGCCTCGCTCACTTTCCAGTACGAGATCTTTCGCGACGGGAACCCCTCGACGTTGCTGTGCACCGGGCACACTCTCCATGCCTGCATCGGGCGCGACGGCAAGCCCCGGCGCTTCCCGGACACGTTCCTGCGTCTGCTCGAGCAGTCCCCCTGAAAGTTCCACCTTCTCTCAAGGAGTCCCCACATGGATCGCAACCTGGCAATGGAGGCCGTGCGCGTCACCGAGATGGCGGCCATCGCCTCCGCCCGTCTCATGGGCCGCGGCAGCAAGAACGAGTCGGATCAGGCCGCCGTGGACGCCATGCGCCGCGCCTTCGACGCCCTCTTCATCGACGGCACCGTCGTCATCGGCGAGGGCGAGCGCGATGAGGCCCCCATGCTCTACATCGGCGAGCGCGTCGGCCGGCGCACCGAGGGCGTCCCCGAGGTGGACATCGCCCTGGACCCGCTGGAGGGCACCAACCTCGCCGCCTATGGCCGCCCCGGCGCCATCTCCGTGGTCGCCATGGCCAGCAAGGGCAACCTCCTCAACGCCCCGGATACCTATATGGAGAAGATCGCGGTGGGCCCGCGCGCCAAGGGTGCCATCGATCTGCGCCGCACCCCCACCGAGAACCTCCGTGCCGTCGCGGAGCGGCAGAAGGTCTATGTGGAGGATCTCACCGTGGTCATCCTCGACCGCGAGCGGCACGTGGACCTCATCAAGGAGGTCCGCGCCGCGGGCGCCCGCATCCGCCTCATCGAGGACGGCGACGTGGCCGGCGCCATCTCCACCTGCTTCGAGGAGACCGGTGTGGACGTGCTGATGGGCATCGGCGGCGCCCCCGAAGGCGTCATCGCCGCGGCGGCGGTGCGCTGCGTGGGCGGCGACATGCAGGGCCGCCTCGTGCCGCGCAACCAGGGCGAGATTGACCGCGCCAAGAAGATGGGCATCACCGACATCACCAAGATCTACGCCGCCGATGAGCTGGCCAGGGGCGAGGTGATGTTTGCCGCCACCGGCGTCACCTCGGGCGACTTCCTCAAGGGCGTGCGCTTCTTCGGCGGCGGCTGTGAGACGCACTCCGTCGTCATGCGCAGCAAGACGGGCACCGTTCGTTTCGTGCAATCCGTCCACAAGTTCGACAAGAAGCCGGGGTACTCTGCGTTCTAGCTGCAGGCTTCCCCCTCACCCCGTCCGGAGAGTTCCATGGCAGGCGCTACCCGCTCGATCATCATCAACGCCCCCATCGAGAAGGTGTTCGACGTCATCACCCAATACGAGAAGTACGGCGAGTTCCTCTCCGAGGTGAAGGAAGTGAAGACCTCGGGGCGCCAGGGCAATGAGGTCAACGTCCACTACAAGGTCGATGTGGTGAAGACCATCAAGTACACCATCCGCGTCAAGGAGGAGCGCCCCACTCGCATGTCCTGGACCTTCGTGGACGGCGAGTTCATGAAGGACAACAAGGGCAGCTGGGTGCTCGAGCCCGCGGGCGAAGGGAAGACCAAGGGCACCTACACCGTGGAGATGGCGCTCGGTGCCCTGGTCCCCAAGGCCGTCGTCAACGCCCTGGTCGACACCTCCCTCCCCAAGATGCTGGAGGCCTTCAAGCGCAGGGCGGAGACCCCCTGAGCGCCTCCTCGGCCCTTCCTGTGCCCTGGATGTCATACCTGTACCCACCCTGGGCAAGAGGGCAGGCGAGCCTCGTCCAGGGGTTGCCACGTTGAATGGTCGAGGCTTCACCGCTGGTTGGACGGCTTGCGGGTTGCCACGACTGCATTAGAATCAACGTACCCAGTGGCAGAAGGTCGAGCGCCAACCATGACATCCCTGACACAGGGGTGTGGCTTCGATGTCGGTGCGGTGGACAGGCAACCGGGCCCGGTAGCAAGGTTGTACCCCCGCAGTGTTGGGGGACCTACCTTTGCATGCGAGAGCACCGGAGCCGGGGCGAGGTGGCGGGCGTACACCGGGGTATGTAGGCTGAGGGAGAGCAAACCCATGCTGGACGCCTTCATCATCGAAGAGATCAAGCGCCGGGAGCGCAGCCGCGAGGAGCGCGAGCGCCCTGCCGTGGAGTTGCCGCTACCGGCTCCTCCGGATCGTCCGCGCCGTCGCACGGAGACGGACGACGAGGAGAAGCCGCCTCGCGGTGTCGTCGTCATTGACCTCTGAAGCCGGCTCCTTCGGCTTCAGCGTGGCTCTGAGCCCGCGGCAGGTGTCCCCTCGGGGACTGCCTCCCGCGGGCTTCGTGCGTTCAGGGGCTGCGCTGGCTTCTCAGTCCTGGCCGCTCAGTCCTGCACGAGGGCGAGCAAGTGCCGCGGGTGGTAGAGGTTCCACAGCGGCCCGCGCACGGTGTTCATGGACTCGAGGACGAGCTGCTTCCACTCGGCGGGGATGGCGCTCTCTCCGTAGAAGGCGCCCAGGAGCGCGCCGGTGATGGCGCCGTGCGCGTCTGCGTCCGCCCCCCGGTTCGCCACGTCCACCAGCGCGGCCTCGAGGCTGGGGGCGTGCAGCAGCTCCCAGAAGGCCAGCCGGAAGGCGATGCGCACGTGGCCGTGGTGGCGGTGCAGGTGCAGCTCCGGTCCGTAGAGCATGGGGTTCTGTTGCTGCGCTGCCTCCAGGTCCGCCCAGAGCAGGGACTTGGCGAACGACACCTCTTCCACGTAGTCGGACAGCGAGCGGGCCAGCGCCGCCGCGCCAATGGAGAGCCCCTTCTGCGCGGCGATGAGGAGGTCCGAGGGCTGGAGCTTGTCGCCGCCGGTGATGGCCCTGGCGATGGCCTCGTTCAGGGCCACGCAGGCGAGCTGGCAGCGCGGATCGTAGTGGGTGAGGGCGGAGTCGTCGAACGAGGCCTGAAGGCGGGCCGCATCATCCTTGGCGAAGAAGACGCCGATGGGGGCCGTGCGCGCCAGGCTGCTGTTGGTGCAGGAGCGGCGGAAGCCTCGGATCCACACGCGACGCCCCGAGGTGAGCGCGGGCATGCCTGCGTCCATCTCGTTGAGCACCTCGCGCATCGGATCGCTCATGTCGAAGGCGACGGGCTTCCAGGCGCGGTAGCGGCGGACGACGTCCGAGGCGTTGTAGCTCTTCACCTCTTTCAGGCTCCAGGCAATGCAGCACGCCATGTGCGTCTCGTCCGTCACCTGGCCCTTGCGCAGCTCCACCACCGGAGGAGGCAGCTCGCCGTTTTCGGGGATCCCCTCGGGGAAGTCCTCGTAGTTGGCCGTCATGGGATCCTGGGGGATCCGGGACTTGAACTTGCCGCCCATGGGCATGCGGCGCATGCCGTCCGCCAGCTGGGGGAAGAGGGGGGCCAGGAGGTTGCGGCCTCGCATGGGCGCCCCGAGCGCGTCCCCTACGGCCAGGCCCAGCAGCGCACCTCGGCTCCGCTGGCCCGGGAGGGGATCCGGACCCTTCTGTTTCGGAGGTGGTCGGCGCGGCGGGGGAGGCATGGGCAGGGGGTGGACGGGCCTTCAGGGGTGGACACTGTAGCAGCCACAGTGGTGTGCAAGCTTGCGACCTGGGTGGGCCTCCTCTAGAACCCGCGGCATGACCGAGATTGCTCAAGTTCTGGCGCGTGAAGTGCTCGACTCCCGTGGCAACCCGACTGTGGAGGCCGAGGTTCATCTGTCTGGCGGGGGCCGCGGCCGTGCGGCCGTGCCCTCTGGTGCCTCCACGGGAGAGCACGAGGTGCTCGAGCTCCGGGACGGTGACAAGAACCGCTACCTGGGCAAGGGTGTGAAGAAGGCCGTGGCGAACGTCATGGAGACGATCGCCCCCGAGATCATGGGCATGGATGCCCTGGATCAGGTGTCCGTGGACCTGCGGATGCGCGAGCTGGACGGCACCGCCAACAAGGGCAAGCTGGGCGCCAACGCCATCCTCGCCGTCTCCATGGCGGTGGCCCGCGCGGCCGCGGACGCCGTGGGCTTGCCGCTGTACCGCTACGTGGGCGGCCTGCAGGCGCGCACCCTGCCGGTGCCGCTGATGAACATCCTCAACGGCGGCGCGCACGCGGACACCCGCGTGGACGTGCAGGAGTTCATGGTGGTGCCCGCGGGCGCCAGCTCGTTCGCCGAGGGCCTGCGCTGGGGCGCCGAGGTGTTCCACGCGCTGAAGAAGATCCTCAAGGCCCGCAAGTTCGCCACTGGCGTGGGCGACGAGGGCGGCTACGCCCCGGACCTGCCCGCCAACGAGGAGGCCCTCAAGCTCATCATGGAGGCCATCAGCTCCGCAGGCTTCAAGGCGGGTGAGCAGATGTACCTGGCGATGGATGTCGCGGCGAGCGAGTTTTTCGACAAGGGCAGCAAGAAGTACAAGCTCAAGGGCGAGGGCAAGGAGTTCGATTCGGCCGGGATGATCGAGTACTACCGCGGCCTCACCGAGCGCTACCCGATCGTCTCCATCGAGGACGGCATGGCCGAGGACGACTGGGAGGGCTGGAAGAAGCTCACCGAGACGTTGGGCCAGAAGATCCAGCTGGTGGGCGATGACCTCTTCGTCACCAACGTGGAGCGCCTCAGCCGCGGCATCCAGACGGGGACCGCCAACTCCATCCTCGTGAAGGTGAACCAGATCGGCTCGCTCACGGAGACGTTCGACGCCGTGCGCATGGCCCACCGCGCCGGGTACACCTCCATCATGAGCCACCGCTCGGGCGAGACCGAGGACACCACCATCGCGGACCTCGCGGTGGCGCTCGACTGCGGGCAGATCAAGACGGGCTCGGCCTCGCGCTCGGACCGCGTGGCCAAGTACAACCAGCTGCTGCGCATCGAGCAGGAACTGGGGCCTGCGGCGCGCTACGCCGGCCGCACCGCCATCAAGGGCACCCTGCAGAAGTGAGGCGACGTGACCCAGGCCCGACGCCCTCGCATCCTGGTCTCCAATGATGATGGGTACTTCTCGGACGGGCTGAAGGCGCTGGTCGAGGCCGTCAGCCCGCTCGGGGAGGTGTGGGTGGTGGCGCCGGACCGCGAGCAGAGCGCGGCCTCGCACGCCATCTCCCTGCACCGCCCCCTGCGCATCAAGGAGATCCGCGAGCGCTGGTTTGCCGTGGATGGCACCCCTGCGGACAGCGCTTATCTGGCGATCAACCACCTCCTCAAGGATGATCGCCCCCAGCTCATGGTGTCTGGGATCAATCACGGCGCGAATCTGGCGGACGACGTCACCTACTCGGGGACCGTCGCCGCCGCCATGGAGGGGGCCCTGCTTGGGGTGCCCTCCATCGCGTTCAGCCTCGCCTCCCACGCGCCGTTCGACTTCAAACCCGCGGCCCGGTTCGCCCGTGCGATCGTGGCCGAGGCCCTGTCGCGGACGCTGCCTCCGCGGATGCTGTTGAACGTGAACATCCCCGGCGGCGTGGAGCCGGAGGGCTACGTCGTCACCCGGCTCGGGCGGCACAGCTACGGCTATGCCGTGACCGAGAACGTCGATCCGCGGGGCAAGAAGTACTACTGGATCGGCGGCAGCGAGTACGAGCACGAGGACATCCCCGGCAGCGACTGCAACGCCGTCCACCTGGACAAGCGCGTCTCCGTCACGCCGCTGCACCTCGATTTGACCGATCACAGCCGGCTCTCCGATCTCGCGGGGTGGACGATCGAGGGCTTCCGGCGCTCCGGGTCGGGTGGGTGAGGTTGGCTGGCCGGTGTCTCAGCCGAGCGGGCTTGGCGCTCCTCCTGGTTCTCGGCGCCACCGGGTGTGCCAGCTCTCAGTCTGCCTCGCGCCCCCGAGGGCTCGAGGCACCGCCGTCTCCCTCGGAGGTTGAGGCACGGGCTCCCGCGAAGGGAACCGCGCCTGCTCCCGGGGCCTCTGCCTCCGCGTCATCGGCCTCTCTGCCCATCACCTTGCGGGCCGCGCATCCCGAGCCGGAGCTTCTCACCGTCCGTCACAAGGTGGCGCCCGGAGAGACGGTGTTCCGCATTGCTCGCTCGTATGGCGTCACTGTGGACGACTTGAAGGCCGCCAATGGCATCAAGGATCCCCGGAGCCTCTCCGTGGGACAGGAGCTGCTCATCCCCACCGTGCCTCCCGAGGACGAGGCACCTGAGCCCCCAGATGAGCCTCACGTGGAGCCCGATGTGGGGCCCGCGCCGGGGAAGGGTGGGGCGCCTCGGGTTGTCGTGGGCCGGGATGATCTGCCGCCTCGGCCTCGTCTGCAGGAGAAGCCCACGCCTCCTCGGAAGGGGGGCAAGGCCTCGCGGCCCGAGCCAGCGACCAAGGGGATGCTCGACTGGCCGTTCCGAGGCGTGCTGTACGGCCGCTTTGGCAAGAAGGGCCGCGAGCCCCACGACGGCATCGACCTGGCGGCCCCGGCGGGAACTCCGGTCCAGACGGCCCAGGAGGGCACTGTCCTCTATGCGGGCGAGCAGAAGGGTTACGGCCTCATCGTCATCGTCCAGCACCCCAACGGCCTCATTACGCTCTACGCCCACAACCGGGATCTGCGAGTGAAGACCGGGCAGACCGTGCGTCGCTCCCAGGTAGTGGCCACGGTGGGAGAGTCCGGGCGGACGTCGGGTCCCCACTGCCACTTCGAGGTCCGCCTGGAGGGCAAGCCCGTGGACCCGCTGGACTACCTCGGGCCTCTCCCGTCCTCCTGAGGCAGGCAGGCGGGGAGGGGGATGGCTCTCGGCGCCGATTCTCCTAGAGTGTCGCCGGTGAAGCGCCTTAGCCCCCTGATCTTCCTCTCGCTGCTGCTCTCGACGGCTGCCTGGGCCCAGACCCCTGCTCCCGCCGAGGAGCCGGCGTCCTCGTCCGCTTCTCTTGCCGCGCCTGTCGCGCCCGCAGCGCCTCCCGAGGCTGCTCCCGCGACGCCTCCGGCTGAAGCTCCTGCGGCTGAAGCTCCTGCGGCAGTGGCACCTCCCGCTGCCACGGCGGCCCCCGAGCAGAAGCCTGCGTCCGAGAAGAAGCCGTCCGACGCCTCGCCGTTGCCCACCGTGGCCGTGCTCGCGCTCGAGTCCAACAAGGCAGCTCAGGAGGCCGCGCCCGGCATTGCCTCGCTCATCGCGAGCCGGCTTGCTGACTCTCCCAAGCTCAAGGTGCTCACCCAGCGGGACATCGAAACGATGCTGAGCACCGAGCGCCAGCGCCAGCTGCTGGGCTCTGGCTCGTGCTCCAGCAAAGGCCCCTGCCTCGAGGAGCTATCGAACGCCATCGGCGCCCAGTATGTGGTGGCCGGGCGGCTGGACCGCTTCGGGGACAAGTACCTGCTCACCGTCAGCCTGCTCGACACGTTCTCGGGACGCAGCCTGGCCCGGCCCGCCGCCGAGGCCCCCAGCACCGAGGATCTCCTCCAGGTTGCGGATGCCGTCGGAGAGCAGCTGCTCGCCGAGCTGGCGCCCGAGGGCGAGACGCGCGCGGCCCGGCCGCTATTCGGCAGCGCCAGGGAGACCCCCGGCGGTGGTCTCGTGCTGGGGTTGCGCATCAACAACAGCTTCATCTCCAACATCCAGGCCCTCAACCCCGGCGCGGACCTCGAGGTGGGCTATGCCTTCCATCCCGAGTGGGTGGGCTTCCTCCAGGTGGGCATCACCTTCATCCGGGCGAATGGCGATGAGAGCGAGTCCGGCCGTCTCCGCATCCTGCCCAGCCTGCTCGGGGCCCGTCATTACTACCGGCTGCAGCACGCCTTCCGGCCGTACTGGGGGCTGGGGCTCGGCGTGCAGCTCGCGTTCGGGCAGTTCGGCATCTTCGAGTCCACCGGCTCGCTGCCCACAGTGATCGGCTTCTTCGGCGCCGAGTACCTCATTGGCGGCAAGTTCGGCATCCACCTCGAGGCCGGCACCAATCTCGCTCAGGCCACGCTGGGCCTCGCGGACAACGGGCTCGGGGATGGGCTCAACCTCGATCTCACCGCTGGCATCCTGTACCACTTCTGAAGTCTGGAGCCCCGTTTATGCCTTCGCGCCTGCGCGCTCTGTCGCTGCTCGCCTTGCTCGCCACAGCGGCTTGTGACGACACGCCCAAGATCGATCCCAAGGACCGCGCTGAGGGCCTCTACGTGAAGGGCAATGCCGAGTATCTGCACGGCGACTTCGATCAGGCGCTCGCCTCGTTCGCGGAGATGAAGCAGCTGGCGCCCAATGACCCGCGCCTGCCCGCCGCCGTGGGCGAGGTCTACCTCTCCATGGGCAAGTACGCCGAGGCGCTCACCGAGTTCCAGGCGGCGCTGGCGCTCGATCCGAAGCGCTCCACCACCTGGAGCCGCATCGGCTTCATCCAGGCGCAGACGGGCAAGTACGAGGAGGCCATGAGCTCGCTGCGCAAGGCCATTGGCCTGTATCCCAAGGACTTCAACGCGCTGGAGCAGCTGGCGGAGATCCACCACAAGCGCGGAGAGAACGACGAGGCCGTCCGCCACTTCACGCTCGCCGCCGAGGTCAGCCCCGAGAAGCTCAAGCCCGACTATCTGCTCAAGGCGGTGGAACTGCTCCAGCAGGACAGCCGGCACGCGGAGGCGCTCACCCTGTTGCAGAAGTGGGTGGGGCAGGGCGTTCGTACCTCTGAGGTGCTCTCGGTCTTTGGGGACGAGCAGGTGCGCGCCGGGAAGATGGACGAGGCGGCCGCCGCCTACAAAGAGGCCGCGCAGAAGTCGCCCAAGGATCCCTCGATGTGGGAGCTCGTCGGCCGCATCTACGCCAGTCAGGGCAAGAGCGCGGACGCGCTCGCGGCGTTCCGCGAGTCCCTCAAGGTGAAGGACCGCGCTCTGGTGCACGTGGCCATCGCGCAGCTCCACCTGGCTCAGAAGGACCGCAAGGCCGCCGAGGAGGAGCTGAGCAAGGCGCTGGAGACGGCTTCCGGCGAGGACGTGCGCGAGTTGATCGAGCTGTCGGAGCTGCTCGTGACGATGGAGCGCAAGCCGGACGCGCTGCGCATCCTCAGCAACCTGGCCGCCGAGCCGGACAACGCGAACAACGAGGAGCTGCAGCTGCGCACTGCCCGGCTGGCGCGCGACCTGAAGGACACCGCGACCGTGAAGACCGCCTGCTCCCGCATCACCGGGAAAGACGGAGGCGGTGCCCCCGCCTGCCCGTAACTACCCGGGACGTCAGTTCCGCCCGCCGGGCAGCTTGCGGTACACGCCCACGACGATCCCCAACAGCATCGTCGAGCGGAAGTCCGCCTTGTTCACGTAGATGGGCTGCATGTCCTTGTTCGCCGGCTGGAACCGGATGCGCTCGCCCTCGGGGAAGTAGCGCTTCACCGTCGCCTCATCCTCGATGAGTGCCACGACGATGTCCCCCGGCTGCGCCGCCGGCGTCTTGCGCACGAACAGGTAGTCCCCGTCGTGGATGCCATCCTCGATCATCGACTGGCCCTTCACTCGAAGCGCGAACACCTCGCGGCCCGCGCCTCCAATGAGGAAGCTGTCGATCTTGACCGAGTCCTCCATGTTCTCCTGGGCCAGCAGCGGCGCGCCTGCCGCCACCTTGCCCAAGAGCGGCACGTCCACCAGCCCCGAGTCCTTCTTCGCCCCCAGCCCCAGTAGCATCCGCGCCCGCTTGGTCGGCACCAGCGACCGGCTCTGCTGCTCGCCCCGGTTCAGGTAACCCTTGCGCTCCAGCGCCTTGAGGTGATCGTTCACCCCGTTGGTCGAGCGGATGTCCATCTGCTCGCCAATCTCGCGGATGGTGGGGGGAAACCCTCGGGACTCCGTCTCCTTCACGATGAAGGTGAGAATCTCGCGCTGGCGCTCCGTTAGCTCTTCCATGCCTCACTCCCTCCCTCGGTGGGGGGCCCTGGCCGCTTTGGACCAGGGCAACAGGCTTTCAGTGTCCATGCTCCCTGAACAGGCGTGTAGAGTCAATCGTTTCGAGCAGGCAGGCGAGCCGACCCTTCGGGTTGCCTCCTTCCCTTCAGGGCTCTGTGAGAGAACTTGAGGTTTCGCACTGATCTGGGCGTACAATTTCTCCCGTCTTGTCCGAGCTACGACACACCCTGCTTCTCGTCGATGACGAGGCGGATGTACTGGACATCCTCGTCCGGATGTTCCAGCGGCAGTACCGCGTCCTCACCGCCACCTCCGGTCAGGAGGCTCTGTCCATCCTCCGGACCCAGACGGTAGATGTCCTCATCACCGACCAGCGCATGCCCGAGATGACGGGCATCGAGCTCGTGTCGGCCTCCCGCGCCGAGGGCATCGACGTCACCACGTTGCTGCTCACCGGCTACACGGACCCCGAAGACATCATCGCCGCCATCAACCAGGGCCAGGTCTACCGCTACATCACCAAGCCCTGGGAGGTGAATGATCTCCTCATCACCGTGCGCAACGCGGTGGACTACACGCAGCTGCGCCGCGACAAGGAGCGGCTTCTGCGCCAGCTCCACCAGCGCGTCGAGGCCCTCTTCGTCCTCTACGAGGTGAGCCGCGCCAGTGCCTCGGACCCGCCGAGCTACGAGGCCATCATCGACCGCGTGCTCAGCGCCGTGGCCCGTGTGCTGCCGTACGACTGCGGCGCCGCGCTCATTGCCCCGGATGACGCGCGCTCGGCCATCCTGCGTCTGCGTTGTCTGGGAACCGTGGGCGAGAAGGCCCTGCTGGGTGTGAAAGAGTCCATGCTCGGAGCCTACCGCCGCAGCTCCGGCCAGCTCCTGCCCGAGGACCGGCTCACCACCCGCGTCACTGGCACCATCACCCAGGACTCCAGCGCTCCGGCCGTCTACCCGAGCCAGGTCACCGTCAGCCTCGTGGCCGGCGGCAAGCCCGTGGGCATGCTGTCGCTGTTCTCTCAGAACCCTCAGGCGTTCAGCGAGGACGATGGCGTGCTCTTGGACACGCTGGCCAACCAGACCGCAGACGCCATCCAGTCCCTGCGCGCCGTGGAGGAAGAGGCCCGCCGCCGCATCGAGCGCATGGTCGAGTCCATGGCCGACGGCGTGCTCCTCACCGATGAGGCGGACGCTATCGTCGTCATCAACCCCGCCGCACGGCGCCTGCTGCGCCTGGGCGAGGACGTGGGCACGCTCACCGGCCGCATGTTGGAGGAGCGCCTGGGTTTCGAGCCTTCCGAGCTCATTCGCGGCTGGGAGTACAGCGGCTCGCAGGTGCTCGAAGAAGAGGTCGAGCTGTTCGAGCGCCACATCCAGTGCACCGTCACCCCAGTGAATGACGCTCGCGGCACCGTGCGCGGTGTCTGCGTGGTGCTGCGCGACGTCACCGAGCAGAAGGTGCTCGAGGAGCGCAAGGACGAGTTCGTCTCCATGGTGAGCCACGAGCTGCGCACCCCGCTCACGTCCATCTCCGGCGCGCTGGACCTGGTGCTCAACTTCCTCGCGGGCCCCATCAACGAGAAGCAGCAGAAGTACCTGGCGATGGCCAAGGACTCCACCGAGAAGCTCAACACCCTGGTGGATGACCTGCTGGATCTGGCCAAGTTCGCCAAGGGCCGGCTGCAGATGAACTTCGAGCTGACGTACCTCGACGAGCTGGTCCGCCGCGCCGTCGAGAAGTACGGCCCCGCCTTCCAGGAGCGGCGGGTGAAGGTGAACACCGCGCTGCCCCAGTACGGCTTGCGCGTCATGGCCGATCCCAACCGCGTCAACCAGGTGCTCAACAACCTGCTGACCAACGCGGCCAAGTTCACCCCCGAGGGCGGCGAAGTCACCCTGGAGCTGCGCGCCACCTCGTCCCTGCCGGGCTTCGTGTCGCTGTCCTGCTGGAACAGCGGCGAGCCCATCGCCGACGAGAACCTCGAGCGCATCTTCGACCGCTTCGAGCAGGCCCGCACCCCGTCCAATCGCACCGTGCGTGGCACTGGCCTGGGGCTCGCCATCTGCCGCCACATCGTCGAGGCCCACGGTGGCCGCATCTGGTGCGAGCCCAGCGTCCAGGGCGTGCGCTTCGTCACCGTGCTCCCCGTGGAGCCTCCCCAGGAGCTGCTCCGTCCCGACGCCAACGAGATCCCTTATCAGGCCCGCAAGCTCGATTCGCGCGGCCGGGTGCTCGTCATCGAGGGCGAGGTGGAGCTCGCCTACATCATCAAGGCGCTGCTGCTCGGGCGCGGATATGCGGTGCACATCGCCAGCACCGCCGAGGAGGGCATCCAAGCCGCTCGGCGCCACCACCCGGACGCCGTCCTCGTGGCCGTGCGCCTGCCCGACGTGGACGGACTGCGCCTCACCGAGATCCTCCGGCACGATCCCGACACCCGGCGCACGCCGCTGCTCGTGAACTCCTCGTTCGATGAGCGCCAGCGCGCGTTCCGCTCGGGCGCGGACGCCTTCCTGTTGCGGCCCCTCATGGTGGACAAGCTCCTGGCCACCGTGGACTCGCTGGTGCGCGGCCGCACCGGCCAGCAGCATGGCCGCGTGCTCGTCGTGGACGACGACGCGAAGATCGGCAGCATCTGCGGCGAGGTGCTCGCCAGCCTCGGGTTTGAAGTGACGGTGGTCGGCTCGCTCGAGGAGGCCCGGAAGATTCTCCGCGAGCGCCGCCCGGACGTCGTCCTCCTGGACGTGACGCTGCCGGACGGCGACGGCTTCGTCTTCATCGAGGAGATCAAGGCCGAGCGCGCCAGCGGCCACATCTCCGTCATCTTCCTGTCGGCCCGCGCGGAGACGGCCTCGAAGATCCGCGCCCTCAAGCTGGGCGGCGACGACTACATCACCAAGCCCTTCGATGCCCTGGAACTGGGCGCTCGCGTGGAGAGCGTGCTGCGCCGCAAGGAGCAGGAGCTGTCGGCCTCGCCCACCACGCAGCTGCCGGGCTCCAATGCCATCGAGCGCGAGGTGCAGCGCCGCCTCATGGCCCGCAAGCCCTTCGCCTTCTGCTACCTCGATCTCGACAACCTCAAGGCCTACAACGACTACTACGGCTTCGCGAAGGCCGATGGTGTCGTGCGTCAGACGGGCGACCTGCTGCGGGACATCTTCGCGCAGGAGGGCGTGCCCGGAGACTTCCTGGGCCACGTGGCGGGCGATGACTTCGTCTTCATCGTCGCCCCCGAGTCCGTGGACCGCATCTGCCAGCGCGCCATCGAAGCGTTCGACCGCATCATCCCGCTCTATTATGATCGGCAGGACCGCGAGCGCGGCCACATCGAGGCCGAGGACCGGTTCGGAGAGAAGCGGAAGTTCCCCATCATGAGTGTCTCCATCGTGGCGGTGATGAGCGACGGTGTGGCCCTGGATCACGCGGAACTGGCGCGGCGCGCCGCGGACATGAAGAAGCGCGCCAAGGCCATTCAAGGCTCCATCTACCTGCGCAGCGACCGCGAGCGGGAGACCCGGACCGTCACCGGATGAAGCTCTACCAGCAGCTGATCCTCTTCATGCTGGCAGCCACCGTCCTGCCCCTCGCGGTGGTGGGCTTCTACCTTTTGTCGAGCTCCGAGGCGGAGCTCGTCCGGCGCATCTCCAGCGAGCAACGCGCGCTGGCCGAGGCCTCCGCCGAGAGCGTGGGCAGCACGCTCATGAAGACCGTGGATGCCATGGCGCTGGTGGCCGAGTCCCTCGAGTGGGACGGTCTCAATGATGATGAGGCCCGTGGCGCGCTGACCCTGATCTTCCGCCAGTCCAACGCCGTGAGCGCGGTGATGCGGCTGGACTCCGCCGGCAAGCCCCTGGGCCAGCCCGTGTTCTACACCCAGGAGTCCAATGGCCACCCGGGCTTCGCCGAGGCCTCCCTGGAGACGCTCTCGCAGTCCGTGCCCGTGCAGACGCTGAAGCATGGAGACAAGGGCCAGGCGGCCCTGGGCCGCGTCTACGCCCACGCCCTCAGCGGGCATTCCGCCGTCGCCGTGGCCATCAAGCTGGGCGCTGGCGAGAATGCCTCGTTCGCCCTGGCCGAGATCGTCCTGAAGGACCTGGAAGACGTGCTGGCGCACAAGGCCAAGGACAGCGTGGGCCGGTTGGATCTGGTGGATAGCACCGGGCGCATCCTGGTGAGCTCCGAGCCCGAGCGGCGGCTCGCCATGCTGGAGGCCGCTGTCCAGGCCCAGCGGACCGCCGCCGCGGGAGAGATGGTCCGCAGCTTCCAGGTGGAGCAGCCCTCGCTCCGAGTGAGCGCGGCACGGGTGCCGCGGGCGCTGGACTTCGACGTGGTGGTCTCCGTGGACGAGGCCGTGGCCCTGGCCCCCGTCCGCACCATGCGCCACACGGTGCTGGGCTCCATTGGCGGCTCGTTCGCGGTGCTGTTGGCCCTGGGCGCGCTCTTCACCCGCCGCATCACCGCCCGGCTCTCCCAGGTCTCCTCCGCCGTCGAGGCCCTGGGGCGCGGCGAGCTGGATCGGCGCGTGAAGGTGGATGGCGATGACGAGATCAGCGCCCTGGCCTCCACCTTCAACATCATGGGCGCCGAGCTGGAGGCGGCCCGCGCTCGGCTCATGCGCTGGAACGATGATCTGCGCGCCAAGGTGGATGAGGCCACGGCCGAGTTGAAGGCCGCCCAGGTTCAGTTGCTCGAGGCGCAGAAGCTGGCCGCCGTGGGCCAGTTGGGCGCCGGCGTGGCCCACGAGCTCAACAACCCGCTGGCCGGCATCCTCGGCTACGTGCAGCTCATGCTCATGAGCCGCAACGACAGCGACGATGACATGGACACGCTGCGGAAGATCGAGCAGAGCGCCAAGCGCTGCAAGGAGATCACCCAGAACCTCCTGCGCTTCTCCCAGCAGCGCGCCCGCGCGGACCTGCGTGCCGTGGACCTGAACAACGTGGTGCGCGAGGCGCTCAGCCTCACCGAGAGCCAGATGAAGGGAGAGGGCGTCTCCCTCCAGATGGAGCTGGCGCCTCCCGTGCGCGTGAAGGCGGACCCCGCGCAGTCCACCCAGGTGGTGCTGGCCCTCGTGTCCAACGCCCGCACCGCCATGCTGAAGACGGGCTCCAAGGTCCTCACCCTCCGGACGGGCGAGCGCGACGGCAAGGGCTTCATCGAAGTCGAGGACACCGGCAAGGGCATCCTCCCCGAGCACCGCCACCGCGTCTTCGAGCCCTTCTTCACCACCAAGGATGTGTGGTCCAATGTGGGGCTCGGGCTGTCGGTGGCCTACCGGATCGTGAGTGAAGCCGGCGGCACCATCGACATGCGGAGCGAGGTGGGCAAGGGATCGTGCTTCACCGTGTGGCTGACGAAGGCGTGAGCCTCGCCCGCGCGTGCGGTAGCCTTGCGACAACACAATGGCTGGAAATTCTCCCCCCAGGCGCCAGGCGCCCTTCATCCTCGGGCTCGTCCTGATCCTCGCGGCGCTGCCGCTGGGGTACTTCGTGTTTCTCCACCAGCCTCCGCCGCCTCCCGTGGCGCCTCCGCCGCCGCCACCGCCGCCCGCGGTCGTCGAGCAGAAGGCTCCGGAGAAGCCCCAGGAACTGACGATCACCGATGTGAAGGGTGACGTCGAGGTCCGGCGCGCGGACGGCACGTGGGAGCCGGTGAAGCCCGGCCGCAAGCTGCTCCCTTCAGAGGTGCTGCGCACCAAGGACGGCGGGACGGCGTCTCTCCGTGGCGACGCCGCGGACGTGACAGTGGAGCCCAGCTCCGAGATGTCGATGGAGGAGATCTCCGCCACCGCGACCCGGTTCCTGCTCGTCAACGGTATGGCGACCGCCGAGGTGCACTCGGGCGTCCGGCACACCTTGGTGATGCGCGCCACGGGCAGTGATGCCGTGGCGACCACCACCGCAGGCAAGTTCGCCATGAGCAACAACGGCGCGGGCACCGTCGCCGTCGGCACGCAGGCGGGTGAGGTCACCTTCCAGGGCAACGGGAAGATCGTCATCGTCCGCGCCGGCCAGCAGTCCGTGGTGCGGCCGGGCTCCAGCGGCCCCTCCGAGCCGGTGAACATTCCCTCCAGCCTGCTGCGCAAGGTGCAGTGGCCCTCGGCGCGGCAGAACAAGCGCGAGATCATCGTTCAGGGCGAGGCCGAGCCCGGCACCCGCCTGGAGATCGGCGGACAGACGTTCTCTCCGGGCCAGGACGGCGTCTTCACTCGCACCGTGTCCCTGAAGGAAGGGGAGAACGACGTGAAGCTCAAGGTCTCCTCCGTGGGCGGCAACCAGGAGGAGGCGAGCCAGAAGTTCCACGTCGACACCCAGGCTCCCAAGTTCAAGGTGAAGATCCCCTGGAATAACGCAGGGGGTCAGACTTCACCCAATCCGAATCCCTGAAGCGCATGACGCCTCGGCGCTGCCAGCCGAGTTCCCGCCCTGCGAGATAGGATTTCTGGGATTCCGGAGGGGATTGTAGAGTCGGAGACAATCTGAACCGGCTTGCTCCAGTCCTGCTCCTACTGCTCGCTCCGGCAGCGCTGGCGGATACGCTCGAAATCCTCGGGCCTTCCGAGGCCGTGCCGCCGGAGGGCTTTGCCGTGGCGCTCGTGCGGCGCGACGCGGTGGGGGCCCCTGCTTCTCTGGAGGCCCCGGTGCTGTCCGCCGAGGGCGCTGAGGTTCGCGCTGGAGCTCCGCAGCCGCCGCTGAGCACCTTCCTCGTCCAGCCCCAGCCGGGCGCTCGGACCGTGGTGCTGCACGCTCGCTCCGGCTCGCTGCAGGCCGAAGCGCGGTATGCCATTGGCCCTCCGGTCTCCGCTGTCACCTTGGCGCTCGAGCCCGCCACTCCCGTGAAGGGACGGGACAAGGAAGCCACCCTCACCGTGCGGCTGCTGCGGCCGGATGGGACGCCGGATGATTCCGGTGCGCCGCCCGTGGTGCGCTCGAACGTGGGCCGCGTGGAGGCGCTCTCGAGGACGGGGCCCGGCACGTACCGCGCCCGCTACGTGCTGCCCTCCACGAGCTACCCGGAGGTGGCCGTCCTCGTGGCGCTCTCGGCATGGCCGCACCCGCAGTCCATCTATGGCGCGTTCGGGAAGATGCTCGTCCCGCTGGCGGCGGCCGTGGATCTGCCGGGCGAGACGGAGCCGGATGCGCAGATCTCCATCACCATCGCCGGGAAGACGTATGGCCCGGCGCAGGCCGGCAGGGATGGGAGCTTCCAGCTCCCGGTGATCGTCCCTCCTGGGTTTCCGTTCGGACAGGGGCGCGTGGTGGACAGGGCGGGCAACGTCCGGCGCACGCCCATCGATCTCGGCGTGCCTCCCACGGATGGCCTGGCCTGCGTGCTCAACCCAACGCGGCTGCCCGCGGATGGGGCCTCGCGCGCGCGGCTGCTGTGCGCGGCGAGTGATCGGCTGGGCCGGCTCATGCCGGATGCCCGCGTCACCGCGAAGCCGCGCTACGGAACGCTGCGAGGGCCCCAGCGCGCCGAGGGCGGTCTGCTCGAGTGGATCTACACGGCGCCTCGGGAGCTCCCCACGGAGCCCGAGCGCATCCTGGCGGCGTGGCCCCAGGGCGGCTCGAACTCTCGGGAGGAGCTGACGCTCCAGCTGGTCCAGGGGCCGGTGGAGAAGGTCTCCGTGTCCATGGCCGAGCCGCTCGTGCACCACGGCGCCGAGGTGCCGCTGGCCGTCGAGGTGGAGGATGCCTTCGGCCGGCGCCGCCCGGGTGCCCAGGTGGTGCTCAGCGTTCCCGAGGGGACAGCCTCTCCGCTGAAGGAAGAGCGCCCGGGAACGTTCCGAGGCACGTGGACACTGCCCGCCGAGGGGCCGGGCGGGGAGGGCGTCGTACAGGTGCGCGCGTTTGGCCCCGTTGGCAGCGAGCCCGCTCGCCTCAGTGCGTGGGTCCGGGACGGAGAGCTGTTCGTAGGCGTGTCGGATCTGGCCGGCCTGCCCATCCCCGCGCAGCCGTTGAAGGTGGGCGGTGAGCAGCGCGAGACGGGAGCGGATGGCACGGTGAGCCTGGGCCTGCTGCGCCCCGGCCGGGTCGAGGTCGTCCACGGCATCTGGCCCGGGCTGCGCAAGGTGATTCATGTGCTGGGCTCCAGCGGCCCGGTGTATCCGCAGGACCTCCCGCTGGTGCCCGCTCCCGTGGAGAAGAAGGTGAGCATCGAGGCCTTCATCCCCGTGAACGTGCGGCTCCAGGTGGAGGGCTCTCGGGTGACGTACTGGGCGGAGGATCTCCGCGGGAACGTGCTCCCTCAGCGCCCCCTGCATGTGGCGCTCTCTTCCGGACGCCAGGAGGCGGTGGAGAAGCTCCGTGACGGGAAGATCCGGTTCACCGTCGCAGGCGCCCGGCCCGGGCGGGTCAGCGTGTCCGTGGCGGATGTGCAGACGGGGATGACGGCTGTGGCCGAGGTGAAGCCGTGAGGTGGATCGCCTGCATGCTCGGCGTCGTGCTCCTGCCCTGGACCGTCCGGGCGCAGGGCGGGGTGGAGGATCCACCGGCGCTCTCGTCCACGGTGGCCGGGCGCGTGTGTGACGATCGCGATGGAGATGGGCGCTGCGCTCCGGACGAGCCGGGCCTGGCCGGGGTGCGGCTGGTGCTCGCCACGGGCAGCGAGGTGCGGACGGATGCGCAGGGGCGCTACCACCTCACGGGCGTGGACTCGCGCACCCCAGACCGGACGGGCGGCGTGCACCTGCGGCCGGGGCGCCACCGCCTGCGCGTGGATCCGCGTACCTTGCCGCCCGGGAGCAGGCCGAGCCCCGAGGCCGTCACGGTGGAGGTGCCCTGGGGCGCCGTGGTGCTGCAGGACTTCGCGATCCGCGTCCGCGTGGAGTCCGTGAGGGCTCTGGCACCCCCGCCCGCCGAGGCCCCTCCCCAGGCGGAGATCCGAGATGAGGGCCTCGCCTTCGTCGTGACGGGGCAGGCCTCGCCGGGCGATCGCGTGCGCGTTGCGGACACCGAGGCCGAGGTGTCCGCGGATGGAATCTACCGCGCGACCGTGATGCTCGGGCCCGGAGAGAACGTGCTCTCCATCACCGCGACCTCGCCGGGCGGAACAGCGCGCTTCTTCCGCCAGCGCGTCGATGCCGTACGGCGGCAGGGCAGTTGGCTCATCGCTCCCCGCGCCATCGAGCCTCAGGGCGTGCTGCGGCTGCCGGCCGGGCCCGAAGAGGAGGTGCCCAGCGGCATGGCCTCTCTGCGCGTGGAGGCTCCCAAGGGAACGCGCGTGCGCTCGCCTCAAGGTGAGGTAACGGTGGGGCCCCAGGGTGAGGCCGAAGTGCCGGTGACCCTCACGCCCGGGCGGAACACGGTGGCTCTCGAGCTGGAGCGGCCGGGTGAGGCGGCCCGGAAGGAGACGCTGGAGATCGTCGCCGCAGCACGGCCCTTCGCCGTGGGGTTACTGGATCTCGAGGGCGCATACTCGCTCGGCGAGGGGGACTTCCAGCTCCACGGGCGTGGCGCGGCCCATGTGGAGGCCCAGCTGGGTCAGCTTCAGCTGCTCGGTGAGGTGGACCTGCGCGACACGGACTTCCGGGCGCTCCACTCTCGGGATGCGTCGTCCTGGCTGCGGCCCCGCTTACCCGAGCGCTTCGAGCGCAGCCTGGACCCGGAGCGGGCCATCAACGAGTGGGGAGATAACTCCGTTTCCCTGGCGCCCAACGCCTCCGAGGGCCGTCTGCGCCTGGAGGCCCGGCATGAGGCGTTCGGGCGCGCGGGCCTCGGGACATACCGGGCCCTCATGGCCGAGGGCGAGGTGGGCCGCTACTACCAGCCTCTCTTTGGACCCTTCGCGGAGCTGAGGACGGAGGCGGGCCCCGTCCGCGTGGGCGTGAACGCGTTCGCGGGCAGCCTCTCGGATCCCGTGCGGGGCCTGTCCTCCAAGCCCGCCCACGAGGAGCTGCGGGCCACTGGCGGCAGCCTCTACTTCCTGGGCGCGACGGCCATCGCGGAGGGCTCCGAGTTGCTGCGCGTGGAGCTGCGGGACGGGCTCACCGGACTGCCCCTGGCCGAGCAGCACCTGGTGCGCGGCAAGGACTACGAGATCGATTACCTCGCGGGGCGCATCTTCCTGGCGCGGCCGCTGTCGTTCCTGGCGGGCGGCCCGTGGCTGCGCACCGATGCGCTGACGGCGGCTCCCGAGCCCGTGCTTGTCGCCGACTACGCCGCGCTCGAGCTGTCGGGCTCTCGGGACTCGGCCGGTGGCGAGGCTTGGGCGGAGTGGGGTGGTTCGCGCGTGTCTCTCTCTGGAGTGCGCGAGCGCCGCGCGGGGGCTCCTTATGGGCTCTTCTCTGGGCGGGCGCGGAGCAAGCTGGCGGGCTACACGCTGGAGGCCGAGGCGGCTCGCAGCTCCGGGCTGGCCATCTCGCCCGAGGTGTTCGGTGTCTCGGACGACGGCGGAATCACGTACCTGCGGCCCACGAGGGACCTGGCCACAGGCGGCGACGCGCTCGGTGTCCGGGTGCATGGCCCAGGGCCGCTTGGAGGCGGCTCGGTGGACGCGGCGTTCCGGTGGCGGGACCGTGGCTTCTCCGATGGCGCGCACACCGAGACCGCGCTCTTCCGGCAGCTCTCCCTGCGCGCCTCGCAGCCGGTGGGGGCTTTCCGCCTCACGCTGCTCGGGGATGATCGGACCACCGCGGATCCGCGCTTGCCGTTTGCTTCCACCTCCATCTCCGCGCGCACACTGGGTCTGGGCGCCGCGTACGAGCGCGAGGACTGGAGCGTCCGTCTGGAGCTGAGGGACGCGTGGCTCCGCGCCTCCGAGCTGGCAGGGGAGGGGATCGCGCTGGAGGGTGGACGGACCTCGGTGGGCCTCCAGGGGCGTTTGCGCGTGCACGAGCGCGTGGTGCTCACGGCGGGGCATCGGCAAGCGCTCCTGATGCGCGGCGCGGGGTTGGGCAGTGTGGATGACTCGTTTGCTTCGGCGGGCGTGGACGTGCAGCTGGACGAGGACACCACCGTGGGCGTCCGCGGCGGCTGGGGGCCGGAGCTGGGCCCGCAAGTCTGGGCGAACGCCGCCGTGCGCCGCGGGCCCGAGGTCTTCTATGGCGGCTACTCGGCGGACGTGGACGGTCCGGACTTCGGGGCGGGCCGCGCCGTCATGGGGGCTCGGACCGAGCTGGACGATGGGACGAGCGTCTTCGTGGAGGACGTCAGCGCGCACGATGCGAACGCGGTGCGGCAGGCCCGTGCGGTGGGCTTCCAGCAGGCCCTCTTCGGCGGGCTCCAGGTGGGGGGCCGCTACGAGCGCGGCGTCCGCCACCCGCTGGATCTGCCCTCTTCGCTGACGCGGGACAGCGGTGGGCTGTTCGGGCAGCTCGTGCGCGAGCGCTTCCGCGTGGACGGCCGGGCGGAGCTGCGCCGCGAGCGGGGCACGCCCGTGCGCGGGGCACAGGTGCCGGTGGATCGGGTGCAGGCGGTGGTGGCGCTCGCCGCCGAGGCGCTGCTGCGCGAGGACCTGAGCCTCTCCGGGCGCGTGAACTTCGCTCGCACTGTGGGTGGGGAACAGCTGGAGGAACGGCTGCTGGAGGGGTCGGCCGGCGCGGCATGGAGGCCCGGCCCGTTCCTCCTCGTGGCGCGCTACAGTGTCACCCGCGAGCTGCTCCCGGGGGAGCGGGGCGCCTTCGGCGATCGGGCCTTGCAGGTCCTCTCGTTGTTGCCGGCGGTCCGGCTCGGAGATCGGCTGGCGGTGGCGGCCGGGGTGCACGCGGGGCGCTCGAGCCTGGGCGGCACGGCGGCCTGGGGCGTGACGGGGACGTTGCGGCCCTCCGTGCGGGTGGTCGGGGGTCTGGAAACGGCGGTGGAGGTCGCACGGCGGACAGCGGCGAGTGACGGTGGCGCGCTGAGCTCGCTACGGGCCGAGGTGGGGTATCGGGTGGACGAAGGCCTGCGGTTCGCCGCAGGCTACACGGTGTTGGGTTTCAGCGGCCTCGGGCTGTCTGGAGAGACGACGGATGAGTCGAACCGGCTCTACCTCCGAGCAGAGATCGCCTACTGAGTGGAGGCCTCGGGTGAGGCTCGCCTTGATGGCGGGCCTGCTGCTGACGGTGGCCACCACGGCCAGCGCCAGCTGGACAGTGAAGGACGTCCCCGGCACTCCGAATGACGTGGAGGTGTGGGACGACACGCGCTTCTCCGTGTCGACCAGCACGGGGGCCTATCTGTACAGCACGGATGGGGGGACGCTCGCGAGCCTCTCCACAGGCCCCTCCACAGGCACCTACCTCACGGGCAATGGATGTTTTGCCAGCTTCGTGAGCAACGATTCCGTGGTGTCTCCGGCGAACTGTGCCGGCGCGGACAACGTGCTCGGTGATAACCGGCTCGCGGGTCCCAAGGTGAAGGCCACCGAGACAGGGGCCTTCTACGCGTTGGTCCAGGAGCCTGACCTCGGTGCCGCACGGGTCGCTTTCGGGCCTCCCGGCAGCTTCGAGGCGAGGCCCTGGCGCTCGTATCAACTGTTTTCGGGAACGGCGATGGCCTTGGGGGTGGCGCACCACGGAGCTGCGGAGCATGCGCTGGCTGCGGTGAGCTTCCTGCGCGACGTGAACCTGCACTGGTTGATCGATGGTTCCCCCGCTGGCACCCCGATCACCCCCCTCAACGATGGAAGCTTCCCGCCCAAGGAGGTACAGACCATCGACTTGTTCCCCACGGGGCGCGCCGATCCCACGGCCCTGCTCGGCTGGAACAATGGGCTCTACCGAGGGGAGCTGAGCCGCGGCCCCGGTGCGAATGTCTCCTTCGGGGAGGTCCCCCTGCCTGGGGGCCCGGGCCTGGTCACGGCCCTGGATGTGAACACCGGAGTGGGGGCTCAGCACGGCGATGGCTTCGGCATGGCCACGGTCCGGCGCTCGGGCGGTGTCGCCCTGTTGAGGACGGTGCCGACAACTCGGCCCCAGGACATTGGGACCCAGTGGGTGGCGAGCACGCCGGTACCCGCATTGTCCTCGTTGCTCAGCCCGAGGTACCTGGAGTGCCAGGGCGCGAAGCTGTGCGTCGTCGCGCAGACCACCGCCAATACGGGCAACGTCTTCGTCTACATCAATGACGCGCCTCCGCAGCTCATGGTGGGGACGGGGCAGGCCGAGCCGTTCATCCTGCCCGAGCGCACGAGCCGCACCGTCAACGTGAGCGCCCCGGACTCGGATGGGGATCCGGTCCGGCTGGAGGTGTCGCCGAGCAGCGTGTCGCTCCCGGGCCTCACCATGACGCCGACGGTGGTGGGTGGAGGCGTGGACCTGGCGATCACCGCGGGCGCCGTCTGCGCGACCATTTCCCAGCCGCTCACGATCACCGCGACCGACGGCCTGGATGGTCACGCGGTGGTCCGGAACTATCTGCTCCAGGTGCAGCACACCCTCCAGCCCAATGCGCCCGTGATCACGCCGCAGGAGCAGCCGGGCCCCATTCCGGCGGGCAGTGGGCGTCGGACCTTCAAGGCCAGCCAGACGAACGCCGGGTGCGTCATCCGCGAGTACCGGTGGACGCCGCTGTCTCCGGGCGCTCCCCCGCTCGAGCTGAGCGGAGCGGACAAGTCGACCGCGGTCTTCGACTCGCCCCAGATTTTGTGCAATCCGCTGGGTGAGACCCACCGCTACCTCGTGGAGGCCGTCGACGAGGGCGGGTTGGTGTCCCAGCCTACCGACCTCACCCTCCAGGTGTTGCCGTGGGGGGCCCCGAGCCCGCCGCTCGCGCCCAACACGCAGGTGACGGTGGTCGCGGGGGACACGGCGAGTGGGCCCGTGTGGCTGAGGCCCGCTGCACCCGTCCACCCCTGCGAGGGGAGCAACGGCTTCCCGGGCGTAGAGACCGTGTGGGAGCTCGCGGACGGTCAGCCGCCTCCCCCAGGAGTCCGGCTGGTGACCCAGGACGGCACGCGCATCACGGGCTCCAGAGTCGTGACGCCGGAGCTCGGCATTGAAGCGGACGAGTGCATCGACGCCGAGTTCTCCATCGACGTGCAGCACTTCACGGCCGGGGCGCCGGGGCCTGCCAGCGCCGTGTCTCGGGTGCTCGTGAAGGTGCAGAGCCACTTGAACCCGGTCTCCGAGGGCACGGTGACGCTCACCCCGACCCTCACGACCGCGGAGTCCGTGGCCGGCATCGCGGGCGTGACGGGGATCCAGTGCCTCGACCAGCGCACGGAGCGGCTTCAGGCGCGCCTGACCTTGAAGCAGGGGGGCATGGTGATCCGCGAGGCGACGGTTCCCGTGCCGGGGCCCTGGCAGTTCACGCTGGGAGAGGCGTGCTTCGGAGCCACCTACCAGCTCGAGGGCGAGCTGCTGGCTGGAAAGAACTCGGGCTCTGGGGTGCTGCCGGGTGGACCGCAGTCGGTGGTGGTGCGTGAGGACATCTCCGTGCCTCCCGTTGAGAGGGTGACGCTGGAGCCCATGGAGGCTCCGCACTTGACGGCCCAGTGTGGCCAGCCGGCCACCGGCACGCTGGAGCAGCGTCCCCTGGCGCCGTGCGCGGAGCTGCCGGTGTCCTGGGAGCAGGTGGGCGGACCCGCGCTCACGGAGGCCTCCTTCACCGGCCAGCGGATCGATGTAGCCACGCAGGAAGCGGACTTCGGGGCGCTCATCGGCCAGCAGGTGGTGATGCGCATGCGCGCCCGGACGATGCAGGAGACCTCGCTGGATCAGGAGATTCCCATCACCGTGGAGCCCTTCGTCGAGCTGCAGCGCCGCACCGAGCGGGGCACGGGCACCGACACGGGGCTCGTGGGCGTGTCCGTGGAGTTGCGCAACACCACGGCGTGCGGCGTGAGCGAGGTGGAGCACTGGGAGCGCCTCGAGGGCATGGACTACCAGCCTGGCAGCGCGCGCTTCAACGGCACACCCGTGGAGGCCGAGCTGGACGGGGACGTGCTCAAGATGAAGGGGCTCGTGCTGGAGGGCGGCAGCTTGGGCCAGCTCACCTACGTGGTGCGCCCGCGGCTGCTCGAGAGCGCCCGCTTCGAGGGCCAGTCCTTCCTGCGCAAGGTCTCCCTCTCGCGCCCGCTGGAGGAGCCTCCCGTCGAGGGGTGTGGATGCTCGGGTGGGGGCTCGGGGCTGGCCGCGTTCGGGCTCGCGAGTCTGGCTGCGGCGTTGCGCAGCCGGCGGGGACGTTGATCGAGGGCTCCGGCCTCGGAGCCCGCAGCCTCAGAGCCCGAAGGAGATGCGGCGCTTGCTGCTGGACTCCTCGCGCCGCTCCTGGAGGATGCCCATCAGCTCCAGGCCGTGCAGCGTGGCGAGCGTCTCGCGCTCCGAGAGATCCGTGAGCGTGAGCAGATCCTCGACCGTCTTGGAGCCGTCCGCGTAGGCCAGCAGCATCGCCTGGGGGCCTGTCAGCTTCAGCTCGTGCAGGGCGTAGGGCGGAGCGGCCGTGGGTGACAGCCGGCGCGGGCGCGGCATCTTCTGCCGCAGGGACACCAGCGTCTCCAGCTTGAGCACGCCCTCGAGGATGAGATCGCCCGGGAAGATGGACAGCTTCACCAGCCCCGTGCGCTGCAGCCGCATGGAGCTGAAGCCATAGCCCCCCGAGCTCCACGCGAAGGTGGACCAGATGATCTCCTTCACCTGCTCCTCGACGAGCTGACGGCGCTTGTCCGCGTCCAGGAGCCCCAGGCGCATCATCGCCTCCCCGGTGCGCACGCCCTCCTCCTTCGAGAGCGCCGCCACGGCCTGCAGATCGCTGTCGGAGAGCAAGCCCCGGCGCGCGCAGAAGCGGGCGAAGCGCTCGTTGGCGAGGTTGGAGGCGGCGTACACGGGCTGGCCCGCTTCGAAGTAGACGACCTTGAGGACCTGTCCCTGCTTGAGCTTCAGCTCCCCGTGGTGGCGCGTCTCGTAGTACGCGTTCAGGAGCCGAGGGATCGTGGCCTCCTTGATCTCTCCCTCGAGCGTCCACTCCGGCAGGGCGCGGCGGCCCGCGCGGGCTGGGGCCGGGGCCTCCTGGCCCTTCTGCTTGGCCCACACCTTCTCGCGCTCACCGAACGGCAGGACCTCCGGCTCGGCGGGGGCTGGCTCGGGCTCGGGTGCGGACTCGGGCTCGGGTGCGGACGTGGGCTCGGGCGCAGCGGCTGGCTCCGGGGACGCCGAAGCCACCGGGGGCTCGCTGGCAGCGGGGGACTGGGGCTCACCCTGAGTCGAGGAGGCGGCCTCGGCCAGCTCGGCCAGGAGCGCCTCGTCAGGGCCCAGCGTGGGGAGGGCGACACGGTGGCTGGACTGCTCCTCCTCCTCCTCTTCAGGGAGGAAGGCGTCCGGAGGCAGGGCGGTCGCGTGAGGCTGGGTCACCTCGTTGTCGGTGACCTCGCGCGGGGGAGGGGGCGGGGACAATGCCGCGGCTGGGAGCAGGCTCTCCTTCGGGCGCTCGGGCGGGGGCTCGCCCTTGTCCTCATCCTCCGGGAGCAGCTCCATGAGCTCGAGGATGGACTCCTCTTCCTCCTGGGCCTCGGGCGGGGGAGGGGGCGGGGCTATTGTCCGAGGCAGGCCGCACTTCTGCTCGAGGGCGTCCAGCAGGTCGTCCAGCTTGAAGGGCTTGGAGAAGAAGTCCCGAGCCCCGTAGACGCTGGTGGCCTCCCGGGCGAGCTTGTCCCCCTTGAACACGCCGCTGATGGCGATGGCGGGGATGCCGTGGGGGATGAGGGCGGTGAGCAGCTCGGAGCCGCGCATGTCCGGCAGGAGCAGGTCCACCACGGCCGCGTCGTAGGCACGGGGGCGGAGCAGCACGAGCGCTTCCTCCCCCGTGTGGACGGCCTGGGCCGAGTGGCCTCGGCTCTGGGCGGCCGCCACCATCAGGGAGGCGAGTTCGTGGTTGTCTTCGACGATGAGCAGTCGCGCCATGGGGGCCTGCCACCATACCATTCAGCTCATGGACGTTCAGGGCTTCCACCATGTGGCCATTCAGGCGAGAGATGTGGAGCGGGTGACCGCCTTCTACCGGGACCTGTTAGGGCTCCCGGAGCTGACCCGGCACCACCGCCCGGACGGCTCCCTGCGGAGCATCTGGGTAGGTGTCCCCGGAGGTGGGTTTCTGGCCATCGAGGCCGTGTCCGGGGAGCCCGAGCCACTTCCCTTCCGCCACGAGCGGCCCGGCTACCTGCTGCTGGCCTTCCGCATCCCCCGGGCCTCCCGGGGGGTGACGGTGGAGGCGCTCCTCCGCGCGGGGGTGCCCCTGGAGCACGAGACGCGCTGGACCGTGTACGTCCGGGACCCGGAGGGCAACCGGGTGGCCCTCAGCCATCACCCGGAGGACTGACCGGGTACAACCGTCAGGGGTCGCCTTGCGAAAGGCGGACCCCCTAGGTATCAAGCGAGCCACATGCGCCTTGGGGAACTGCTCATCCAAGAGAAGCTCATCACGCCCCAGGCCCTGGAGGAGGCCCTGGAGGCGCAGGTCGTCCATGGCGGGCGCCTGGGGACGAACCTGCTGGAGCTCGGGTTCATCTCGGAGAAGGACCTGGCGCGCATGCTGGGGCAGCTGCACGGGTGTGCGCACTCCTCGGGGACGATGACCCCGGATGCCCAGGCGCTGGCCCTGGTGGACCTCAACGACGCGGACAACAAGGACTACCTGCCCATGCGGGCGGACGCGACGCGGCTGAGCCTGGCGGTCATCAACCCCCGGGACTTCGCGACGCTGGATGCGTTGGCGTTCAAGACGGGCAAGCGGGTGGTGCCCGTGGTCATCCCCGAGTTCCGGATGAACCAGTTGCTGCGCCGCTACTGCAAGGCGTTCCGGCCGCTGCGAGCCATCGACATGAACGCCATCCGGCCGCCCAAGGCGGCGCAGGAGGCGGCGGCGGGCGCTCAGGCCAAGGCCAATAAGACGGCGGAGCTCATCAGCGAGGATGAGTTCCAGTCCGTCTACGCCCAGGCGCTCACGGGCGGCGCTCGCTCCGAATTCATCAACGAGCTGCTCGAGGAGGAAGAGGAGGTCATCACCGGCGAGGAGGTTGTCGCCGAAGAGGAAGAGGTCATCACCGGAGAGGTACTGGAGGAGCCCGCGCCCGCGCCTGCGGCACCCGAAGAGGTGTACGCGTCGCTGCCGCCCGCTCCGCCCGAGCGGCCGACGCTTCCCATGTGGACGCTCCCGGCCGTCATGCCTTCACTGGAGCCGGCACCTGCCCCGAGCAAGCCCCCGGTTCCGGACTACCCGATGCCTCCGGTGGCGCCCCCTGTGGCCGCTCCGGTGGCTCCTCCCGTGGCCTCTCCCGTGGCGCCGTTCCGGCCCGTGCCCTCGGAGCCTTCGCCTCCCGTGCCGGACATCCCGTTCATCCCAGCGCACGTTCCCACGCCCGCGGAGACGCCCGCGCGCCGCCCCACAGCGGCCTTCATCCCGGTTCCCTCGGACGCTGCCGCGCCGCGCGCCGCGCCGCCGGTGGGAGCGCTGCCTCCCGTGGCGCCGATCGTTCCGCCCGTGGCTCGGCCCACGATTCCTCCTGTCCCCACTCAGGCCAAGGCTCCGCCCGTCGCGGCCAGCCCGGGTGTCGCCGCGCCTGCGAAGCCGGGTGTCGCCGCGCCAGGGAAGACGGTGACTCGGCGTCCTGCCGCGCTCTCGGCCAAGCCGCCGCCTCCGAAGCCGCTCAACTTCGCGGAGGCCCAGGCACAGCTCTCGCAGAGCTCGGACCGCGAGGACGTGGCGACGACGGTGCTGCGCTATGCCGTGGGCCGGTGGCGGCGGTGCCTGCTGCTGTCGGTGCAGGGCAGCCTGGTGACGGGCTGGCACGGCATGGGCCGAGGCGTCCGGGACGCCGCGATCCGCCGCATTGGCGTGGCGCTGCGCGAGGGCAACACCTTCCGGCTGGTGCGGGACACGCGCTCGCACTACATCGGGCCGGTCCGCCGGGACACGGCGATGAACGTCTTCTACCGGCTGCTCGGCGCGGACAAGCGGCCGGAGCCGCCGTTCCCGAAGACGTCCGTGATCCTCCCGCTGCTCGTGCGGGGCAAGGTCGTCCACCTGCTGTACCTTGACAACGGTCCAGACCAGCTCACCACGCCCGATGTGGGCGAGCTGCTCATCCTGGCGCAGAGCGTGGCCCGCTCGTACGAGGCCATGATCCGGCGCCGCAAGAGCGCCTGAGCCAGCGAAACGGTCCTCTCCGGCCGCGCCTTATCCGAACCGGTCTGGTTGTTGGACAGGTTGGGCCACGGAAAGGTGGGACGGGTGCCCCTGGGCACACTCTGTCCAGACCGGTCTGGCTGTCAGACAGGTTGGCGCGGAGCGGGTGGGGTGAGCGTCCTCCGGCCGTGCTTTGCCCGAACTGGTCTGGCTGTCAGACCAGTTGTTGCGCAGCGCGGGGGAGGGGCTCCCCGGAGGCGCCCTGTCCGGACCGGTCTGGTTGTCAGACCCGTTTGTAAGCAGTGCCGCCGGGAGGGGCTGACCGGCGCCGCTACTCGCCTTCTTCCTGGTCCTCGAAGTCGACGCTGAAGTTCACGCGCTGGGTGGGTTCGACCACGAAGGACTTCTGCCAGCGCGCGCCGTTCACGATGACCACGAGCCGGTGCGCGCCCTCGTAGAGATCCAGCTCTTCCACGGGGGCCTTGCCCACGTTGCGCCCGTCCACCTGAACCACGGCGCCCTCGGGGGCATGCACGTTGACGAAGCCCTTGTTCAGGTAGATGCGGACGGTGGTGCGGCCCTCGGGCCCCACGGTCACCGTGCGCGAGGTCTGGATGCCCAGTGCCGAGTTGCTCAGCGACAGCAGGTACCGTCCCGGCGTCAGAGGCGCGATCACCGGAGTGCGCCCCAGCGGTCCACCATCCGGGAGGAAGGCGTCCACGCGCGGGTCCACGATCAGCTCCAGCGTGGGCTCGACCCCGGCATCCACGCCGCCATCCGTGCCTCCGTCAGCACCCAGCTCAGGCACTCCCGCATCCGCGGGCACGCCGCCATCCGCGAACGCCATCGGGTCCGTGGAAGGGGGCACGATCTGCGAGGGATCGGCGTTCAGCAGATCTCCCAGGCCCGGGATGTTCAGCGGGATCCTGTCTCGCGCGACGACCACGGCCGCCGCCACCGAGATCAGCATCAGCGATGCGATCACGGCCACTACCGGGAATCGCGAGCCGGAGCCCTTCGCCGCCGGAGGTGGTGGCACGGGCGCCACGGGTCCAGCCGGCGCAGCCACGGGCGGCTGAGGCGTGGGAGCGGACGCTGCGGCAGGTGGGGGCACCGCGGCAGGAGCCGGCGGCGCGGAGGGGGTGGCGGGAGGCGTCGCGGGACGCGCAGTCGCGGAGTTCCCAGCCGGAGGAGGCGCGGCCGGGGCTTGTGGCTTGGGCGTGCTGGCCGGAGGCTGCGACGGAGCCTTGGCCACCGGCGCCGGGGCCGGAGCGGCAGGAGCCACGGTGGGCGCGGAGCCCGTCGCGGGCTTCAACGCACCCGAGTGCTTGATCGCCTCCGCGATCCCGAACTCGAGCACCTTGCTCCGCGCCGAGCGGGCCTCGTCGTTCACCGGGAAGAGCCGGTTCATGAACGTCATCAAGACGTCCTGAGGCGGCAGGTCGCCCATGGCCTCGACAATGGCCTCGCGCAGGGCGAGCGCCGAGGGGTAGCGCTCATTGGCGCGCTTGGCAGTGGCCTTGTGCACCACCGCATCCAGCCCGCGCGGGACATTCAGCGGCAGCGAGGGCAGCGCCTCCGTCAGCGTCGCCGTGTCCGCGTCCTTCGCGTCCTTGAAGGGGATCTTCCCCGTGAGCAGCTCGTACAGCGTGAGCCCCAGCAGGAAGACGTCCGTCTGCACATTGACGGCATCGCGGCCGCCGAGCAGCTGCTCGGGAGCGCTGTACTTGCGCCGGTTGCGCACACGGCGGCCCCCGCGCTCGCGAGGCGCCACACCCAGCGCGCCGTAGCCCGTCACCTTGCACACGCCCGTGAACGAGATGATCAGAGTCTCCGGACGCACGTCTCCGTGCACCAGCGGCGTACCGTCATCGTTGCCGGCCATGTGCGCGTAGTGGATGCCCACGGCCGCGTCCGCCACGATCTTCGCGGCGAGCGGGGGCGGAATCTTCGGCGTCACCTCCATCACCCGGCGCAAAGTCTCGCCGTCGGCGTACTCGGTGACGCGCGCCAGGCCCTGATCCAGCTGCGTCAGGCCATGCACTTTCAGGATGTGAGGGTGATCGAAGACGACCGCGCGGTTCGTCTCTCTTCGCAGCTTGTCGATCAGCTCGGGATCCTGAGCCACTTCCTGCGGCGCCCAGATGAGCACCACGGGAGTTGGAGCAGCGCCCTCTTCGAGGGCCAACCCCAAGAAGGCCCGAGAACCCTCGCCCGACAGCAGAGGGCCCAGCGGTTGATAGCGAACCTGGCTCATGTGGTGATCATGCTAAAGGCGTTGGCCTTGGAACGGGAGGGTGATGTGATACCCATACCGCCCTCGGCGTACGAGCAACAAGACGCTACGCCCCCGTCTCGCCGTCAGCAGGGCCTCTCGGAAGCTCTCCGAGTCAGGGGTTGGCTGGTTGTTTACCCTCAGCACCACGTCCCCTAGCTCCAACCCTACTTCCTGGGCTACGGAGCCCGGCCGCACGCCCGAGACGGTCAACCCGCCCCGGGCCTCTTTCATTTTCAGTCCCAACCTTTCCCAGGCCAGGGACTCGACCAGCCGAGGGGGAAACTCCACGGGCGTCACCTGGAGTGTGCGCAGGTTTCCATCCCGGAAGAGCACCAGTGGGAATGGAGAGCGGGCCGGGTAGCCACGCGCGCGCGTGTCGAAGTCCTCCGAGTCATTGATGCGCGAGCCGCCCATCTCCGCCACCACGTCCCCTCGGCGGACTCCTGCCTGCTCGGCCGGGCTGCCAGGCTCTACGTTGTCCACCAGGGCCCCGTACGAGCGATCCCAGCCCAGCTGCGAGGCGACTTGCACCGGCAGATCCACCGTGTCGATGCCCACCCACGCCGGGCGCACCTTCCCGAAGCGGGTCAGCTCGTCGACGATGCGCCGCACCTTGTCCGCGGGGATCGCGAAGCCAATGCCTTGCCCACCCGCGAAGATCGCCGTGTTGATGCCGATGATCTCGCTGTCCACGTTGAGCAGCGGGCCGCCCGAGTTGCCCGGGTTGATCGCCGCGTCCGTCTGCAAGAAGTCGTTGTAGACGGTGCCGTCCTCGGCGCGGAACGTGCGCCCCGTGGCGGACACCACGCCCGCTGTCACCGTCTTCGCCAGGCCAAACGGGCTGCCAATGGCAATCACCGTCTCGCCGATCATCAGATCCGCGCTCGTGCCCAGCTTTGCCGTGGGCAGCGGCTGCTTGGCGCTCACGCGCAGCACCGCCAGATCGTTCGTCGAGTCGCTGCCCAGCACCTCCGCCTCTAGCGTGCGCCCATCCGCCAGCACCACGTGGATCGCCGAGGCCCCGCGAATCACATGATCATTCGTGACGATGATGCCCGAGGCGTCGATGATCGCCCCGCTGCCCAGCCCCTGCACCCGCCGCCGCTGCTCGCGGCCGCCTCCGAAGAAGTCCTCCATGAACGAGCGCCGGCCCCGGAAGCGAGACTCCACGTCCTGCTCCGTGCCGATGTAGACGACCGCGGGAGAGACTTTCTGGACCACCTCGACGATGGCGTCACGGCGCCGGGCCATGTCCGCTTGCGCGCTGGAGGCCACCATCAACGTCATCAGCAACCACCACTTCATACCTGCGAGCCTCATTCCATACCTTCCTTGACACCTCAGGTGTCGAGCGAGCGACGGCAGGACTGTCGGGAACTCCGCAGCATTCCCGGCACCGTCTGGATGCGGTGTGCGGCTCTTTAATAGATCAAGTGGGTCGGCCAGGGGTGGCTCGAAGGGCTTGTTCCCCTGGCGTCGAGGAGTGCGAGTCATGAGTCTCGTGCTGGTGGCGGACGATGAGCCAGCGGTGCTCGAGGTATTGAGCCAGGTGGTCGAAGATCTGGGGCACGACGTGCTCCTGGCGCGGGATGGAGAGGAGGCCTTCGGGCTGGCACGCGCCAAGCGGCCGCAGCTCGTGGTGACGGACCACATGATGCCGCGGCTGAGCGGGCTGGAGCTGTGCCGCAAGCTGAAGGGCGATCAGGCCCTCAAGGACGTGCCCGTCATTCTCTTGAGCGCGGTGCTGCCCCAGGGCGTGCCGGAGGCCGCGGCCTTCCTGCACAAGCCCTTCGAGATTACGGACTTCGAGGCGGTCATCCGCCAGTCGCTGGGGCACGTGCCGGAGCAGCGCCTGTCTCCGGATGCTCCGCCGGTGGAGGCGCTGGGGCACTGGATGGCGCACACGCTCCAGGGGCCGCTGGCGGCGGCGCGCGAGCAGCTGCAGCGGCTGCAGGTGGCGCCCATGGTGGATCAGCAGGTGGTGGAGGCGCTGGGCACGCACCTGCGTTACATGGAGTTCCTGAGCCGGAGCCTCCAGGAGGCCGCGCGGCTAACGGCCGGGAGCGTGACGCTGCACCCGGTCTCCGGTGATCTTTCGCAGCACCTGCGGCGCGTCGTGGAGGCGTGGCAGGCGCAGGCGCCCGCAGTGCCCATCCAGCTCCAGGGGCCCGGAGAGCCGGTGGAACTGCGCTTCGATCCTGAGCGCATCCGCCAAGTGTTCGACGGGCTGCTGGCGAACGCGGTGCACCATGGGGGGGGCCGCGGGGCGGTGAGAGTGGAGCTGACCGCCTCGCAGTCGCTGGTGACGGTGCGGGTGCGGGACGAGGGCCCGGGTCTCACGGACCACGAGCTGCCCCGGCTGTTCACGCCGTTCCAGGTGCGGACGGACGATGGCGGCACGGGGCTGGGGCTCTACATCGCCTCGGAGCTGGCGAGGCTGCACGGCGGGGCGCTGTCGGTGGAGACCCAGTTGAACAAGGGCTCCACGTTCAGCCTGCTGCTGCCGCGCGGCTGATCAGGCGCGCTGGGACTTCAGCATCCAGCCGATCATCTTGTAGAGCAGCCGCGCACCCACGTTGCCGTCCCACTCGCCGCCATCGGGATCGGGGGCGACCTCGGTCAAATCGAAGCCGACGATGGTGCGCCCCGAGCGGACCACGCCGGCAATGAGTGCCGTGGCCTGAGGGAAGGAGAGGCCGCCAGGCACGGGCGTGCCGGTGTGCGGGCAGAGCACGGGATCCAGACCGTCGATGTCGAACGAGAGGTACACCTGTTGCGGGAGGTGGGCGACGAGTTCATCCACCAACCGGTTCCAGGGCATGCCGTCGAACTGCCTCTGCTGGAGCGTGGAGTCGAAGTAGGAGCGGATGCGGCCGTTGGAGAGCTCGATGACCTGGTTCTCCTCCTCGCTCATGTCGCGCACGGCTACCTGGACGAGCGACTTCACGCCCGGCAGGCGCTGTACCACGTTGTACATGATGGAGGCGTGGGACCAGGTGAAGCCCTCGTAGGCGTTGCGCAGGTCCGCGTGCGCATCGAGGTGGAGCACTCCGAGCCCCGGGTACTTCTCGGCGTGGGCCTGGATGGAGCCGTAGGAGATGGAGTGGTCCCCGCCGATGGAGCCCACGCGCTTGCCCTGGTCGAGCCAGTGCTGGGTGGTGCGGTAGACGTAGTCGTTCATCTTCTCGGAGAGCGCGTTGACCTCGTTGGCGGCGGCGCGGAGCTCGGGCTGGTCGGCGTGGACGCCTCCGGCCTCGATGACGAGCTGGGCGCGCTCCTTGGCGCGGGTATTCCAGGCGCGGAGATCCTCGGACTCGGGGAGCATGGCGATGCCGCGCTCATAGGGGCGGCCGGTCTCCACGTCGAAGAGGTCGACCTGGCGGCTGGCATTGAGGACGGCGCTGGGGCCCTCGGAGGTGCCGCCGCCGTAGCTGGTGGTGGCCTCGAAGGGGACGGGGACGAGGACGACATGGGCCTCGTCGGGAGAGTGGGGGAGGCCGAAGATGCCGGAATCAGGGGAGGCGGCGGCGCCGGGGTCGAAGTGGGTAGCCATGGCGCGGCGCAGGATATGGAGTCAGCCGGGGTTGGCAATGGCCTTCGGTCGGCGCTCGAACGGGTCCTTGCTGCGTGGGTAGACTGGCTCACTCTGCGGAAGGGCGCAGACCGAGGGGGAGTCCACATATGCGAGAGGCTGTGAAGCGGTTTGGCTGGGGGCTTGTGTTGGGTGCGGCGCTGGTGGGGTGTGGAGGGGATGAGGAGGAAGCTCCCGTCATCCAGACGATGCGGGTGGTGGAGCACGCGAGCACGGATGCCGTCACCGACAATTCGCCCCCGGGAGACTCCGTGGGGGACGTGCTGACCTTCGCGAACGAGCTGTACGACGAGACGAACACGCGGAAGGTGGGCACAAACCAGGGCTACTGCGTGCGGGTGGTGGCGGGGCAGGCCTGGGAGTGTCTGTGGACCGCTTTCCTGGAGGGCGGGCAAATCTCGGTGGAGGGCCCCTTCTACGATGTGAAGGGGTCCACCCTGTCCATCACGGGCGGCACCGGGAACTTCAATGGCGCCCGTGGGCAGATGCAGCTGGAGTTCCGCAACCCGCAGGGCACGGAGTTCGACTTCATCTACCAGGTCCTGCTGGACCGCTGAGGTGAAGGCGCTGTGGGCTCAGGGGCCGAAGCCCACCACCAGGGCCGGCGTGGTGCGGTAGAGGTACCCGCCGTTGCCCAGCTGGCCCAGCCAGTTGTTGCCCCACACCGACAGCGTGCCGGTCTGGCTCAGCGTCATCGAGGACAGGTTGCCCGCGATGACCTTTTGCACGCCACTCACCCCCGTGAGCTGCTTGATCGTCGTGCCGGGGATGGTCGTCCCCGCGCCCGCCTGGCTCTGGGAGTTGCTGCCCCAGCCCCACGCCGTGCCGTCCGTCTTCACCGCCAGCGTGTGGCTCGAGCCCGCGGACACCCCCGCCACGCTGCTCAGGGCCGTCACCCGCACCGGCGTGCTGCGCGAGGTGTACGTGCCGTCCCCCAGCTGGCCCGAGCCGTTGTTCCCCCACACCCAGAGCGTCCCGTCGCTCTTGACCGCCAGCGAGTGGTCGTCTCCCGCTGCCACCGCCACCACGCCCGTCATCCCCGGCACCTGCACCGGCGACGTGCGGCGCGTGGTCGTCCCATCTCCCAGCTGGCCGTAGTCATTGCGTCCCCACGCCCACACCGTGCCGTCCGACTTCAGCACCAACGTGTGCGCATAGCCCGCCGCCATCGCCGCCACGTTCGTCATCCCCGGCACCAGCACCGGCGAATAGCGCTGAGTCGTCGTACCGTCCCCCAGTTGTCCGTAGATGTTGCCGCCCCACGCCCACATCGTCCCGTCGCTCTTCAGCACCAGCGAGTGGAAGTAGCCTGCCTTGATCGCCGTCACCCCCGTCAGGTTCGGTACCTGGAGGGGCGAGTAGTGGTACTCGGTGCCATTGAGGGGCCCGATGCCCAGCGAGCCATAGCCTCCATAGCCCCAGGCCCACACGGTGCCGTCCGCCTTCAACGCCAGCGAGTACATCTGGCCCGCCGCCACCGCCGTCACGCTGCTCAGCCCCGTCACCTGCGCCGGCAGGTTCTGGGCCGTTTGCGGATGCCCCAGCGGGAATGCGTAGGAGAGGCCCCCGCCCCACGACCAGAGCGTGCCATCCGAGCGCAGCGCCAGCATGTGCCAGTAGCCCACCGCTGCCGCCGTCACGTTCGTCAGGCCCTGCACCGTCACCGGGGTGGTGGTGTGCACGATCTTCCCATCCCCCAGCTCGTAATCATCGTTGCCGCCCCAGGCCCAGATCCGCCCGTCCGAGTGCTTCGCCACCGAGTGGGAGCCTCCAGCTGCCACCGCCACCACCCCGCTCAGCCCCACCACCTGCACCGGCGTGTTGCGCTGGGTGGTCGTCCCATCGCCCAGCTGGCCCAGGTTGTTGCTGCCCCACGTCCACACCGTGCCGTCCGACTTCAGCGCCACCGAGTGGTTGTACCCCGTGGCCACCGCCACCACCCCGCTCAGCCCCACCACCTGCACCGGTGTGTTGCGGCTGGTGGTCGTCCCATCGCCCAGCTGGCCCGAGCCGTTGCTGCCCCAGGCCCACACGGTGCCGTCCGTCTTCAGCGCCAGCGAGTAGCCCATCCCCGCCACCACCGCCTTCACCCCGCTCAGCCCCACCACCTGTCCCGGCGTGTTGCGGCTGGTGGTCGTCCCATCGCCCAGCTCGCCATTCCAGTTGGAGCCCCAGCTCCACACCGTGCCCGCCGGCGAGGTCACCGCCAGCGTGTGGTAGTCGCCCGCGTCCGCTGCCACCACGCCGCTCAAGCCCTGCACCTGCGCGGGCAGGGAGCGGGACGTGGTCGTGCCATCCCCCAGCTGGCCGTACATGTTGTTGCCCCAGATCCACAGCGTCCCGTCACTCTTCACCGCCAGCGAGTGCCTCGAGCCCCCAGCCAGCACAGCCACCGAGCTCAGCCCTACCGCCTGCACCGGGTTGCCGGGGTAGTTCGTCGTCCCGTCGCCCAGCTGCCCATCGTTGTTGCTGCCCCAGCCCCACACCGTGCCGTCCTGCGTCAGCGCCAGCTGGTGCCCGCCCCCGGAGGCCAGCGACACCACGCTGCTCAGCCCCCACACCTGCGTCCGCTGGCCGCGGAGGGTGGAGTACCCATCCGTGTAGTCTCCCTGGTTGCTGCCCCACGTCCACACCGTGCCATCCGCCGCGATGCTCAGCGACAGCCGATCACCACTGCTCACGGTGGCCCGGCTCGAGGTGGGAGGCGGCGGAGGCGTGGCGGTCCCTACCTCGAAGACCAGGTCGTCGCGATCATCGTAGCCCCCGGAGGTGCAAGGGGCGGCCGTCCCCGAGTACCGGAACGAGGCGCGCACCGCCTGCATGCTGCCGCCGGTCGAGGGCAGGGTGGTGTTGGCCACCAGCACCTGCGTCCCCGCTCCAGACGGCACCAGCGTGGTGACGAAGGTCCACGACGGGTTGCTCGCGTCCGCCGCCACGTAGATGTCCAGGTAGTCCGAGCTGTAGCCGGAATACGCCCAGACGGTGGCCTCCACCGTGACCGCCTTGCCCGGCGCCAGGGCCGTGCCGTCCACCGTGGAGACCTTCAGCCGATCCAGCGACTCATCCGAGTGGAACATGCCCGAGGGGCCGTCCGCACAGCTGCCGCCCAGCGTGTTGGGGGCATGGGACTCTGGGCCGACTGAACCGCGGCCCAGTACCAACGACGGCCCCGTGTCACAGCCCGAAGCTCCCGCGGTGCACTTGGGCGCCTGGAGCGCCGGATCGTAGCTCGCCGTCTGCACCAGGGCCGCCGAGGCCGTGGCGGCCTGGAGGGGGCTGACCGGCGCCTGCTCCGCTGCCGTCCCGAGCTCTGCTCCACAGCCGCTCGCCAGCGCTCCCAGCAGCAGCCACAGTGTTCTCGCACTCTTCGCTGTCCGCATCCGTTTTGCTCCCTTTTCGAGCACACGCTTTGAACGTGCTTACCGGTGAAAAACGGTAAAAAACGTACTTCTCGCGAAGTCCGCCAGTAATGAAATTATCTGATAGACTTGGAGTGTGGGTGAGGTGAGGAATCGCTGGGAGGAAGGACTCACTCCCAGTGCAGGACTACCTTGCCCACAGCCTCGTTGCTCGCCATGCGCGTGAGCGCGTCCCGGAGGTCCGTCATCGGCACCACGGCGTCGATGACGGGCTTCAGCGCTCCCGAGCGGAACAGCGGGAGCAAGTGACGCTCCGCCGCTTGGGCCAGGGCGATCTTCTCCTCCAGCGGACGGCTGCGCAGCACCGTGCCGGTAATCCGCAGGCGCTTCATCAGGATCAGCCCCAGGTTCACCTGCGTCTTGTTGCCCGCCACCAGCCCCACGAGCATCGCCCGGCCCTGCGGTGCCAGCGCCTCCAGCGTCTCCGGGACGTAGTCCCCGCCCACGAGATCCAACGCCACGTCCGCGCCTCGGCCTCCCGTGGCCTTCTTCACGGCCTCGGCGAAGCGGGGTGGGGTGCCGTCCACATGCACCGTGTGCTCCACGCCCCACTCGCGGGCTCGCTCCAGCTTCTTCGCGTTGCGCCCCGTGCCCACCACCTGCACACCCATCGCCCGGCACAGCTGCGCCGCTGCCGAGCCCACGCCACTCGCCACCGCGTGCACCAGCGCTGTCTCGCCCGGCCGCATGCCTCCTTGCAGCACCAGCGCGTCGAACGCCGTCAGGTACACCTCCGGTAGCGCTGCTGCGTCCGTGAAGTCCATGCCTTCGGGCATGGGCAGCGCCTCACGCTCGTGGACTGTGAGCTGCTCCGCCCAGGCCCCGCCTCCCACCAGTCCCATCACCCGATCCCCAGGCTTGAAGCGGCGGCACCGAGGCCCCACCGCGAGCACCTCGCCCGCGTACTCCAGGCCCGGAACGTCCGGCGGCACATCCGGCGGAGCCGCGTAGTGCCCCTTCACCTGCAACAGGTCCGCCCGGTTGAGTGCCGTGGCTCGAACCCTGACGAGCAATTCCGAGGGCCCCGGTGTCAGATCCGGACGATCTTCCAGCGAGAGGACCTCGGGACCGCCTGCGCCTGTGGTGCGGAAGACTTTCATGCGTGCCTCGCTTCAGCCGTTCCATTCCGTGTAGTGCGTCGTCGCCTCGCCCATCGCCAGCCCGTGCCGCCGCGCCACCTGGAACATGTGGGGAAACGCCGCCAGCTGATACCAGAACGGCTTCTGATCTTCCCTCCGCCAGAGTGAGTCGCGTGCGGCGCTGAACGCTTGCCACCACTCGCGCAGCTCCCGCCACGAGCGCAGCCGAGGCAGCGCCGCCGTCCACATGAGCATGCCCAACATCACCGGCTTCTCCAGATCGGGCTCGGCGATTCCCTCGCCGAACATCGCCCGCCCGAGCCTCCCATCCTCCGGGAACAGGAGCATGCCGCTCGTCATCCGGGGATTGCACTCCAGCGCGTACAGCGCTCCGCTCGCCGTCTCGATGAAGTCAAACCCGAGGCTCCCCGTGAAGCCCGTGCCCTCCAGGAAGCGCAGCACCCAGTCGCGGCTGCCCGCGTGGGCGATGGGCTCGTAATAGAACCCGGGCCCTCCCGGGAACCGATACCGCGGCTGGTAGCAAACATGCGCCACCAGCGCTCCCTCCCAGACGAGGCTGGAGGTGCACAGCTCGGTGCCCTCGATGAACTGCTGGGCCAGCAGGCGCTGCTGGAAATCGAGCCCCCTCCGCGAAGCTCCCGCCTGCAGCAGCCGCGTCTTCTGTCCGAAGCGCGTGAACGCAGGCTTCACGATGAGCCGGCCGTGCTCCCGCAGGAGCGCCTCCAACTGCGAAGGGCCCTCCAGGGGCCACGTCTTCGGCGCGGGCAGGCCTCGGGCGGACAACCGCTGGTTGAACGCCCACTTGTCATGCCACTCCGCGAGCTGCTCGAAGCGGCCCGCCACCACGAGGCAGCGCTCCCTCAGCCGCTCCCAGTGCCGCGCCACATAGAGGACCTCCTCCCCCGTGGGCACGAGCGCATCCACCCCATGCTCCTCGATGAGCGAGAGCAAGCGTTGGATGAACGCCTCCTCCTCGAAGCGAGGCGAGGGAATCTGGAACGTCCTCGCCACGTCCCGCGAGTGCCGCATCGGGTACGTCGGGAAGGTGTCGCAGACGAACACCTCGTGTCCCGCCCGCTTCAGCTGCCGCACCGCCCCAAGCGCGGGGATTCCTCGGGCTCCGGTCAGCAGGACTCTCACGATGGGTACTGACGCGGAATGTCCTTCAGCGGCTCCGGGCCCGGCTCCTGCGCGGGCATCGGCCCCGTGGTCCACTGACGGAGGTAGTGAAGGATGTACGAGCGGCGCTGCTCACCCGGCGGAGACAGCGCGGGCAGGTGGAGCCACGACACGTCCGGGTACGCGTGGTGGTTGTAGTCCAGCTCGCGGTGCAGGTTGAGCCAGCCATACGGCCACGGCGCCTCCAGGTTGAACGCGCCCTTGATGACGTCCCTCGGCGCGTACGAGTGCTCCAGGTAGTTCACCCCAGACCAGAGCGCTCCCGCTGCCACGTAGAACAACCCCAGCCGCCCCAGTGACAGCCCGGACAGCACGCTCGCCCCTGTTATCGCCACGGCGCACAGCAGCAGCTCCGCGCGGATGCGCCCGATGCTGATCTCCGGATGGCGGAAGATGGCCTCCGCGATGTGGAGCTTCTCGGACATGCGGCGGAACACCCCCGGCGCCACGAGCAGCAGCAACAGGAACGGAGGGATGACCCAGTACCAGAACCCCACCAGCATCAGGTACCAGGCGATCGTCCGCCCCACCCGCGAGTGGTGCGGGTAGTACAGGTCGAACATCTCCTGGTCGCTGCGGTTCTTCAGGTGGTGGCTCCAGTGGGTGATGGAGAGCATCGACGCCGACATCGGGAACAGCAGCCCGCACAGCACCCCCAGCCACCGGTTCCACACCGGATTCGGGTGCAGCTTGAGGTGCGAGGCCTCGTGCATCAGGGCGAACTGTGTCTGGAAGAGCAGGGCGTAGGCCCCCACGCACAGGCCCAGCGCCCAGCCGCTCTCCACCCGCGCTCCGAGGAGCAGCAGCCCCACCAGCGCCAAGAACACGCTCAGCGTCAGGAACGTGTTCAGGCGGTAGGGGATGCTGCGGAAGTCTCTCGGCGCGCTGCTCATACGGGACCCCAGTATGACCCAAGTGGCTCGGGGTCAGCGACGCTCGCGACGATCTCCCACCACTCTTGCGGGAACCCCCGCCACGATGGCCCACTCGGGCACGTCTCGCGTGACGATCGCCCCCATGCCCACCACCGCGTGGGCGCCAATCGTCACCCCGTCCGTGACGCCCGCGTTCGCGCCGATCCACACGTCCGCGCCCACCCGGATGCCTCGCGACGTCACCGGCTGCTCGCGCAGGGGCCGATCCGGATCCATCCCGTGGTTGAAGGCGTAGAGCGTGGCCCCCGTCGCGATGCGCGTCCCATCTCCAATGTGGATGCCCGCAGCGCCTCCATCGAGGCTCGCCCGCGCGTTGATGCTCACCTGTCGCCCCAGAGTCACCGGCCCGTGGACGAACACATCCGCCGCGATGCTCGAGCCTGGACCGATGACGAGCGTCCGCCCGGGCTCCGCGAACAGACGGGCCTCGGGCGCCACGAAGCAGCCCTCGGCGATCTGGATGGTCTCCAGCTCCATGAAGCGCGCCTGCACCTCGCGCTGCCACTCCTCAGCCCATTTCCGGTGCCGGGGCTTCAGCGAGAAGTACAGCCACGGCATCCACGAGAGTCGCTGCTTGTGCTGCTCCCGGCGGCGTGCGTCCAGGTCTTCCACGAGCGTGCGAGCTCCTTGGGCCTCAGCGCCCGATCGCGAACGGCACCTGGATGGGGACTCTCGGGCGCAACGGATCCGCGGGGAAGGTCACCTTGCTCATCTTCGCCTTCAAGCACTGAACCAGGCTGGGCGTGAGCGGCTTCGTGCCGGTGATCTCGATGTCGGAGAGCGAGCCTGAGGTCTCGACCTTGCTCACGATGGTCACCCGGGTGCCCAGGGGAATTCCCTCGGCATGCTCATCCACGCACTGCTTGAGCTTGCCAAGGTGAGGCGCCATGGTCGCGTTGAGGTCCTCGGTCGTGAGTTGGCCCGGGACGCTCACCTTCTTAGAAGTGGGCTTCTTGGCCTTTCCCTTGGACGGAGACTTCGCAACCTCCGCAGGCTCCTCGGGAAGTGGCTTGGGTGGCTCGACCGCAGCCTGCGCGGCTTCGGGCGGATTGGCCACCGGTGGAGGGGGGGGCGTGGGAGCTGGCTGTGCGACCACAGGCTGCGCCACTGGCGGGGTCGTCACGATGCCCGGCGCTGGAGCCTCGGGCCGAGACCTCAAGTACCAAGCCGCTCCTCCTCCGAGGGCCAGCAGCAAGACCGCCGCGAAGGCTCCTACGGCTGCAGAGAGCCCGGTGCTCCGAGCAGGAGCCGTGCTCACCGGCGCAGGTGGGCTCACCAGGGCGGGCGCGCTGACGGGCGCCGTCACCACGGGGATGCCGTGGGGATCCGACGGCCGGATCAGTGTCTTTTCCAGCCCTACTAGATCCGTCTGCAGCGGGCGGCGGACCTCTGGCTCGGCGGACGGCAGGATCGCCGCCAGCTCCGTGAGCGAGGGCACCTTCGTCTTCTGCTCGACGTGGGACGCGCCGAACAGGTTCTGCATGTAGTGCGCGAGCTGCGATGTACCCGGCACCGAAGGCGTCACCCGCAGGAACTCTTCCAGGTCCGCCCGCATCTCCGCAGCGCTCGCGTAGCGATCCTCGGGGCGGCGCTCCAGCGCCTTCATCACGATCCGATCCAGCGCTGGCGGCACGTCCGGACGCCGCTCGCTCGGTGGCGGAATGGGCTGCGCCATCAGCGCCAGCAGCACGCCGATCTCGTTGTCCTTCTCGAACACGCGGCGCACCGTGAGCAGCTCGTAGAAGGTGACGCCCAGCGAGAACAGATCGCTGCGGGCATCGATCTGCTCACCCCGGGCCTGCTCGGGGGACATGTAGCCCCACTTGCCCTTGAGCAGCCCCGGCTGCGTCTGCGTCATCCGCGACGAGGCCTTGGCGATGCCGAAGTCCAGCACCTTCACCATTCCCTGGAAGGTGACGAAGATGTTCGAGGGGGAGATGTCTCGGTGCACCAGCCCCAGCGGCTGGCCCTGCTCCTGGTAGCTGTGGGCGAACTCCAGACCCTCCAGCGCGGAGAGGATGATGCGAGCGGCGATGGCGATGGGCACGCCCTCACCCCGGGCGTGCGACGCGGTGATGACCGCGTCCAGGTCCTCGCCCGCCAGGTACTCCATGCAGATGTAGTAACGGTTGTCCGCCACCCCCAGATCCGAGATCTGCACGATGTTCGGGTGGTGCAGCCGCGCCGCCAGCCGCGCCTCGTCCAGGAACATGGAGACGAAGTCCCGCGACTGGGTGAAGTGATCCAGCATGCACTTGATCACCACGTCGCGCTCGAAGCCCTCGGCGCCCAGTTGCTTGGCGAGGAAGATCTCCGCCATGCCGCCCTCGGCGAGCTTGCGCAGCAGCACGTAGTTGCCGAAGCGGCGGGGCGTGGTGACCGGCCGTGTCAGGGGGATCACCGCGGGGGGGGAGCTCATTACCGGGGACTCCGAAGGGTACGGACCCAGTATGCCTCGCTTTGCCCCGAGACGAGACGGAACACCAGGGTATCCGCTGCGGGCACACGCTGGGAGAAGCGGCCCTTGGCGTCGAGTGCGACAGCCTGGCCGTTGAGGAAGAGCCGCGAGCCCACGGGCACCACGCCCTCCACCGGCACTTCGCCTTTGCCTCGCTTCTCTCCCGGGCGGGGGCGGCTGAGGGCCAAACCCCGGCGCTCATTGTCGTACACCAGCTCAAGCTTGTTCATCCGGCCGCCTGCCAGCTCGTCTCCCCCCGGGCCGAGCGCCGCCACGTACCAGAGATAGCGCCCTTCGGAGAGCGAGCCCGGATCCAACGTGTACTGGGTCTTGTTCGTCACCCGCTGGAGGATCGGCGTCTTCATGTCCGAGGCTCGGTAAAGACGCAGTTGGTAGGAGCGGGCGCCCTCGCGCGGCGAGAACGTGAAGTGCAGCGCCGGAGCCGCGCTCTGGAAGAGGACGCGGGCGTTGAGGCCCGTCTCCATCACCTCGGCCTTGGGGCTCTCGGTGGTGAGTGAGGAGCGTCCGCGATCGGGCTCGAAGCGCGCCGAGCCCTGCGTGCGCACCGCCCCGTCCTCCCCCAGGAAGCGCCAGTGCAGCTCGCCTCGGGCCGGTGGTTCTACGCGCACCCAGTCTGCTCCCACGCGCCCCACCAGCAGCGGCTTGCTGAACGAGGGATCCGGAGACACCTCCACCCGCAGGGGTCCTTTCGCGCCGGAAGGAACCTGGATCCCCGCCCCAGGCGTCCCGTCCGAGAACACCCGCGTCTTGAGGTCCGCTGGCAGCACGAGCGCCGGGGCGGGCTCGCGCGAAGCCTGCGTCGCCGCCGCAGCCCGGTTCACCTTCTCTCCGGCTTGGACCACCGTGGACTTCCCATCGGCCAGCAGCTCGGCCTTGCCTGTGAGCACCTGCACGGTGGATCCAGCTTCGGGCGCGCTCACGGCGATGGTGCTCTGCTCGGAGACCTTGAGCTCCACCGGCCCCCGGCCATCGCTGAGCTTCAGCGTGTGCTTCCCCGCGCCGAACTGGAGCCGTGCCGAGCCCCGGCTGAGCTGCAGCGCGTAGGTCCGCTGCTCGCCCTCGCGCGACGCCTCCTGGAACGTCCCTGCCGAGTCTCCCGCGAGGTTCACCTGCAAGTCGTTGGAGACCAGCCGGGCGCTGGACTTCGCGGGAATCTCGAACGCCGAGCCGGGACCCAGCTCCTGGGACTGCTCCGGGCCGAGTTCCGTGAAGGCGGACTCCTGCGCGCCCTTGACGCGGGCCTTGCCGTCCTGAGGCTCCAGCTTGAAGACGATCAGCTCCGCGCGCACCACTGGCACAGGGACCTGTTTCGGCTCGCGCACGTCGAACACGATCTCCTTGCCCACCACCATTGGCACCGACTGCCCATCCGTGTCGATGACGCGGATGTCGCCGAACTGGACCGTCAGCTTGGGCTGTGGGGCCCGGAGGTCGAACACGATGGTGGATGCGGTGACCATCTCCGCCCGGCCGAAGGAACCCGTGACGGTGAGCCCTCCGCCGCCCTCCTTGGGAGCGCTGGAGACGACGCGGCCCGCTTGGACTTCCACCGTGAGCGCCCCAGGGCCGCCGTTGATGCGGAAGCGGCTGTTCTCGCCCACGTCCAGCTCGGCGCCGTTGATGTACCGCACGCGCGCGGTGCTGCCCTGGCTCGTGACGATCGTCTCGCCGGGGTACAGGGGCTCGTTCGCCTGGGCGGGCCGAGCCGCCGCGTCCTGCTGCACCGTCACCTGTCCCTGCACCTGGGTGAGCGTCGCGATCTGCGGCGCAGAGGGCGGGGTGGGCTTCTTGTCACACCCCTCGCATCCCCAGAGGAGCAGGAGCAGCGGAAGCGTGAGGGAGAGGGCTCGCAAGGATCAATTCTCCTGCGGTGACAGGTCCACGTAGAACAGCGCCTGGTCTCCAGCGCCCACGTCCACGGTCTTGGCCTGCGAGAGATAGCCAGGGGCCTCGAAGGTGACGCGGTAGCGTCCGGCCGGCAAGCGCAGCTCGAAGTCCCCCGAGGGCTTGGTGCGCGCCTTGAGCTTCGCCTCGGGGATGCGGAGGGTGGCCGAGACAGGACGCCCCAGCGTGGAGCGGACGCGCCCACGCATCCACGCGCGGATCTCCTCGCCCTTCTGCATGAGGACCTCGACCGACGTCTCCCCATGCGACGGGACGACCACCAGCTCTTCTTTGGGTCGCACGCCTCCGCCCGCAAGCTTCAGCGCGACGGGACCCGGCCCGGCCTCCGGCACCACGAAGAGGCCCGTCGAGTCGCTCTTGGCCACCACGCGCTCGCCGATCATCACCTCGACCTCTGGGACAGGGACCTTCGTGCCATCGCGGCCCTCCTCGCGCAGGACGCGGCCCTTCACCACTCCAGGGCCGGGGATGCGCTCGAGCGGCAGGAACACACTGGCCTGTCCACCGGCGGGCAGCACCACCTGGCGCTCCACCTGCTGATAGCCCTCCGCCGAGGCGCGCACGGCCACGGGCCCGGAGGCCAGTCCGTCCATGCGGAACGCACCGCTGGCGTCGGCCCTGGCGTCCTTGCCGCCCACCTGGACGCGCGGGCTCTTCAGCGGGAGCGAGGCCTGCGGACGCAGGGTGATCCACACCGTCCCTGTCTCCTCGGCCGCGGGAGGATCGGCCAGCGCCACGCTGCTCAGCAGCAGGAGCACTCCTATCGTCAGGCACCGGGTCATGGCGACGGGCCCCCGCCGAACACGAACTGGTACCCGGCCGCCAGGGTCAGGCCGCCCAGGTTCCCGCTCACGCTGTTGCGCCCAGGTGCATAGGTCCACTCGAGCTGGCCACAGAGGCGGCCAGGGCCCACGCTCCACGCGGCGCCGCCTCCCACGGACATGGCGGGCCCCACCGAGCGGAGCTCCTCCTTCACCGACTCGCTTCCCGGGAACTGAAACTCCACCGGGCCGCTCGCGGCCAGCAAGCCCACGGACGCGTCCGCGAAGAGCACCCCGCGCGTCAGGAACGGATGACTCCACCGCCCGCCCGCCCGGATGCCCAGGCCACCGAGGGTGAACGTCTTCGTCACGGTGTCGCCGCTGGAGGTGGTTCGCTCCTCGGTCACCTCTTTGTTCTTCTTGAGCTCCACCAGCACCAGCGCCTCCCACGGCCGCTGCGCCAGCCTCAGCGCTCCCTCCACCCGGAGGCCCGCGCCGTTCGCGCGCGCGGTGTTGCTCTGGCCGAACAAGAAGAAGCCTGCGGTGCGCTGCCACGGTGTCCACGGAGAGCCCGAGGCCAGAGGCCCTGTGCCGGCGCCACCCGGCTGACCGTTTCCGGTGCCAGGTCTCCCCGCCGAGGCCACGGGCGCCGCCACCGGCTCGAGCGGCAGCGTGAAGGCGCGCTCCGTCTCCTCGATGGGCGCGGCGGAGATGTGCACCGGAGCGCCCGGCGCCGGGGCGGTATAGGGCAGCTCGAAGGTGCCGCCCTCCTTCGGCGAGATGGGGCCGAGCGTCCCGCGATCCACGGTGATGGCCAGAGGAGGGATGGCGGCGGCCGGGTTGCCGCTCTCGTCCACGACGAAGCCCTGCAGCGATACGGGCTTGCCCTGAACGGGCGGATCCAGCGCCACGAGCCGGATGCGGGCGAACGTCGGCTCGGGGAGGGCCACTGTCTGCGTGCGTGCGCGGCCCGAGCGCTCGGTGGCGGTCACCTCGGCGCTCGTTACCCCAGGCGGCACCTTCACCGGCACGGAGACCTCGCCGCTGGCCGAGGCCGTGACGGGCCCATAGGAGGCAGCCCCCACGAGGACCTTCACGCGCGAGCGCGGAGCCACGCGGACGCGCAGGAGGTGGTTGCCATGGACGGGCAGGGCGAGCCACGCCCCGGAGTTGCTGGCGCCGCGTTTCACGGTGGCATGGAACAGGGCCACCTGTGGGCCCTCCTGCCCGGCGGGCTGGTAGGTGGCGCGAAAGGTGCCGTCCTCGGCGGCGACAGGCTCGGTGACAGATCCTGCGTTGACGGTCAGGGACACCTGGACATCGCGCAGGGGCTTGCCCGTGTCATCGAGCGCACTGAGCTCGATCCGGGCACTGTCCCCGGAGGTGACGAAGGCCTTGTCGGAACGCAGCGCGACAGCCTGACTCGTGAGGGTCAGGACCAGGAGAGTGAGGGGCGCTGCTACCATGGTGCCTGGCGGTCAATCCTTTCGCGCTGCCGCAGTCTACGCGAACGCTCCCAGGGGCGCGACGCCGCGAGGAGGAGAACGAGCCAGCTCACGAGGTGGCCCGGCAGCGTGGCAGGCTGGCTGCCGCACCCGACGTTCACGTCCCTGTCTCCCACGTGGAGGGTGACGCTCTTCTCCGGAGTGAGCGGGATGCCATTCTCCCGCGTGTACAAGGCCGTGAGACGCATGGACTGGTCCTGCTGCGCCGAGGCCTGGGCGGTGATGCGCACCGTCAGCGTCTTGCCCGGCTCCAGCGGGAGCTCGGCGGCGTTGTCCTGGAGGGTGAGGGGCGTTCCATCCACCTCGGCTTTGACCTTCGTGAGGCCCTCGGTGGACAGGTCCAGCACGCCCTGGGGGACGGGCTCCGAGCTCTTGTTCTCGAGCTTCACCTCGAACTCCACCTGGGCGCCCGGCTTCGCCAGCGCGCTGTCCTCCTTGGAGCGGAGGGAGAGTTCCACGAGGGGATCGCTGCACTTCGGTTGGATGTGCAGCTCGAAGAGCTCACCGAGGATGGGGGTGCCGTCAAAGGCAGGCCGGACGACCAGCCGCTGCGAGAGGTCAGCGGGGCAGCCCGCCAGCGCCACCGAGGCCTTCCACACGCCGGGGGACGGCTGGGAGACGGGGCCGACGAACAGCGGCTGGTCGGCGGTGAAGCTGAACAGCTTCTCCGAGGGCGCCAGCGGCTGGTTGCACGTGTCCTTCAGCTCGAATTGGAGGAGCAGTTGATCGATGTAGGAGGTGAGCGTGGGCTCCGGGTAGAGCTTCCCCACGTACGAGAGGCTCGAGTGCTGCGGGCTCGGCAGCCGCTTCCAGGTGATGGTGAGATCGCCTACAGGCTCCCCCTCGTGGAGGACGAAGGGAACGTCCACGTCGTCGGTGCTGATCCACGTCACGGACTGGGCGCTGCCTTGCAGGATCCGGACAGCGCAGTCCGAGTCGCGGGTGTCTCCTGCCTGGGTGGGGACGAGGCTCACCGCGCTGCCGACGGGCCGGCACAGTCTCACGGTGGCTGGCTCCGGGGAGGGCTGGCCCTGGTCATTCACCACCTGCAGGGTGAACGTCGTCGATTCGCACGTCCCCACGAGCTTGCGCGTGGGCACCACCGAGACCTTGGGGTACAGCACCGGGAGGGTGGAGCTCTGCGCGTTGAGGTTCGCTTGCGCGACATCCTGGATCGTCAGCTGGTAGTTGCCCGGCGCCGGGAACGTGAGGGTGAAGGTCCTCTCTCCGTTGTCCCGCAGGGGCTCGAAGTTGCTCTCCAGCGGCAGCTCGGGGATGGAGAGGTTGGAGGAGAGGATAAACCGGCCCGCGTACCCGACGGCCTTGTTGTTGAACTCGTCGTAGGCCTTCACCTTCACCTGGGCGGTGTTCCCGGGGCGCAGCGTGGTGGGCACGGCCGTGAACTCCAGGCGGGCCGTGTAGCCAATCACCACCGAGATGGGCCGGGACGCGCCCGGATTGAGGCCCAGCACCCCGTCGGTCGCGATGAGCATCACGCGTCCCAGAGTCGAGGCCTTGTAGTACACCCTCTTTCCGATGGAGCCGAAGGGGATGAGGGTCTCGGTGATCGGGGCTTGGAGGCACCCCGGCAGATCGTGGAAGGTGCCCAAGGGCTGGTTTTGACCCAGCGAGACGTTGACGGCGTACCCCAGGTTGACCCCCATGCCCGCCAAGGTCTGCGTCTGCACGGTGACAGCGATGCACTCGTTCTGCTTGATCTCCAGCGGTGGGCCGTCGAAGCCCAGCTTCCAATCGGAGAGCGGCAGAAGCTGCGGCGAGGGCGTGGCCGCCACCAGCAGGGGCGCGAGCAGCAGCAGGGTGCGCATGCGGAGCCAGCGGCTCTGGGGGTGGTTCATCGTCCCCCGATATTAGAGATGCGTGCACAATTGTTGCAATAATGCGCTGTGGGTGTGGGCGCGGGAGGCCTCGCTCGGTGCTGGCCGTGGAGGGCCGCAGGGCTTATTGAGACAGGGAGATCCCCATGCCGTCCCCTCAATGTCCCATCTGCCAGAAGCCCGTGGCTCCGCGCGCGGAGAACCCTTCCTATCCGTTCTGCTCCCGGAGGTGCCGGGCGGTGGACCTGGGCCGCTGGCTGGGCGAGGAGTACCGCATGCCCGAGCAGCGGGGGGACGAGCGGGAGGATGAGCTGCCGCCCGACCACCCCGAGCGGGGGAGCGACGCGTGAGCGGGTGGGTGGATCTGCACTGCCACCTGCTGCCGGGCGTGGATGACGGGGCGAGGACGTTCGAGGACAGCCTGGAGATGGCGCGGGCGCTGGTGGACCTGGGCTTCTCCACGGTGGCCCCGAGTCCCCACGCGCGGCCCGAGTACGCACCGGCCGAGCTCGTGGACCAGCGGCGCTCCGAGCTGCGCGCGGCCCTGGCGCGCGAGGGGATTCCGCTGACGCTCGGGCGCAACGCGGAGAACGTGCTGGACGAGGCCTTCCTTCGGAGCCTGGGCACTCCGGCGGCGCGCATGCTGGGAGAGGGCCGGTACGTGCTGGTGGAGCTGCCGTACACCACGCCCGTGCCAGCGCTGCTGGACATCCTCTTCCGCATCCGGACCCAGGGGGTGACGCCTGTGCTTGCCCACCCGGAGCGCTGCCTGGAGTTCGAGCGCAAGGGCCGCGCGGCGGAGGCGGTGCGGTGCGGCGCGCTGCTGCAGCTGGACGTGGGGGCGCTCACCGGGCGCTACGGGGGGACGGCGAAGAAGCTGGCGCGCGAGTTCCTGGAGCAGGGGCTGTACGGGCTGGGCGCCACGGACCTGCACTCGCCCGTGGGGGCGAGGGATTGGCTGGGCCGGGCGTTCACGGAGCTGCGCGCGAGGGCAGGGGAGCAGGCCTTCGGCCGCCTCATGAGGGACCACCCTGCACGTCTGCTGGCCGGTGAAGCCCTGGAGTCCGAGGGGGAGTGACGGTATACCCGCCCGCTGTGAAGCGTGCTCTGAAGCTCGTGGCCAGTGTGCTGGTCACCCTGCTGTTTACCTGGTGGGCGTTCCGGGAGACCGACTGGAGGGCCCAGTGGGCCAGCCTGCGCTCGGCCAACTATCTCTACGTGGTGCCGTACTTCGGCATCCTCACGTTGATCCACATCTGCCGCACGGTGCGGTGGGGGTGCCTGCTGTCGGGCATCCAGAAGGTGCCGTTCCGGCCGCTCAACGAGGCCTCGGGCATCGGCTTCATGATGTTGCTCGTGCTGCCGTTCCGCCTGGGCGAGTTCGCCCGGCCCTTCCTCATCGCCCAGCGCAGCTCCATCCGCCGCAGCGCGGCGATGACATCCGTGGTGCTGGAGCGCATCACGGACGGGCTCCTGGTGGCCACGCTGCTGCGCGTGCTGCTCTTCTTCATCCCCGAGGAGACGGCGCAGGTGCGCTACGTGAAGCTGGGCTCCACGCTGATGTTCGCCGTGTTCGGCGGTGGGCTGGCGTTCCTGCTCTTCGCACGTTGGCAGCATGACCGCGCGGTGCACCTGGTGCGCATCACGGTGGGGCGGGTGTCGCCAGGACTGGCCCACAAGATGGCGGACGTCGTCGACGGCTTCGTGGGGGCGATGCGCCAGCTTCCGGGGCCGGGGCAGCTCGCGCTCTTCTTCGCCCTTACCCTGACGTACTGGGGGCTGAACGGCGCGGGCATGGCGCTGGTGGCGCGGGCCTTCGGCTGCGTGGGCGTCACCGACGCCGCGTGCCAGCCCATGAGCCTGACGCTCTTCCAGGGCTACGTGGTGATGACGGTGCTGGTGGTGGGGCTGATGATCCCGGCGGCGCCCGGGATGATGGGCACCTTCCAGGCGGCGACCAAGGTGGGCCTCGGCCTCTTCTTGCCCGCCACGGTGGTGAACGCGAGCGGGCTGGCCTACGCGAACGTGGTGTGGCTGTGCCAGACGGTGCAGCAGGTGGGCTTCGGCCTGCTCCTGCTGTCCCTGGGGCACCTGTCCTTCAAGGACATCGCCAACAAGCTGGACAAGGAAGGCGAGGCCTCGGCGCCCATGGCGTGAGGCCCGCCGCTTCCGGGCTCGGGACTACAGCTCCTCGTTGAGCCAGCGGATGATGGCGCCCTTGATGGAGGAGGCGGCCTCCTTGCGTGGCGCGGGCTGCGAGGGACGCGTGTTCTGCAGCTCCCGGAGGAAATCCACGGGCAGCGCGTCGCGGATGTGGCGCGTGTCCTGCACGGTGGCCGTCGTCACGGCGTGCCCCCGCGGCCGTACTTGGAGAGCAGATCCTCCACCGCCTCGCGGAGGTACTCGCTCTGGGCGATGCGCGAGCGCCGGGACAGCTCGCGGAGCTTCTGCACCTGCTCTTCGGCGACGAGGACGTGGGTGGATACGACTTCGGCCTCGGGACCGGCGCGGCGCTCGCCGGTGTCGACCGGAGCCGACACGGTGTCGGCGCTCAACGGGCTGATGTTGCCATCCTGCATCGGGGGCCTCCTGCCTGACGGGCTGCTACAGGCCGCTACTGGCCTGTGGGGAGGCATTAGGAGGTCGCCAGGGCCTTCCGTCAAAAAAAGTACCCACGGCTGTGTGCCAGCCACCGCCAACCCAGCAGCACGGGCACGGCGAGCAGTCCGAGCAGCAGCCCCGTGCGCAGAGGCGTCGAGTGACGCCAGGGGGCGCTCAGGGCGGCGGAGGGGGTGGGCGCGAGCGGCTGGCTCGAGGCGGGTGCGGCCGGGCGGAGCGGACGCCGGATCAGGGTGCTCAGGAGCCGAGGGCGCGGGGCCGCGCCGTTGACGTAGACCTCGCGCTTGGGATGGCGGGCGCTCCGGACGATGGCGCGGGCAATGCGATCGGCGGCGTAGAGGGGCTCGAGCGGCTTCACGCGCTTGTGGGTGGCGGAGGCGCCCTGGTGGAGGAGCGGCGTGGTGAGCGTCGCGGGGAGCACGGTGACGACGCGGACGAGAGCGTCCCGGCCCTCTTGGCGCAGCGTCTCGGAGAGCCCGCGCAGGGCGTACTTCGAAGTCGCATAGGCGTTCTGGTACGGCGCGCCCAGGGTGCCGAAGACGGAGGAGACATTGATCAGCACGCCGTGGCCCTGCTGGTGGAAAGTGGGCAGGGCGGCGCGAGCCCCCTGGAGGTAGCCGACGAGGTGCGTCTCGACGCGCTGGCGGAAGGCGTCGGGCGGCGTGTCCTGGAGGCCGACGAAGAGGGACTCCTCCGCGTTGTTCACCCAGACGTCGATGCGCTGGAAGGCCCCCGCCGCGAGCTGTGCGAGCTCATGCGAGGAGGCCTCGTCCGTGACGTCGGCGGGGAGCACCAGGGTCCGCGCGCCCAGCCGCTCACATTCGGAGGCCAGCTGGCGCAGCGCGGACTCGCTGCGCGCGGTGAGGACCACGGTGGCGCCCTTGCGGGCGAACCGAAGCGCCGTGGCTCGGCCAATGGCGCTGGAAGCTCCTGTGATGACGACGACCGACTCGCGCAGTTTTGTGGCGCCCATACCCCTCCCGTGCTTGGCCTCCTCAAAATGGCCCTCTCCGCGGGTTCAGCGAGGCAGGAGGGGTGGAATGAGGGCTCTCCCGGTGCCCTGGAGGGCAGCCGGTCAAGCGATGATGTCCGGCTTGCCGGGGGGCTGGTCGGGGACCGGCGGATCCTGAATCCCAGGAACGGGCTTGCCCGGCTCGGGCCCCCGAGGCGGCGGATCCTTCTCTGGAGGCTGTTTGGCGGGAGGGTCTCCTTCGGGTGCTTTCTCGGGAGGAGGCTCTCGCTGAGGAACTTCGGGGATGGGCTCCTTCACGGGCGCTTTCGGCGGTGGCGGAATCTCGACAGGCATGGTCCCTCATCAGCACGGGCGAGCGCTCGGGCGTGAGGCCCACGCCTCGCCCTGGGTTCGAGCCTTCAAGGTGTCCATCCCGCGAGGCCGGTGCAGTGGGACTGTCGCCGGGTCAACGCGAGGCAGACGGTGAAGGAGTTCCTTGCTCGGTTGCTGCTCAGGGGCAGCGTCGCCTTCACGTTGAGGAGGCGAACACAAAGGGAGGCCAGGTGATGACCAGAGCACGGTGGGTACTCGGCGGCGCGGGGCTCGGAGCGGCGGTGATGTACTGGGCGGATCCACGCAGCGGGAGGGCCCGCCGGGCGCACGTCCGGGAGAAGGCGTGGCACCTGATGCTGAGCGTGGGGGATGCGTTGGAGGTGGTGGGGCGGGACATGGCGCACCGGGCGCGAGGGCTCGCGTTCAAGCTGCGCAGCCGGTTCCACGAGGAGGACGTGGACGACGTGACGCTGGAGGCGCGCGTGCGCTCGGCGCTCGGGCGGGTGTGCTCGCATCCGGGGTCGATCCAGGTCTCCTGCCGGCAAGGGCGGGTGGAGCTGAAGGGGCTGGTGCTGGCCAGCGAGGTGAAGCAGGTGCTCGCGCAGGTCCGCCATGTGCGCGGGGTCCAGGAGATCGACGATGACCTGGAGCCGCATCCGGAGGCGGGGAACCATCCGAAGCTTCAAGGGGGCATCGAGCGCCCGGGGGTGCGGCCGGAGTTGATGCAGCGGAGCTGGTCTCCGTCGGCGCGGTTCCTGGTGGGGCTGGGGAGCCTGGGGCTGCTGGCGTATGGGCTCTCGAGTCGAGGCGTGGTGCGGTGGGGGCTGGGCGGGGTGAGCTTGCTGCTGGGAGTGCGCAGCGTGACGAACGTGGAACTGCGGCGGCTGACGGGGGTGGGGGTAGGGCCGCAGGCGCTGACGCTTCATAAGGACATCACCGTGAGCGCGCCGGTGAATGAGGTGTTCGCGTTCTGGCAGGCCATGCACAACTTCCCGCGCTTCATGCGGCACGTGGAGGAGGTGCGGCTGCACAAAGAGGGCCGCTCGAGCTGGAAGGTGCGCGGGCCGGCGGGCATTCTCTTCGAGTGGGACGCGGTGACGACACGTATCGAGCCCGGGAAGCTGCTCGAGTGGAAGAGCGTGGAGGGGGCGATGGTGGAGAACGCGGGCTGCATCCGCTTCGAAGATGTGGGGAACGGGCGGACGCGGCTGGACATCCGGCTGTCGTACAACCCACCGGCGGGAGCCATCGGGCACGCGTTCGCGCGGCTGCTGGGGGCGGATCCGAAGAGGCAGATGGACGATGATCTGCTGCGCTTCAAGTCGCTGATGGAGCTGGGCAAGACGACAGGGCACGAGACGGTGCGGCGGGACGAGCTCGTGCCAGGGCGTGGGGTGGAGAACTGGGTCTACTCGGAGCGGGGCTGAGCGGTGGCAGGGTTGCCTGCTCGGTTCGGGTGGATCCGGACGGGGCTGCTTGTTAGGCACAGAACTTCACCCAAGGAGTAGCTGTGTTCCGACTCGAGACAGATCGGGCCCTCATCGAGGCCTTTCGCCCGCGGGATCGCCGGGTGATCGAGATGCCCGAGAACGTGATGTTCCCGCTCTTCGTGCGCGACTACCTGGCGTGGACGGAGACGTCGGGGGCACGGGTGTACCTGGTGTTCGCCGCGCCGGTCAGCCGCAAGCCGATTGGCATCATCTTCCGGAGGGAGTCGCAGGACAGTGGGGTGGGCACGTCACGCATCTGCGAGTGGTGCCACAGCTACGGCTCGTCGAGCGAGGTGGGGCTGTTGACCACGGACGTGAACAGCAAGCGCCGGGTGGGGGTGCACCTCTGCCTGGACCTGCGGTGCAAGGAGAAGCTGGAGGACGCGGCGGATCGGGCCGGGCGGCATCCGATCGAGATCCTCAAGCAGCTCCAGGAGCGCATGTTCCGCTTCGCGCACGAGGCGCTCGGCATCGAGGCCCAGCCCACGTCAGATCGGGCTGTCGTTCCGTAGGAAGCGAGCGGGAGACCCATGAGGTAGGGTAGGGTGCTGAGGAGCGGATGTCCGCCCTGCACTGGAGCCCACCCATGGGGAAGCGAGAGCCCTTGCTGGAAGAGAACCCGCGCTGCTTGCCAGTGGGGATGCAGGTGGGCCCGTGGCGGGTAGTGGGCTTCGGAGGGCTGGGGGCCTACGGCACCACGTATCAGGTGGAGCGGGTGGGGCGCGAAGACGAGGGACCGTTCGCGCTCAAGCTGGCGGTGTACCCGGGAGATGAGCGCTTCGAGCGCGAGGCGAAGCTGCTCTCGCGCATCCGCAGCCCGTTCGTTCCGCGGCTCCATGATCAGGGCGTGTGGGAGTTCGCTTCGGGCCGCCATCCCTATCTCGTCATGGACTGGATCGACGGCGAGCCGCTGTATGAGTGGGCCGCGCGGCGAAACCCCTCGCAGCGGCAGGTGCTGGGACTGGTGGCGCAGGTAGCGCGAGCCCTGGCGGACACGCATGCGGCCGGGGGCCTTCACCGGGATGTGAAGGGCGCGAACGTGCTGGTGAGGCGCGCGGACGGTCAGGCGATCCTCACGGACTTTGGCGCGGGGGACTACCGGGGAGCGGAGACGTTGACGTCGAAGCTGTTGCCCCCGGGGACGCCGGCCTACCGCAGCCCCGAGGCGTGGGCATTCCTGAGTGCATTCCGGCGGCACCCCACCGTGCACTACCCGGCCAGCACGTGCGACGACCTGTTTGCCTTGGGAGTGATGGCGTACCGGCTGGTGACGGACCAGTACCCGCCGTTGACGAACCCGTCGGTGCCCGGCTCGGAGGTGTGGCGAGAGGGAGGGGGTGGGCCGCGTCCGCCGAGTGCGCTCAATCCGCAGGTGGGCTCTGAGCTGGACAGGCTGATTCTCCGGCTGTTGGCGGTGGCTCCCGAGGAGCGATTTCAAGGTGTGGCGCAGGAGGCCGCCCAGGCAGCGGAGCGGGCCCGAGAGAGCATTCCCCCCGAGAGAGACACGCCGTTGTTCCGCTGGAGCTTGGGGCGTGGCCCGGGCTGGCGGTCACCGGAGGCGGTGAAGTGGGCAGAGGAGCGGGAGGCAGAGAGAGCGGAGCTCGCGCGGCGGAGGGCGGAGGAACGGGTTCGGGCCGCAAGTGCTGCGGTGCAGGTCCGCCCTGTCGAGTTCACGTGGACATGGGGTGTGGAGGGCGCAGCTGCGGCGGTGGCGGTGCTCCTCCTGCTCATGGTGGGCGCGGCGCTGAACCGTGCCCACGAGTTGCTCGAGGGCGTGGCTGCGGAGGGGGCGGCTGTGGCGGTGGGGGATCGCCGACTCCACGTGCCTTGCGAGACGTGCGCTCGGAAGGAGCGGGAAGAGAGCACTGCCACCGTGACCCAGCCGCTGCCCGAGAAGCCGCTGCCAGGGCAGCGCAAGCCACCGTGCAACAAGAACGGACAGACGGAACTCAGGGGTGGGTGTTGGTACCGGCTCAACGATGCCAAGCCCCCCTGCGCAGAGGACAACTACGTGTGGCAGGGAGCCTGTTACGCGCCGGTGCCCGCTTCCACGCGGCCCCAGCCCGCAGCGGATCCGCCGTAGCCGCCAGGAATCTCACGCTGCGGAGGGAGCACCATATAAAGGTGGGAGTCAGTGGGGGCCTCTCCTCCGCAGGAGGGCCCTGGTTGGTCGTCACAGCTGACCAGTCAGCTGTGGCGAACGCCGACTCCCCGCTGAGTGGTGACCGGAACGCAGCGAGTCGCAAGGGTCGGACAAAGAAAAGCCCCGGAATCACTCAAGAAAGTGACTCCGGGGCTTGTGGCCAGGGTCGGACTTGAACCGACTACCTGCGGATTATGAGACCGCCGCTCTAACCAGATGAGCTACCTGGCCGTGATGTGGGCGCCCTTACTACTGCTCCTGCATGCGCCATGCAACTGGTACGGACTGCGTACCGGGTGGAGCCCTGAAACCGGCTCCACGGGCGGCTCTATACCACACGGTTTTCCGGGGGCAACGAGAAGGATGCGCTCTCGCAGCGTGCCCTGTTCAAGAGGTCTCCTATCGCCTCCCGGCCCAGGTCCCGGCGTCCAAGCCAGTGCAGCATGCACGGCTCCGAGATCGAGCGGCTGGCCCGTGGTGAGCATTGGCGAGGGAGTGCGCCCTTCCATACGCTCACTGAGCCATCGTCTCATCCCAGAAAAGGGGCTGGCATGAGTAGGGCTTGTCCTCCCAACGGCGGCTACAGTGATAGCCGTCTCCGCATACATCGGGGGCATGAGGATCGCAGTCTGGCATGCAGTGATAGCCGTCGCAGACCTTCCCAGCGCCGCAGGGCGGCAAGCCATCGCCACACTCCTCGACACACTCCATCCACACCTTGCCTGGATGCGGAGGGGCGTAGTCCACTTTGCATTGGCGACCATCAGGGCAGGGAGTCTGCTGGCACTGGGGGCCATACACCTGCGCGCACACGGAAACACCTTCACTGAACTGGATGCACTGCTGACCCGAGGGGCATCCGCGAGTCATGCACGTAGGCAGGCAGGCGAACTGGGGAACGGTGTCGGCGCAGAAGAAGCCCTCGGGACAGCCCTTGTTGTCGTCCATGCGGCAAGGTCGGGCACACCACTCCTCTTCACGGCCGCTGCACAGCCATTCAGGAGCGCAGGCATTCGCTTTGTCCCATGGAAGCGTGACGCAGCCGTCCCCTTCCTGGCGCGGACCCACGGGGACACAGCGGCGAACCTGGGGTCCGTCTCCCCAGGTGGCAATGCGGCGACAGACCTCGCCTTCCAGGCACTGCTCATCCGTCAGGCACTCGCTGTCAATGCAGGTGGTCCGTGGGTAGCGGTAATCGGAAAAGCAGCCCAGCGGCGGCTCACACTTCTCCTGGCCCGGACCACAGGGCCGCCCGTACGTCGTCAAGCGCATACGCTGGTCGTGGGTGAGGATGGGGCTGGCGCGCACCCCAGGGGGCGCATCCGTCGGCACCTCTGGCTTCAGCAGCCCCCACAGCAGCACCAGCAGGGGCAGAGGCAGCAGCACTCCCACGAAGACAGCTACCCACTTGCGCCAGCTCCTCGTCCGCACCTACGGCGGCCCTCCGCACTCAAGACACTCCTTCGAGTGCTCCTTGCCACGCGCGCAGACCCGCTTGCGTTCCTGGTCCGCGCATCTCCTGATGATGATGACCTGTTCCTGCGCGTCCTTGTGGGCAGCCTTGGCAATGCGGCCGTCCTTGCCGAATTCAGAGGGGCAGCCGGTTGTTGCCATGACTGAAAGTACGAGCACTCCCGCCCGGAGCCAACCCATGAGTCCCTCCCGTGAAGGACCCTCGACGCTACCAGCGCGGATCCCGTTGCGTCCACGTTGCGGGCAGGGAGGTGGTGCCCAACGTGTCGCGATGAGCCCGCAGGTTGCGTGTGCGACTTCCTACTCAGGCCGGGGCGGCTCGTCCGCTCCAGGTACCAGAATCTTCTCGCCACGCATGCGGGCTCGGAACACCGCAGCCCGCATCAGAAAGAGGGTGGTGATCGGCGCGGTGAGAGCAATGAACACCGCGATGAGCAGCGCATGAAGATAGAGCTGGCTGTGCTCGAAGGAGATCTGCACCGCCGTGGCGAGTGCGAAGCCCCAGGTTCCCAGGGTCGCGCCCAAGGTCGGCGCGTGCACGCGCTGAAAGAAGCTCTTCAGACGCAGCAACCCGAACGAGCCGAGCAGTGCCGCCAGAGCGCCCACCACCACGAGCAACGCGGTCAGAGTATCCACCCACAGAGGAGTCCATCCGTTCATTCGATGATCTCCCCGCGCAGGAGGAACTTGGACATTGCCGTGGAGCCCACGAACCCAAACAGGGCGATCAACAGCGCCGCCTCGAAGTAGGAACTGCTGCGGTAGATAAGCCCGAGCGCGAGGATGACCAGCATCACGTTCAGGTACAGGCAGTCGAACGCCAGCACGCGGTCCTCCGCCCGGGGTCCGAGAATCATCCGTGCCAGTGCCAGCATCATCGCGAGGGCAAGACAGCCCAGGGCGAAGGCCAGCGCCCAGGAGAGGAGAGGGCTCATTCGAAGATCTCCTGGAGCGAGCGCTCGTAGCGCTGCTTGATGAAAGCCACCAAAGCCTCCTCGCTCTGAATGGCGAGCACGTGCAGCAGCAGGACGCGATTGTCCGCCGACAGTTGTGCCCAGGCCGTGCCCGGCGTGAAAGTGACGATCATCGCCAGCACCGCCAACCCATTCGGATCCTTCAGCTCGAGCGGGATTTGGACAAACCCGGAGCGAACGGCGCTCGAGCGCTGGGTGAGGATCACCCAGGCCACCTCTGCGTTCGACCGCAACATCTCGAGCACGACCCGGCAGAACAGGCGTGCCATGACGAAGGGCTTGCGCAACCGCACGGGGGCGGGCCTGAGTCGGACGGTGACCACGGGCCAGAACAGCGCCAGGGCGGCGCCCAATACCAGCGTGCCCGCGCTCACCGACTGCATGAGCAGAATCCAGAGCAGGAGCAGTGCCACCGAGAGCACAGGGAAAGGGATGAGCCTCCTCATCGATCGTCCTCCCGCACCGTGGCCGGCGGCCGTACCGCTGCTCCGAGAACCGCGTCAATGTACCCCCGGCGGTCATAGAGGGATTGCGCCGTCGCGCGCGCGAGCTCCATCGTGGGCCCCGCTGCGAGCGTCAGCACTCCGCATGCGGCGAGGAGCGCCACCAGGGGCAACCCCTCCGGCGCACGAACCTGCGGGGGCGTGCGCTGCATCTCTGGCCAGAAAGTCCGGATCCCTGTCCGCGTGAGCGCGATGAGGGTGAGCAAGCCGCAACCCAGCAGCACGCCGGTGAACAGCCATGCACGGGGGGAGACAGGCGCGCTCCCGGAGCCCGGCCCAAGCGCCGCCGACAACATGCCGAGCTTGCCGATGAAGGTGGAAAGGGGAGGCAGGCCCGAGGTGAGCAGCGTGCACGCGACGAAGGCCATGCCCATCAGCGCGGTGGAAGCGGGGAAGGGCAGGGCGACGAGCGGCTCCCCCTCGTCGTCGAGGTTGACCTCCTGCGCTTCGAGCGTTGCGCTCAGGAAGGGCGCCTCGTCCACCGCCGTCGACCCCGTGCGCCACCGCTCGACAAGGTCAACGAGCAGGAAGAACGCGCTGGAGGCCAGCGTGGAGCTCACCAGGTAGAACATCGCGGAGCCGAGGACGGCTTCCTCTCCCAGCCCCAGTGCGGCCAGGAGCGTCCCGGCGGAGACCATCACCCCCGCCGCCGCCTGGACCGCGAGCCGCTGCGAGGCGATCATCCCCAGGGCCGCGAGCACCGCGGAGACCCCTCCGAACACGAACAGGCCGTCCGCGCCGAACCCCGCCAATGGCCCCCCGGCGAACATCAGCGTCCACAGCCGCATCAGTGCGTAGACACCGACCTTTGTCAGCACGGCGAACATCGCTGCCACGGGCGGAGTCGCCGACGCATAGGCGGGGACGAGCCAGAAGTTGAGCGGCCAGGCCGCCGCCTTGGCCAGGAACGCCACCGCGAGGATGGCTGCTCCCGCGTCGATGAGGTGTCTGTTGGCTACGTTCCCCTCGGAAAGGCGCGCGGAGAGCTCCGCCATGTTCAGCGTCCCCGTGACGCCGTAGATCATCGACACGCCGATGAGGAACAGTGACGAGGCGGCCAGGTTCACCGCCACGTAGTGCACCCCCGCGCGGACCCGCGGCTTTCCAGCGCCGTGCAGCAACAGGCCGTACGAGGCGGCGAGCAGGATCTCGAAGAAGACGAAGAGGTTGAAGACGTCGGCCGTCAGGAACGCGCCCGAGAGCCCCATGAGCTGCAGTTGAAAGAGCGGGTGGAAGTGAACGCCCGCGCGGTGCCAGCGCGCGGAGGCGAAGGAGAGCGCGCAGGTGCCCAGGATCCACGTCAGCACCAGCAGTCCCGCCGAGAGGCGGTCCACCGCGAGCGTGATTCCGAACGGCGCGGGCCAGTTGCCGGGCAGGTAGGCCACCGCGCCGTAGGCGTCCACCCAAGCGAAGAGTGCCACCGAGAGGGCGAGCCCCAGGAGCGCGGAGCTCATCCCCAGCACCAGCTTGGCGGGGCGCCTTCCCTCGCCCATGAGGACCATCACCGCCGCGATCAACATCGGCAGGAGGATGGGGGCCACCATCAAGTGGGGCATCAGGCCTTGGATGAGTGCCGTCATGCCTCGGTGCCGTCCACGTGATCAGTCCCGGTCATCCCGCGTGAGGCCAGGACGATGACCAGGAGGAGGGCCGTCATCGCAAAGCTGATGACGATGGCTGTCAGCACGAGCGCCTGAGGGACCGGATCCGTGTAGTGGGCGAGGTCCGGTGGGACGCCGTCCGCGAGGATGGGCTCCTTGTCGATGGCCAGGCCGCCGATGCTGAAGATGAAGAGGTTGACCGCGTAGGAGATGAGCGACAGTCCGACGACCAGCTGGAACGTGCGGGGCCGCAGCAGGAGCCAGACGCCCGAGCCGATCAAGATGCCGATCGCGAGTGCAAGTACAACTTCCATCAGTTACCTCCCGAGGCCCGGTGAGCGCGGATGGACTGGTGCGCGAGCGCCACGAGGATGAGCAACGTGGAGCCCAGCACCAGGCAGAACACGCCCAGGTCGAAGAACAGCGCGCTTCCGATGTGGAGCTCGCCCAGCACCGGCACGCTCAGATGGAAGGTGTGCGAGGTGAGCAGCGGGTACCCGACGGCGAGCGCCCCCGCGGCCGTGCCGAGGACAAACAGGAGCCCCATGCCTATCAGCGCGCGCGGCGCGAGGCGCACCCGCTGCTCGATCCACTCCGTCCCGGAGACGATGTACTGGAGCAGGAAGCCCACCGACATCACCAGCCCTGCCACGAACCCGCCACCCGGCGCGTTGTGTCCACGCAGGAAGAAGAACGCCGCCACGACTCCCGAGACGGGCAGGAGCAAGCGGATCAGCACCGCTGGGATTGTCAGGTAACCCGTCGCCGTGTCGCGCGTCTCTCGTGGAGTCACCAGATCTGTCTGCACGTCCTTCGGCTGCGCCTGCTGTTGAGGAGGGAGCTTCATCACCTCGGACGCGGGCCGGAAGCGCCGCAGGAGCGCGTAGACCGTGAGCGCGACGAGCGAGAGCACCACCCCCTCCCCGAAGGTGTCGAACCCGCGGAAGTCCACCAGCATCACGTTCACCACGTTCCGCCCGCCTCCGCCGCTCAGTGAGTGCTCGAGGAAGAAGGAGGTGCGCTCGGGGAGCTCGCGCGTCATCACCGCATAGGCCAGGAGCGCCATCCCGCAGCCGCTGCTCACCGCGATGATGAAGTCGCGGATTCGCCGGCCTCTGGCGATCCGCCGGGTATGCGCATCGTACACGCCGCGAGCTGGCTCCCGCGCCGGGAGCCACCTGAGCCCGAGCAGGATGAGCAGCGTCGTCACCACCTCCACGATGAGCTGGGTGAGCGCCAGATCCGGAGCGGAGAACCAGATGAACGTGATGCAGCTCACCGCGCCCGCGGTCCCCAAGAGCATGAGCGAGGCAAGCCGGTGGAACTTGGCCTGCCAGGCGGCTCCCACCGCCGCGATGCCTCCGATGACCCACAGCGCGGTGAACACCGGAGAGAGCGGTACCAGCGGGCGATCTCCCTTGCCGATGCCACCCCACAGCGCCACGACGCCTACCAGCAGCGTGACCAGCACCATCGCCATCAACTGCCGCTGGAGCCCCGCGGTGAGGAGCCAGCGGCGGATCCACCGGCTCGCCGCGGTGAGCCACGCCAGCAGTGACGTGAAGAGCCGCGCGCCATCGAACCGCTCCACGAAGCGGCCTCCGAGGCCCACCCGTGCCGCCTTCAGCCGCTGGACCCCCCGGTACAACACCACGCCCCCCCCCAGCGCCAGCGCGCTCATGAGGAGCGGAGGCGTGAACCCATGCCAGAGCTTGAGGCTGTAGGGGGGGATCTGTCCGCCCACGACCGGCCGGGACGCGGCCTCGAGAATCGGCCCGATCGACACCGCGGGAGCGACGCCCACCACCAGGCACAGGAGGACCAGGATCTCGACGGGGACGCGCATCCACTTGGGCGGCTCCTCCGGAACACGCGGGGTGTTCCGCTCGCTGGCGGGTCCGAAGAACACCTGCACCGCGAACCGGAGCGAGTAGGCGACGCTCCCCATGCCCGCCAGGGTCGCCGCGATGGGCAGGCCCACCTGGACTGCGGGAATGGCGTCGATGAAGACGGTCTCGGCGAAGAACATCTCCTTCGACAGGAAGCCATTGAGCAGGGGAACACCCGCCATCGCCGCCGTGGCGACGAGCGCCAGCGTGCCGGTGATGGGCATCAGGCGGAAGAGCCCCGACAGCCGCCGGATGTCCCGCGTCCCCGTCTCATGATCGATGATGCCCACCGCCATGAACAGCGACGCCTTGAAGGCCGCGTGGTTCATGATGTGGAACACCGCCGCCACCGCCGCGAGCGGGCTGTTGAGCCCGAGCAGCAGCACCACCAGCCCCAGGTGCGAGATGGTGGAGTATGCGAGCAGCCCCTTCAGGTCGCGCTGGAACAGCGCCGCCCACGCGCCGAGCAGCAGCGTGACGAGCCCCGCGGAGCCAGTGAGCCAGAACCAGAGCTCCGTCCCAGACAGCACCGGCCACAGCCGCGCCAGCAGGAACACGCCCAGCTTCACCATGGTCGCCGAGTGCAGATACGCCGACACCGGCGTGGGCGCCGCCATCGCGTTCGGGAGCCAGAAGTGGAAGGGGAACTGGGCGCTCTTGGTGAACGCGCCGATGAGGATGAGGCAGAGCGCCACCGGGTAGAGGGGATGGGACTGGACTGCCTGCGCGCTCCCGAGGACGGTGTCCAGTTCGTAGCTGCCGGCAATCTTCCCGAGCACCAGCAGCCCCGCGAGGAGGCTCAGGCCGCCCATACCGGTGACCGTGAGCGCCATCCGGGCCCCCCGCTGTGCGTCCTTCCGCTGGTTCCAGTAGCCAATGAGCAGGAACGAGAAGAGGGACGTCAGCTCCCAGAAGAAGGCAAGCTGCAGCAAATTTCCCGAGAGGGCCACGCCCAGCATCGCCCCCATGAAGGCCAGCAGGAAGGCGAAGAACCTGGGCACGGGATCCGACGGTGAGAGGTAGTAGCGCGCATACAGCATCACCAGCGCGCCGATGCCCAGCACGAGCACGCAGAAGGTCCACGAGAAGCCGTCGAGCCGCAGCACGAGGCTGAGCCCGAGCGAGGGGACCCACGCGAAGCGCTCGGCCCACACGCCCCCGTCCTGGACGCTCGGGAAGTGGAGCGCCACGCCCACGAGGCCCGCCAGCGCGGTGAGCCCCGCGAGCCCCGCTGCGCGGTTCCGGGCACTCGTGGGCAGCAATGCCGCGATGACACCGGCAACCCAGGGAATGACCAGGAGGGCAAGGAGGGGCATCCCTGGCATTGCGCCAACCTGTTCGTTCCCACGGCAAGCAGTAATGAGAAGAAAGGCGGCGGAGGGCGTTGGGTAAGTAACGGATGGAGCGCCGTGGGAGGCCTTGGCGACCAGCCCTTGAGGGTCTGTCCGAGGAGCACGCGGCACGACAGCCCTTGTGGCCCCTCCTCCTGCGCCCCACTTCTTTCCGTAGGAGAGACCTTCCATGGTGCGTTTTCGAGATCGCTTCGAGGCGGGCCGTGTTCTCGCTGGGCGTCTGCACGCCTATGCCGGCCGCGGCGATGTGCTCGTGCTGGCGCTGCCACGTGGCGGCGTTCCCGTGGGCTTCGAGGTCGCGCGGAGGCTCGGTGCGCCTCTGGACGTGTTCGTGGTGCGCAAGCTCGGCACGCCGGGCCACGAGGAGCTGGCCATGGGGGCCATCGCCACGGGGGGCGTCCGGGTCCTCAACGAGGACGTCGTCGAGAGCCTCAACATCCCCGAGAGGGCCATCGCGCGCGCCACCGAGCGCGAGGAGCTGGAGCTGGCCCGGAGGGAGCGGCTCTTCCGGGGCAGCAGACCGCCGCCCCGCATCGAGGGCCAGACGGTGATTCTCGTGGATGACGGGCTGGCCACCGGCTCCACCATGCGGGCTGGGCTCATGGCGCTGCGCCAGCGGGCGCCCGCTCGCCTCGTGGCCGCCGTCCCCGTGGGCGCCCCCGAGACATGTGCGGAACTCCAGGAGCTTGCAGACGAGGTGATCTGCGCCATCACGCCCGAGCCCTTCTTCGCGGTGGGCCAGTGGTACGGGGACTTCATGCAGACCTCCGACGAAGAGGTGTACGAACTGCTGGAGCGCGCGGCGCACGAGCATGAGGAGCGAGGGGCGGGGGCCTCTCCAGAAGCCCCTTGAGCCCAGCGGGAGAGGCGTGCGGCAGGTGCCTGCCCCGCCTGAAGAGCGGAGGGACAGACCATGGCGGAGCGCGGTGTCACGGAACACGAGGTGCAGGTCGAGGCGGAGCCCGGTGTGCGGCTGGAGGGCACCTTGAGCGTGCCGGAGATGGCCTTGGGCGTGGTGCTGTTCGCCCACGGCAGTGGCAGTAGCCGGTTCAGTCCTCGCAACCGGTACGTCGCCAGCGTGCTCCAGCGTGCGGGGTTGGCGACGCTCCTCATCGATCTGCTGACGGCGGGCGAGGAGGAATCCGAGCGGTGGACGCGCCACTTGCGCTTCGACATCGAACTGCTGGCGCGGCGGCTCATCGGAGCCAAGCAGTGGCTGATGCAGGCGCCGGAGCTGCGAGGACAGTCCATCGGCTTGTTCGGGTCGAGCACGGGGGCGGCGGCTGCGCTCGTGGCCGCGGCGCGTGAGCCCGAGTCCATGGGTGCCGTGGTGTCTCGGGGAGGCCGGCCAGACCTGGCGGGCCTCGTGCTGCCCCATGTGCGGGCGCCCACGCTGCTCATCGTGGGCGGGGACGACGTGGAGGTGCTGGAGCTCAACCGCGAGGCGTTGGATGCGCTGCGCACCGTCAAGCGGTTGGAGGTGGTTCCGGGGGCGAGCCACCTCTTCGAGGAGCCGGGGACGCTCGAGCAGGTAGCCAGGCTGGCCCGGGACTGGTTCCTCCAGCAGTTTGCCGCCGCTTCGCGCGAGAGCCCGGCGGGCGAGCCGCCGTCCTGGTGAAGCGCCAGGACCCTGGCAAAATGCCTGGGTGGGTGTGGCACGTTGCCACGGTCTCTCGTGCCTTGAGGTGGAGTCACGTGGGCGGTCACGCAGGTTCGTAAGTTGCTAAGGATGGCGGCCCCCCCTTGGGACGTTGAGCAGTCCACTCCATGCGCCATCCTCTGGTCCCCATCCTCCTGCTCTGTGCCGCGCTCGCCGCTGTGGGAGGAGGCGTGCTCATGGTCCTCCAGCGCAGCCGCGCCGAGCTGGTGCAGCAGTTTGCCCGCGACCGTCAGGCCCAGCTCGATGAGGCGGCTCGGGGTGTGGCCGAGGCACTGGAGGACGTCAGCGAGGATCTCCTCTTCGCCGGAGAGCTCCTCTCCCAACCCGGAACCTCCGAAGATCATCGGCGCGAGCTGAGGGCCCTGTTGGAGGTCATCGGTCAGTACAAGACCATTGCCTCCTATGACGCGGCCGGCATCGAGCAGCTCCGGCTGGTGGATCGGCGTGCCGACCCCCTGGTCGTCCAGGGAAAGTTCTTCCCCGCCCTCTCGGAGACTGCGCTCCGGGCGCTTGAGCGGCCCCCAGGGGACATCACCAGCTCTCCGCCTCTGGCCGTCGGCGCGGAGGGGGGCTGGCTGCGCATCCTCGCCACCGCGATCCCCAGCGAGGAAGGCCAGCCTCGAGGTGCTGTCGCCGTCCTGGTGGACACGCAGTCCCTCTTCGCTCCGCTCAAGATCGTCACCTCGGATCCCGAGGCACGTCTGCTGCTCATCGGCGCGCACGGACGGCCCAGCCCTGCCAGTGATGCAGGGCTCGCTGACTGGTACCGGCGGCTGGAGACAGAGCAGGGGCTCGTCCCCACGTACGCCGAGCTGGCCTCGAAGATGAAGAGTGGCGAGCGCGGCACGCTGATGATCAGCGAGCAAGAAGCGGAACGGCTGGGCCTGGGAAGGGCCGAGGCCGTCGCCGCCTTCACCGCCATGCAGCTCAAGGGCGGCAGCCACTGGTCCGCCGCCACCCTGGTCTCCACCCATACACTGCGCTCCCACGAGCGGGGGCTCATCTTCCGTCTGTCGCTGGCGGCCCTCCTGGTGACGCTGTTCCTGGTGGCGTTCGGGATCTACGTCTTCGTGGCCCAGCGCCGCGCTGTAGCCCTGCGCGAGAGCCGCCGGCATGCGGATCGGCTCGCGCACCTGCACGACAAGACCCAGAAGATCCTCGACAACATCCCCACTGGGGTGCTGGCCCTGACCGCCGAAGGACGCATCAGCGCTGTGAACCAGGCCCTGCGCTCCCGGATGCCCTCCCGTGTCGTCGGCATCTCCCTGGCCGAGGCCTTCCCCCATGCGCCCGAGCCGGTGATGAGCCGGATGCAGGGGCTCGTGGAGGCCGCCACCCGTGAGACCCGTGTGCGCAGCCTCTTGGGAGAACCGCTGGCCCTCTTCGGCGAGGAAGGCCAGTACAGCATCCACGCCGTGCCGCTGGAGGCCCGCGAGCCCGAGGTGCGCACGCTCCTCGTCGTCGAGGATCTCAGCAACCTCCGCGCCCTGGAGACCCAGCTCCTGCGCGCCGAGAAGTTCGCCACCGTGGGCGTACTCGCCGCGGGCATTGCTCACGAGATCGGCACGCCCCTGGGCGTGGTCCGAGGCCGCGCGGAGTATGTCCTCGGCAAGCTGGGCTCAGGCCATCCTCAGGCAGCCGGTGTGGGCGTCATCATCGAGCAAATCGATCATGTGAGCCGGACCATCCGCCAGCTGCTCGACTTCTCGCGGCTCCAGCCCGCGGCGGTGCGTCCGGTGGCGCTCGGGCCGCTGCTGCGCGACGTGAGCGAGCTGCTCCGCCTGGAGGCCGAGCGGCGTCAGGTCCGCCTCGAGTGGGAGCTCCCAGAGGGAGTGCCCGCGATCGCCGCTGATCCCGATCAGATCCAGCAGGTGCTCGTGAACCTGGCGCTCAATGCGTGTGATGCGTGCAGTGCCGGAGGCCGTGTCCGCCTGAAGGCCGCGGCGCCGGATGCGTCCTCCTCGAGCGCCTGGGGGCTCGTGCCGGTCACCGTCGAGGACGATGGGTGCGGAATTCCGCCGGAGAGTCTCAACCAGGTGTTTGATCCCTTCTTCACGACGAAGAAGCGAGGGCAGGGAACCGGGCTCGGCTTGACGGTGGTCGCGCACGTCGTCCGCAACCATGGTGGGCGGGTGGAACTGGAGAGCAAGCCCGGGCGTGGCACGTGTGTCACCGTGCTCTGGCCCGCGGCGGGGCCCGCCGTGACAGAGGAGCAGCATGGCATCTAAGGAACGCATCCTGGTCGTCGACGACCACGTGGAGATGGGGCGGATGCTTCAGGATCCCCTCACGGACGAGGGGTATGAAGTGGAGCTCGCCACGGGAGGCTCGGAGGCCATCCGGCTCGTGCGTGCCCGCCCGTTCGACGCGGTCCTGAGCGATCTGCGCATGGAGCAGGTGGACGGCTTCGACGTGCTGGCCGCGGTGCGCGCCATGGACCCCGAGGTGCCCGTGCTGCTGATGACGGCCTTCGGGAACGTCGAGAGCGCGGTGGAGGCGATGCGGCGGGGCGCCTGGCACTACTTCACCAAGCCCTTTCGGCTGGAGGAGGTGCTCATCTACCTGCGCCGGGCCCTGGACGAGCGGCGGCTGCGCGCGGAGAACCGGGTGCTGCGCAAGGCCGCGGGGCCGGGCGGACTCGGGGCGCTGGTGGGCCGGAGCGCCGCCATGCGCAGCCTGTACGAGATGATCGAGCCCGTGGCCCACTCGGGTGCACCCGTGCTGCTCCGGGGCGAGAGCGGCAGCGGCAAGGAGCTGGTGGCGCGGGCGCTGCACTCGGAGGGGCCTCGGGCCGCCGAGCCCTTCGTGGCCGTCAACTGCACCGCTCTGCCGCACGCACTGCTGGAGAGCGAGCTGTTCGGCCACGTGAAGGGCGCCTTCACCGGGGCCACGACGCCCCGGCGGGGGCTCTTCGTCGAGGCGGACAAGGGCACGCTCTTCCTGGACGAGATCGGCGACATGCCCTCCGAGCTCCAGGCCAAGCTGCTGCGGGTGCTGGAGGACGGCGAGGTGCGCGCGGTGGGCGCGGATTCCAGCCGCAAGGTGGAGGTGCGCATCGTCGCGGCCACCCACCAGGACCTGGAGATGCGGGTCCGCGAGGGCCGCTTCCGGGCGGATCTCTTCTACCGCCTCAACGTCGTCACCCTGCGGATTCCGCCCCTGCGCGAGCGGCGCGAGGACATTCCGCTGCTCGTGGAGCACTTCGTCTCGCGGGCCCGTGCGAGGAACCCCCGCTCCAAGGTGACGGCGCTGTCGCCCGAGGTGGTCTCCGCGCTGGGCGCCATGCCGTGGCCGGGCAATGTGCGCGAGCTGGAGAACCTGGTCGAGCGGCTGGTGGTGCTCATTCCCCGGGAGATGGTGGAGGTGGGCGATCTCCGGCTTCACGCACCGGCGGTGAGTCCCGAAGCCCACCCGCTCGCCCTGGCCCAGGAGGGGGTGTGGCCCCTGCGCCAGCTCGAGGGCGAGTACATCTCCTGGGTGGTGGCCCACTGTGGGGGCAACAAGACGCGGGCGGCGGAGCTGCTCGGCATCGATGTCTCCACCATCCACCGCCGCGAGCGGGAGAGGGGTTCTGGCAATCCGCCACGGTGAGGGTGGCGGGATACCAGGGTGGACGGTGGGAGGAGGGGGACTCCCGAGGGAGGAGGGCTCGGGCACGGACGTTGCTTCAACGAGGGGCATGCGCTCATACCTTCTTCCCCTCGTCCTGCTCGCGATTGGCGCGAGCGCCTGTGCCACGAAGACCGCGGCGACCACCTCCACGGAGGGCGTCTCCTCGGTGGACACCTCGCCGCGTCCCGGCCCGGTGAAGCCCGCTCCGGCGCCCGCGCCGGTGGCCGAGCTGTCACCGCTGGACTTCGGCCCCATCTACTACGAGCTGGACTCGGCGACCCTGCGGGCGGACTCGCGGGAGATGCTCGAGCGGGCCGCGGAGGCCCTGCGGAAGCGTCCCGAGGCGCGCGTGACGATCTCCGGGCACACCTGTGAGCTGGGCACCACCGAGTACAACCTGGCGCTGGGCCAGCGGCGGGCCGCCTCCGCTCGGGACTACATGGTGAAGCTCGGCGTGGAGCCGGCGCGCATCGGTCTCGTGTCCTATGGCGAGGAGCGTCCGGCCGAGCAGGGCACGGGCGAGAGTGTCTGGTCCAAGAACCGCCGCAGCGAGTTCACGGTCACTGTGGCCCACGCCCGGGCGGGTACGCCGTAGCCGTGGGGGCTCGACAGGCCGGTCAGGCGCTGCTGTTGGGCGCCGACGAGTCACTGGCCGCGCTCCTGGCGGATGTTCTCTCGGAGGTGGGCATCTCCCTGCACGTGGGGGAAGGGCCTCCCGCTCGTCCGGATCTCGTGCTCGTCCAGATCGAGCGCGGCGAGAGCCTCCTGAGCGCGCTGCAGGGCGCCCGGGATGGGACGTACCCGGCACCGGTCTTCGTCCTGCTGCCGTTCGCGGACGATCGAATGATGCAGCGCGCGCTGCGGCTGGGCGCTCGGGGGTGCTTCGCGCTCGGGCAGCCGCTCGAAGTGCTGCGGCGGATGGTGCTCTCGGTGCTCCCCGCCGTGGGTCCGCTCGCGCCCAAGAGGATTCGATGAGTGATTCCGAGCAGGTGACAGGACCTCAGTTGGGGCAAGAGGAGACTCTCCTCTTCAACGAACAGGGCGTGCTCGTCACGAGCGAGCGCGTGGTCGCCTCCGGCCGCACGTGGCGAGTGGGCGAGCTGGTCGGGGTGGGCTCCATTCGCCGCAGTCCGCGCGTCCTCCCCTGGCTGGTGATCCTGGTGCTGGGCGCGATCGTGGGGTTGCCGGTGCTCAGCTCGCTCCTGGTCAGCCCCCACGCGCCGGGCAGCCTGAGCTACGACGTGGTGCTGGCGCTGGCGGGGACGGCCATCTTCGCCTCCATCGCTGCGCTCGTGGTGGTGGGAGACAGCTACTGGCTCGTGCTGCGCACGCGGCAGCGAGAAGGGCACGTTCTCCGCAGCCGGGACCCCCAGCTCATCTCGAAGCTGGTGACCGTGGTGGGCGAGGCCGCGGAGGCCGCGCGCCAGCGGCGCTGAGCAGGCAGAGCAGGCCGGGGCTGGGAGGCCCCGGGCGAGACGTCACGGAACGGTGATCTCCGCCGTGCCCACCTTGCGGCCGGCGGAGATGGAGATCAGGGCGCGCCCAGGCCCCACCGCCGTGGCCTTGCCGGAGCGGGAGATCCGGACGACGGAGGCATTCGAGGTGAACCAGTGGACGGGCACGCCTTCCACGGGCTTCCCCCGGCTGTCACGCACCTTGGTCTGGAGCTGAAGCTCCTGGCCTCGCTTCAAGGTAGACGTGCCCGGGTCGATGGACACCTGCGAGAGCGCGGGCATGACGAGGACGGACAGCTCCTGCCGCAAGTCTCCCAAGGTGGCCGTGAGCACGGCGGTGCCTGGGGCCACGCCGACGACCTTCCCGGCCTCGATGCGCGCGATGTGCTCGTCGCTGCTGCTCCACTCGGGAGTGCCATGGCGGATGCGCTTGCCCCGCTCATCCAGCACCGTGGCGGTGAGCCGCTCGGGGCGTCCCACCTCGATGAAGCTCCCATTCCCCGCCTGAAGCACCAGCTTGCCGGGAATGGACACCACGAAGCTCAGGCTGGCCCGGGCCTTCCCGCCGGAGACGTGGATGGTGGCGCGCCCGGTGCTCCGCGCGGTGACCACCCCGTTCTCCACCGTGGCGACCTCTGGCGCGGAGCTGGACCAGCTCAGCCGGGGCTCCGCCAGCCGTCGTCCCTGGGCATCGTGCGCCATGGACTCCAGCCTGATGGCTTGGCCTCGCTCCCCCAGCAGGCGAACCTCCGGCTCCACGAGCGTCAGCTGCTCGGGAACCGGATCGCACCCGATGAGCAGGGCGCTCGAGAGGAAGCACAGCAGGGGGCGGCGGAGCAGCGGGGGCACGATCATTCCGAGGCGCATGGGCATGCGGCGGCAGGGGGCTACTTGCGGCCCGTCTTCTTGGGGGGCGGGGGGGCAGGCCTCTCCGCGGCGAGCTTCAGCTCATCACGCTCCCGCGACACCTCCGTGAGGGTGTCTTCCAAATCCGCGACCTTGGCCTTCAAGGTCTTGTTCTCCGCGCGCAACACGCGCGACTCCGCGCGCAGCGAGTCGGTCTCCGAGCGCAGTGAGGTCGCCTCCGCGCGCACCTGCCTCAGCTCCTTGGAGGGACCACATGCCGAGAGCAGCCCTCCGGCTAGCACTGCCATCACCCAGGTCTTCATCAACGCCAAGCTCCTCGAGGGCTCGCGCCAGCGGCCTTCCGCTGGAGGCGGCCCACCCGCGAGTGCAGAGCAAGCCGTGTGCCCACAGCCCAGCTGCTCTGAGTCGCCCGGCTCTGGGCGCGGAACCGTGGCAAGACGCCAGACCTCCCTGGCGTGTTGCCATGCCTCTGTGGCACGCCCGGGGCCTGCGCTACTTCTTGGCCGTGGTGCCTGGCTTCTTCGGGGCCGCCGGAGCGGGAGCCGGTGTGGCCGCTGGGGCGGGCTTCGCCGCGGCGAGCTTCAGCTGGTCGCGCTCCTGGCGCACCTTCTGGAAATTCCCCTCCAGCTCGGCGAGCTGGGTCTTCAGCTTCGTGTTCTCCTGGCGGAGGGCATCCGCGTCTCCCTTGGCCCGCTCCAGCTCTTTGGAAGGTCCGCACGCCACCAGGGGAGCGAGCGCCAGCACCAGGGCTGCCATCCACGCCTTCATTCGTCTTCAACCTCCTGACAGGTCCGAGCCGGAGTCCGTCTCCGGGCTTGGCCTGAGCGGGAGGAGCCAAAGCAAGACGCGTTCCTCCCGTGCGTCCCGAGGGGCGCCCTGCGTGAGCTCAAGAAAACCGTGGCAGGAAGCCATGGCCACCCAGGTGTGTTGCCATGGCTGGATGCTCCCTTTTTCCGTTGTGTCGAGGGGGGCACCGCCCCATCCTGAGGAAGGCTGTCATCAACGTTCCCATGACTTCCTCCCCCTCCGAGCAGGAACAGGCCCTCCTGGGCGAGATCGCTCGCCTTCGCGCACTGGAGGACGCCCTTCGCGTGGCCAACGAGCGCATCCAGCTGGCGCTGAACGCTGGAGCGGTGATTGGCACCTGGGTGTGGGACGTCCGAAGGGACCACTTCACGGCCGATGAGCGCTTTGCCCGGTCCTTCTCAATCAATCCGGAACTGGCGGCGCAAGGCCTTCCGTTGAGCGTGGTCATCACCTCCATCCACCCGGAGGACCGTCCTCGAATCGAAGCCCTGGTCGCCCGGACGGCGGAGATGGGGGGGCCCTATCGCGCCGAGTACCGGACACGCCAGCTCGATGGCTCCTACCTCTGGGTGGAGGCCAATGGCCACTGCGAGCACGGACCCGACGGCAAGCCGGACCGTTTCCCGGGGGTGCTGATCAACATCGACGAGCGGAAGAAGGCGGAGCTGCGCCAGGCCGCCCTCGTCGAGGTGGGCGACAAGCTTCGAGAGCTGGGCGACGCCGGCGAGGTGGCCCACGCCGCCATGGAGGTGGTCGGGCGGGTCATCGGCGTCATCCGCGCCGGCTATGGCCGGGTCGACCCGGCCCTGCGAAAGGTGGAGATCGAGCAAGACTGGGTCAGTGCTCCCGGCGCGCTCAGCGTCCGGGGCGTGCACGAGTTCACCCGGTACGGCACCTACATCGAGAACCTCGAGCGGGGCGAGGTGGTCAGCATCCGGGACATCGAGGTGGATTCCCGGACCATGGTGGGCGTGGAGAACCTGCGGCGGTTTGGCATCCGCGCGATGGTCAACGTGCCGTTGCTGGAGCAGGGGCGCCTGGTCGCGGTCCTGTTCCTTCATGACCGGGTGGTGCGCGACTGGTCTCCGGACGAGATCGAGTTCATGCGCAACGTGGCCGACCGCATCTGGGCAGCCAGCGAGCGCATCAAGGCCGTGGCGGAGCTGCGGCGGGCCAAAGAGACGCTCGAGCAGCGTGTCGCTCAGCGCACCCGCGAGCGCGATCGCCTCTGGAACGTCTCGCAGGATCTGCTGCTGGTGGCGGACTTCGAGGGCCGCTTCCTCAGCGTGAACCCCGCGTGGACCTTGGTGCTGGGCTGGACGGAAGCGGAGCTGTTGGGGAAGACCTCCCGCTGGCTGGAGCACCCGGAGGACGGAGGAAAGACGCAGGCCGAGGTGGCGAGCCTGGCGGCGGGCTTCGCGACGCTGCGGTTCGAGAACACGTTCCGGCACAAGAACGGCACGTACCGCACCTTGTCCTGGACGGCGGTGCCGGTGCCGGAGGAGGGCGTGCTCTACGCCGTGGCGCGCGACATCACCGAGCAGCGCCAGACCGAGGATCAGCTGCGCCAGGCCCAGAAAATGGAGGCCATTGGCCAGCTGACGGGCGGCGTGGCGCACGACTTCAACAACCTGCTCCAGGTCGTCAGCGGCAACCTCCAGCTGCTCCAGCGGGACGTGGGCGGCAACCCGAACGCCCTGCGCCGCCTGCAGACGGCCGTCAGCGCCGTGGAGCGAGGCGCCAAGCTCGCGTCCCAGCTGCTCGCGTTCTCCCGCCGCCAGCCGCTCGAGCCACTGGTGCTCAACCTGGGCCGGCTGGTGCGCGGCATGGACGACATGCTGCGCCGCTCCCTGGGCGAGAACGTGGAGGTGGAGACGCTGGTCTCACCAGGGCTGTGGAACACCTCGGTGGATCCCAACCAGCTCGAGAACGTCATCCTCAACCTGGCCATCAACGCCCGGGATGCGATGGCGGGCACGGGCACGCTGACCATCGAAGTCAGCAACACCACGCTGGACGAGCGCTATGCCCAGCGTCACCCGGAGGTGGTGCCGGGGCCCTACGTGCTGCTGTCCGTCTCCGACACGGGCAGCGGCATGACTCCCGAGGTGCTCGAGCGGGCCTTCGAGCCCTTCTTCACCACCAAGCCCGAGGGCCGCGGCACCGGGCTGGGCCTGAGCATGGTGTATGGCTTCGTCCGGCAGAGCGGCGGCCACGTGACGATCCAGAGCGAGGTGGGGCGCGGCACGACGATTCAGATCTACCTGCCGCGCTCGTTCCAGGATGAGTCGGCGCCCGTGGAAGGCCTCACGGGCCCTGTCGAGGGCGGCACCGAGACGATCCTGGTGGTGGAGGATGACGCGCAGGTGCGGGCCACGGTGGTGGAGCTGCTGAGCGAGCTGGGCTACCAGGTGCTCAAGGCCGTGGATGGGCAGAGCGCGCTGGCGATCATCCAAAGCGGGGTGCCGGTGGACCTGCTGTTCACGGATGTGGTGATGCCGGGGCCGGTGCGCAGCACGGAGCTGGCGCGGCTGGCCAAGGAGCTGGTGCCGCACATCGAGGTGCTCTTCACCTCGGGCTATGCGGAGGACGCCATCGTCCACGGGGGGCGGCTCGATCCCGGACTCCACCTGCTGAGCAAGCCCCACCGCCACGAGGACCTGGCGCGCAAGGTGCGGCAGCTGCTCAACCACCGGCAGCAGCGGCAGGCCCCCGAGTCCCCAGGTGCGAGGAAGACGCCCGTGCCCATTCCCTCTCTGCGGCTGCGCGTGCTGCTGGTGGAGGATGACGAGGAGATCCGCACGTCCACCCAGGAACTCCTGGACTTGCTCGGGCACGAGGTGGTGGCGGTGTCGAGCGCGGAGGCGGCGCGGGGCGCCTTGGCGGCGGGCGCCTTCGAGGTGCTCTTCACGGACGTGTCACTGCCGGGAGGCTCGGGCGCGGACCTGGCGCGTGAGGTGATGAAGCGCCATCCCGGGATGCGGGTCATCATCGCCTCGGGGGATGGGAGCGAGGCGATGAACGGGGAGCGCCCGGGCGTGGCCGTGCTGCTGCCCAAGCCCTACGCGCTGGCTCAGATTCAAGAGGCGCTCGCGCGAGTGGTGGCCTCTCGCTGAGCCGTGGCGTCAGTGCACTTCGTTCTCCTCCAGCTCGTCGAGCTCAGGAGCCACGGGGAGCAGCAACCGGAAGGTGGTGCCTTTGCCCACGATGCTGCTCACGCTCATCTCTCCGCCCAGCCCTCGGATGATGTCGTGGCTGATGGACAGTCCCAGGCCTGTGCCTTCTCCCACCGGCTTCGTGGTGAAGAAGGGATCGAAGATGCGCTCGAGGTTCTCCGCGGGGATACCGCAGCCGGTGTCCTGCACCTCCACGAGCACCTGGTTCTCGCCGTGCCTGCGCGTCACCAGCCGCACCGTGCCTCCACCCGAGTCCGGTAGCGCCTGCGTGGCGTTCATCAGCAGGTTGACGAAGACCTGGGACAGCTGCACCTGGTTGGCCAGCACCAGCGGCGCGTCTCCGTAGTCGCGCACCAGCTCGCCCCGGCCGCGCAGCCGCCCGGAAACGAGCTGCACCGAGTTGTCCAACACTTCGTGCAGATCCATGGGCTGGGTGGTGACGGAGTCTCCCCGCGACAGCGCCCCCAGGCTCTGGACGATGGCCCGCATCCGCTCGGCGCCGTCCCGCGCGTCGTTGAACGCCTCCAGCAGCTCGCTCTGCTCGTCCGGGACCAGCTTCAGCCGTTGCAGCTCCTTCTCGATGTAGTGCAGGTTGCTCAGCACGAAGGCCAGCGGGTTGTTGATCTCGTGCGCCACGCCCGCCGCGAGCATCCCCACCGCCGCCATGCGCTCGTTGAGCCGCAGGCGCAGCTCGTTCTCGCGCTGCTCGGTGATGTCCCGCACCAGGATGGCCAGGCAGTCGCCCACCGGGTTGAGCTGGCGGCGGAACCAGCGGCGCCTGTGCCCCGGCTCCTCCAGCTTCAGCTCCTCGTCGTGGGCCTTGCCCGTCCGCCAGACCTGCTCGCACAGCGCCTGCGGCGCGATGAAGGCGATATGGGGGAACTCGGAGAGCAGGCGCCCCTCGGCCTCGCGCGCCGCGCAGCCCAGCAGGACCTCGGCGTGCGAGTTGAGCCGCATCAGCCGCAGCCCCTCGGGCTCACCCCGGACGACGAAGAACGCGTCGAAGCTGCTGGCGGCCGCCGCCCGGAAGAGCACCTCACTCTGGTTCCGCGAGGCCTCCGAGCGCCGGTGCGCGGACATATCCCGGCAGATGCCGTACAGCCCCGTCACCTGCCCATCCGGGCCTCGGAGAATGCCCTTCGTGGAGAGCCACTCGCGCTGCACTCCCGCCAGCCACTCGCTCATCTCCGCGCGCAGCGTACGCCCGGCCATCAGCGTCTGGCGGTCGAACTCCACTGTGTTCTGTGCCTCCTCCGGGCTCATCAGATCCAGATCCCGGCGGCCCAGCACCTCCTCGACGGGCAGGCCCAGATACTGAGCGCCCGCGCTGTTGATATAGGTGTAGCGCCCCTGGAGATCCTTCGTGAACACGGCGTCCGGGAGCTCCTCGGCCAGCGCGAGGAAGAGCTCGCGGTAGGGCAGCTCCGCGGCCTGGGCCACGGAGGGCTCGCGCTCCGCCGCCGCTGAACGAGGCTCCGGGAGAGGCTTTCCCATCTTCCCTCCCAGCCCGGCGATCATGCGGACGTTGCCCATGGAAGAGCTTTAATCGTGTCCAGGAAAGCCGGGGAGTGAGGGATCTCCCGCTGGGGCCGAATGCGTCCACCAGCGCACGGTGCCGTGAGCGCTCGGTTCACTCCTGGACGTCTGCGTCACTTCTCGTTTAGAGCACCCGGCCGCGCAGCTCGGGGCTGGGGCGCTGGATGATCTCTGTGGTGAGCAGCAGGTGGGGTTCCACTGCCGCCGCCGCTCCTTCGAGCGCCGCCTCCACCATATGGAGCTCTCCGGCCAGGACGAAGACGCCCTTGCCGCCGATGCCCCGCGCCAGCTGCAGCCGCTCCAGCACCACCTCGGCGCGCTTGAGCGCCGTGTCCGCGCACAGCAGCGCCGCGGCCACCGTGTGCGTCTCGACGATGCCCACGCTCTCTCCGAACGTGCCCGGGAAGCGGCCCTGGAGCCCGGCCACGAGCCCGTCCGCGGCCATGGGCAGCAGCAGCTTGTCCAGCAGCGTGCGGCCGGCCACCTCGAGCCCCTCCTGGAAGGACTCCTGCACCTCGGCCACGCCGCCGGAGAACAGCAGCAGGTACTTGCCCGGCGTCACCGCCTCCGCCATTGCCAGTGTCACCGGTGCGCGCTTCACCACCGCGTCGGCCACGACGTAGCCGCGCGCGATGGAGTCCAGCTCCAGGAGCGCCAGCGCAGGGCCGGGAAGTGGCAGGGGATCAGACAATGCGGAACGAGTCCTTGAGGGTGCAGCGCCGCTCGCGGGTGAAGCTCAGCGCGGTGGTGAGCCCCTCGCCCGTGGGGGAGGCGATGGTGAAGGAGGTGTAGCCCTCGCCCGTCATTCCCAGCCCGGCGAACGAGGGCCCGTTCTTCACGAAGATGGAAGTGTTGATGAGGCGCGCCATCGTGCTGAGGTGGTCCACGTTCGTGGAGTGCATGGTGGCCGTGTGCCCGAAGCCGTGCTCGGCCTGGACAGCGGCGGTGATGCAGTCCTCCACGTTGCGCAGCCGCGTGAAGCCCATCACTGGCAGCAGCAGCTCCGCCTGGATGAACGGGTGGGTGGCGTCCACCTCGGCGAACAGCAGCCGCGTGCCCTGGGGCACCCGGATGCCCGCCGCGTCCGCGATCTTCTCCGCGTCCTTGCCCACCCAGTCCTTCACCGGGTGGCCGTCGTGGACTACCAGCTTCTCCAGCCGGTGGATGGCCGCGCCCGTCACCTCGTAGGCGCCGTAGCGCTCCATCTGCGCCTTGAGCTCGTCGGCGATGGAGGCCACCGCGAAGACTTCCTTCTCCACGATGCAGACGATGTTGTTGTCCAGCGAGGCCCCGTCGACGATGTCCTTGGCCGCGCGGGCAATGTGAGCCGTCTCGTCCACCACGGCGGGCGGGTTGCCCGGGCCGGCGGCAATGGCCCGCTTGCCCGAGTTCATCGCCGCGCGCACCACCGCGGGCCCGCCCGTCACCACCAGCAGGCGCACGTTCTTGTGCTTCATCAGCGCCTGGGCCGAGTCGATCGTCGGCTCGGCCAGCGCGCACAGCAGGTTCTCCGGCCCGCCCGCGGAGACGATGGCCTCGTTGAGCAGCTGGATGTGGTACGCGCTCACCCGCTTGGCGCTCGGGTGCACGTTGAACACCACCGCGTTGCCCCCGGCGACCATGCCGATGCCGTTGTTGATGATCGTCTCGGTGGGGTTGGTGGTGGGGGTGATGGAGCCGATGACGCCGTAGGGCGCGCGCTCCAGCAGCGCCAGCCCGTGATCCCCGGTGAAGGCCACGGGCTTGAGGATCTCCGTGCCCGGCGTCTTGTTGGCGCACAGGAGGTTCTTCTTGATCTTGTCCTCCACGCGCCCCAGCCCCGTCTCTTTCACCGCCATCTCGGACAGCTCGCGGGCGGCGCGGCGGGTGGTCTCACGCATGGCCTCGATGGCGCGGTCCTTCACCTCGAGGGACAGCTCGCCCCACTCCTCGAAGGCAGCGCGGGCGGCGGTGGTGGCGGCGTCGAGGTCATCGAAGATGCCCTTGCGGCCCTTGTGGAAGGCGGGCGCGCGCGAGGGCACGGGAGGACGGGCCTCGGGGGTGAGGGGAGCGGTGCCATAGCGGCGCTCGCTGCCTCGCCGGTCATCCGCGTGGCCCTGAGGGGGCTGGGCGGGGGCGGGGACCGGCTGGGGGAGATCCGACAGCTCCTTGGAGAGCTTGCGGACCACCTGATCGACAATCGCGTCGATCTGCTTCGCGTCAAAGCTCATCGGCGAGGCTCCTGGCGGGGCAGGGCGCCCGCCGCTTCACTTCACGAGGCGCGTGGCAGGGGCGGCACCTGCTCGGAGCCCTCGTAGTAGATGCTGGCGGTCTCCTTGCCGTAGACAACGAGGACCCGATCGCTCTGGGCGAGCAGATCGCCCGTCGCCTCGGTGACCTTGCGAACCAGGGAGTCAGACTGCGCCGAGCGTTTGGAGGCTCGGACTTTGACGACCGGCATGGGGGATTCCTACTCCTTGACGTACTTCAGTGTGCCGCCCACTTCCAACTGATCGACGATGGCCATGACGGTCGCGTCGACGGGGCGGTCCTTCGTCACCTTCGTCTGCCGGGCGCTGGAGCCAGAGCAGTAGAGCACCACCTCGCCCACGCCGGCGCCCACCGCATCCACGGCGACGACGACGGGGCCGGTGACTTTGCCCTCCAAGTCCATGCCGCGCAGCACGAGGAGCTTCAAGCCCTCGAGCTCCTGCTCTTTGCGCGTGGCGACCACCGTCCCCACGACCTTGCCCATCAGCATGCGCGGCTCCCGGGTGACTTAGAGGGGGACAGGTCAGGTCGTCCCAGCGTCCGTCTTGCCCTTGCGGCCGAGCGGCAGGACCTGGTCCAGGTTGCCGTGGGGGCGGGGAATCACGTGCACGGAGACCAGCTCGCCCACGCGCTCGGCGCCACGGGCTCCGGCCTCGGTGGCCGCCTTCACTGCCGCCACGTCGCCGCGGATGATGGCCGTCACGTAGCCGCCGCCGATCTTCTCGTAGCCGACGAACTCCACCTTCGCCGCCTTCACCATCGCGTCGGCCGCTTCGACCATGCCGACGAAGCCCTTCGTTTCGATCAGCCCGAGTGCATCCGCCATCTGTTCGTTCCTCTCCGCTGCTGCGGTGAAATCACGTCACGCCGTCCCCGAGAGGGGCCGGCTGAAAACTCACTTGTCCTTGAGAGACGCCGGCTCCTTGCCGGTGAGGCCCTTGAGCGCCGCCACCGCCGCCGCCGCCGCCGCGTCGATCTCCGCCTCGGAGCCGGCCATGTAGAGCCGGCCGAAGGCGCCGTACGGTGTCACATCCACCAGCTTCACGTTGGCCGCCTTCTCCGCCTCGTTGGCCGCCAGCGCCGCGTACGCCGCGGGCTCGCACTCGAGGATGAAGAGGGACTCGCCGGGCTCAATCAGCGAGCCGAAGCGGATCTTGTCCAGGATCATCGCGTGCATCGGCTCGATGGCGCGGATGACGGTGTTGGAGACCAGCTTGGGCTTGATCCGGTCCTCTTCCTTGGCCTCCAGGAACTTGAGGATGGAGTCACCGGCGCTGCGCACCTCGCCCTTGTCCTCGTGGTGGACCTCGAGCATGCCGTAGGCGCGCTCGACCACCAGCGTGGCGGGGAACACCCGCGTGTTCTTGAGCGCGGTGTCGATGATCCCGTGGATGGCCATACCCGGCGCGATCTCCACGAAGAGCGATGCCACGTAGGGCACCGGGAAATAGCCACGGCACGTGGTGCAGATGTGCGCGGCGAGCTGCGGCTGCAGCGAGTCGAGGAAAACGAACGCCCGGAGCGACGTGGCCAAAACAACCCTCCCGGTACTGCCGGTAGAGGGACCTTGCTATAGCGAACCGAACACTTCGTTGACAAGCGCCGTCTGGAGTGGCGGTAAAGGTCGCATGTCCCCCCAATTGCTCTTGATTTCCCTTGTATTCGGGCTCTCCACGGTGGCGGCCGCGCAGCCGGAAGAGGCTCCCCCTGCCACCCGCCGCGTAGGGCAGACGCCCGTCTGGCTGCCCCGTGGCGCCTTCCTGGGCACCTTCATCCGGAAGGGGGCGGTGGTTCCCCAGGCCCGGCTCCAGTGGCAGTTGACGCTCTTCCAGCAGAAGAAGGACGGCATCGTGCTCTTGATGGAGGGCGGAGGCGGGTGGGCCGCGGGGCTGCCGGACACGGCCGTGGAGGGCTTCGACGCGCCCATCCACTCTCTGTATGAGCACACGCTCATGTTCGGAGTGGGCTACCGCAACCAGGACCCGGCGGGTTTGCACTGGGGGTTTCAGGTCACGGGAGGACCTGTCTGGTATGGTGCGCATTACCGGGATCTCCCGGTTGAGCATGACTCGGCGGGGTTGATGGAGGGGCGTATCCACGTGGGATACCGCTTCGGGCCGGTGGTTCTGGGAGTGAGCGGCGGGTACGCCGAGCCCTTCAGCTACACGCGGCGCAGCGTGGCGCGTCAGTTCCTCGGGGGAGCGCAGTTCGGGTTCTTCGCGGATTGGAGATAACCCTAGGCTCCTACCTGTCCTTGCCAGTCCTTCACAGGGCTGCGTAACGTGCGAAGTCATCCCCTCGGAGTCACGGGAGTGTCGCGGTGGCATTGACCACAGAAGCATTCGGTTTGACCGACGTTGGCCGGAAGCGTCAGCACAACGAAGATGCGATGTTGGTGGAGTCCCAGCTGGGGCTCTACATCGTCGCTGACGGCATGGGCGGTCACGCCGCGGGAGAGGTGGCCAGTGCGCGGGCGACCGAGGTCGTCAAGCAGCACATCACCGCGAACAAGCACCTGCTGAAGGATCTGGCCTCCAACCCGTCCCAGGACAGCCGGGCGGCGGCGGCGGCGCTGGTGGAAGTGGCCATCCAGCGGGCGTGCGCGGACATCTACAAGATGGCGCTGGCGGACGCGGCCAAGCGAGGCATGGGCACCACGTTCGTGTGCCTGGCGCTCAGCGGGAACAAGGGCGTCATTGGCCACGTGGGCGACTCGCGCGTGTACCTGGTGCGCCACGGGCAGTGTCACCGGCTCACCGAGGACCACACGCTGGTGGCCGCACAGCTGAAGGCCGGCACCATCACCAAGGAGCAGGCGGCCAGCTCGCAGTACCGCAACGTGATTACCCGTGCGGTCGGCATCCAGGAGTCCGTGCAGGTGGACACCCTGATCGTCGACCTGATGCCGGGTGATGTCTTCATCCTCTGCTCGGACGGCCTGCACGGCTACATCGAGGACGAGGAGATGCTGCCGCTGGTCAGCACGGTGGCCATTGGCGATCTGCCCAAGAAGCTGATCGACACGGCCAACGAGCGCGGCGGCAAGGACAACATCACCGCCGTGGTGGTGAAGGTGGCTGGCGACGGCGCGGTGGCCAGCGAGGAGACGAGCGAGGCGCAGTCGCGCATGGAGGCGCTGCGGAAGATCCCGCTCTTCCGGCACCTCACGTACAAGGAGCAGACGGCGGTGCTGTCCATCGCCACCACGCGCACGTTCCCCGCGGGGCGGGAGATTGTGGTGGAGGGCCAGCCGGGCGAGGAGCTGTTCGTCGTCATCCGCGGCCGGGTGGTGATTGAGAAGAACGGCGTGGAGATCGCCGAGCTGCGCGCCGGTGGGCACTTCGGAGAGATGGGGCTCATCGACAACGCGCCGCGCTCGGCGACGGTGCGCGCCACCGAGCCCACGCGAACGATGGTCATCTCCCGGCCGGACCTGATGAGCCTGATGAAGCGCGAGTCCATCCTCGCGGTGAAGATGCTCTGGAGCTTCGTGCAGGTGCTGTCGGACCGGCTGCGCGCGACGAACTCGGAGCTGAGCGAGGCGCGCCAGGAACTGGCGGTGGCGCAGTCCGTCCAGCCCTTCGCCGAGGAGTAGGGTCCCCGGCGCCCCGGTGCCGCCCAAGGGCCGCGCACCGGGGCAGGCTGTGGGTCAGCGGAGGGAGTCCGTCACCTCGTAGGTGAGGGTCTGGAAGGAAGCCTCTCGGTACACCTGGAGCTGCACCGTGCCGCCGGGTGTGGACAGCCGATCGGCCAGGGCTCCCAGTTGGTCAGGGGAGAGCGGCGCTCCATTCATGCGGAACAGCACATCTCCCTCGTGGAGGCCGAGCCGCGCGAAGACTCCGTTCTCCTGAACGTCGGTGAGCTGGATGGCGGGCTGTGGAAACACCCTCAGGGTCTCCGCATGCGCGCCCAGGCCGTATTTGCCGCGGAGCTGCGACACCACGCTGCTTTTCACCTTCCAACGGAGCCGGCCCTCGTGGACGGCGGCCGTGTCGAAGCGGTGGCGGATGACGCGCAGGGACACGTCCCGGCCCACCGGGAGCAGCTGGGAGCCCTCGGGCCCCGTGAGCTGGAGCCCTGCGGAGGTGATGGCCGTCACCCGGAGATTGCGGCCCAGCAGCTCTCCCACGTGCAGGTTGCGCGTCTCCCAGGTCTCCGTGTCCGCCAGCGTCGCGAAGGACTCGGTTCGAACGGGGCTGAGCTGGACTCCGAAGAGGCGATAGCGGGCGGTGCGCGCCTCATACGCCGCCGCCGCGTCGCCCAGCTCCGGTGCCAGCAGGTCCGCGAGCTCCGCCTCACCCACCTCCGTGCGCGGTGCCTCCCCAGTGTTTCCCTCCGGCGGCTGCGCTTCATTGGAGCAACCGGCGAGCGTCACCACAACCATTCCCCACAGCAACACAGACATGCTCTTCATGGTGGTTCCCCCTGGAAGGACGGCCGTTACTGGAAGCACTCCCCGACAACGCCCGCGCCATCCGGGTTGGTGGCCCAGGCTGCGCACGCCAGCTTTCGCTGCGCCGACACGCTGGGGTGGAAGCAGTCGGTGCCGTTGAGGTCCGACGCGCGGAAGACGTACGTGCCCACCGAAGTGTTCTGGAAGCCCTCCTCGAGGGAGCCCTGCCAGTCCGCCACGAAGCGCACGCCTCGCGGGTTGCGGCCGTCGATGTTGGCTGCGTAGAGATCGACCTCGGCACGGGTCGCCGCGTTGTATTCATTGATGCGAGCGCCGATCTGCGCTCGCCGGCCGCCGTTCCTCTCTGCGGTGACGATGCGGCAGATGCCTGCGGCGGGCCAGATGACGTACGAGCAATACAGGCTCTTGGCATTCCCAGCGGCGTAGAGGAAATCCACCCGAGGGAAGCTCAGCACGTGTACCGTCGCGCCCGGCGAGAGGCAGGCCGCCAGCTGATCCAGCCCCGCGCGCAGCGCGTTGACCCAGGTGTCGAGCGAGTACATGTTCGCGGTGGCATCCGAGCTGGAGGATCTCGGCCGGTTGCACACGTCGTTGGCGCCGAGGAGGACAGAGACGTGCTGGGGCTTCTCCTCCTGCGCGCAGATCCGCGATGCCTGGACGGCGAAGTTGTTGCTCCCGCCGACCATCTCCGCGCCCGAGACGGACTCGGGTTGCTGGGTGAAGGAAGGGACGAGCTCCCGATACCGCATGAAGATCGAGAAGACGCTGCTGGAGGTGCCTTGCACCCAGCTCAGCTCCGGGCGATCCGCGGGCCACCCATCCGCGATCGCGCCTTGGGACATGCTGTCACCCACGTTGGACTGCTTGGTGGGGAGCTCGGCCCATGCCACACCTGCCAGGAGCCCCGCTGCCACTGCGCAGAGAATCCGCATTCGAGATGTGCTCACGACGTGTTCCTCCGGTGAGTGAAAGCTCTGCGGTGTGTACAGGAAGGGCCTGGGGCGCCCCATCCGTCGGCGAGGCAGACGCGTTGGCCACCACACGAGGACGAGCGCGGAAATCCACGGATGATCGTCACCCTGTGCCCGGAGTCGTGCGCGGTGATGCCTGATGAGCAGGGGAGGTGGGGTGGGCCCTCGCAGGTAGGTCTTCCCGCTACCGTCTCCCAGGGTTCCCTCCGTGGGGAGCAGAGAGGCGCAGAGCCGCGCCGTCGTGTTTCGTGCAACGGGCCTGTGGCTGTTGCCACGGGGTATCACCTGGAAGACGCGAGCAAGCAGTCATGCACGGGGGGCCCATTCCGGTGGGGATCCCCGTGTCCATTCCTGTCCGGCGAGAACAGCGGGCGGGGAGCGGCATGGGCGGATTGCGTGGCGCGTGGGTGGTGCTGGCGTGCGTGGGCGTGCTTGGGGGGCGGGCGGTGTGGGCCCAGGCTCCTGGCGAGGAGGCTCCGTCCGACGAGGTGCTGTCGGAGGAGCAGCTCGAGCAGCTGCTGGACTCTCCAGCCGAGCAGCCCTCGGGCGCGGACCTGAATGAGGCGATGTTCGGGCTGGAGCAGCTCACGCCCTACTTCGCCGAGGGGACGCTGGCCAAGGCCCGGGCTGAGTACGACCGGGGCCGGTACCGCAAGGCGCGGACACTGCTCTCGCAGGAGCAGCAGACGCTTCCGGTTCGCTTCCTGATGGCGCAGAGCGCGCTGAACCTGCGCGATGACGTCACCGCGGCCGAGGAGTTCGCGGCGCTGGCCGAGGAGTACGTGCCGCTGAGAGACCACTGCTTGATGCGCGCGGCCCAGTCCAACGAGAAGCTGCGCAAGCTGGAGCTGGCGGCCACCCAGTACCAGGCGGTGGATCCGAGCTCGCCGCTCTATCCGGACGCGCGGTTCAACCTGGCGCGGGTGCTGGAGCGGCGGAGGGACTTGAACGGAGCGCTGAACGCGCTGGCGGAACTCATCGAGAGCCGCAAGGCGCGCGGACCAGACGCCGTCCGCATGCAGGCGCTGCTGGCCACGTGTGATTTGGCGCGCAAGCAGGGCCTGTACAACGTGGAGCACAAGGCGCTGCTCGAGGTGTGGGCCACGAGTCCGTTGTCCCGGGAGGCGGAGCGCGCCCGGCGGCGGCTGCAGGGGCTGCCGCTGCCGCTGAAGTGGCGGGTGCGCCGGGCGGATGCGCTGGTGGATCTGCACCGCAACCACGCGGCGATGGAACTGCTCGACGGGGTGGTTCCCCACGTGGCGCTGCCGGACCCGGTGGGGTGCAATGCGCGCCTCATCTATGGCGAGGCGCTGCGCAAGGAGCGGCAGCACCACAAGGCGATTCAGGTGCTCTCGCCGGTGGTGGAGCAGTGCCACCTACCGGAGGTCCGGCCGCAGGCGCTCTACGTGCTGGGCTACTCGCAGTCCGTGGTGGACAAGGACGCGGCGGTCGGCACGTACGACACGCTGGCGCGCGACTACCCGGAGCACGGCTATGCGGATGACGCCCTGTTCTTCGCGGGCTGGCTGTTCCAGCGCAAGGGCGAGCTGGATGCCGCGATGACCCGGTACGACGAACTGGCCAGGAAGTACCCCACGGGCAACTTCGCGTCCGAGGCGCTCTTCCGCTCGTACTGGCTGCACCAGCGGCGGGGGGAGCATGCGGCGGCGCTGGGGGCGCTCCAGGCGGTGGAGAAGATGCCGCAGGCGGCGCGGACGGACGAAGCGCTCTGGCGGGCGCGGTACTGGATCGCCCGGACGATGGAGATGCAGAACGAGGTGCCTGCGGCGCTCGCGGGCTATGAGCGCATCGCGGCCGATCGGCCTGCGACGTGGTACGGGATGCTGGCGCGCTCGCGGCTTGCGCTGCTGGCGCCGGGGCGGCTGGTGCGTGCACCGCCCGTCTCCGCGACGCCGATCGCCATGGTGGCTCCCGTCTCCACGGCTCCTGTCTCCGTGGCACCGGCCTCCGTGGCGCCTGTTTCTGGGGCGCCGGTCTCGGCGACTTCGGCCACCCTGACGTCCATGCAGACGGTGGCGCCGGAACCCACGGCGGAGCCTGCGGTGATCTGGCCGCTGCCGATGGGTGGGCTGGCCAAGGATCCGCGCTTTGCGGCGGGAGTGGAGCTGATCCGGCTGGGAATGTCCGGTGCGGTGCAGGAACTGCTCGCGGTGGAGCAGCGGGCGCTGCCGGAGGGCCCGGCGCGGCTGCTGTACCAGATTGTCCAGCGCACGGGGCGGGGCTGGGCGGCGCGCAAGGTGGCGCGCTCCACGCTGCGGGACGAGGTGCGAGGCCCGCTGAGCTCCACGTCCCGGCCGATCTGGGAGGCCACGTGGCCGCTTGCGTTCCGCACGCTCATCGAGCGCCAGGCGAAGACGAACCGGCTGGATCCGGACCTGCTGCAGGGGCTCATCCGCGAGGAGAGCCGGTTCAATCCTCGGGCGCGCTCGTCCACGGGAGCGCTGGGACTCACGCAGCTGATGCCCGCGACGGCGCGCCAGGTGGCGGCCTCGCTGAAGCTGGCGGCGGTGGGGGAGCAGACGCTGCTGCAGCCGGACCAGAACGTGCGGATCGGCGCGGCGTACCTGGGGCAGCTGCTCAAGCACTTTGGAGGGAACGCCGCGTACGCGGTGGCCGCATACAACGCGGGGCCTGGAGCGGTGGAGCGCTGGCGGAAGGCGCTGCCGCAGGCGGACCTCGACGAGTGGGTGGAGCACATCACCTTCGACGAGACGCGGGACTACGTGAAGAACGTGCTGGGCAGCTACAACGCCTACAAGCAGCTCTACGGCTCGCAGTCGCCGCTGCTGCAGATCACCACCATGACTCCCGCCAATGGTGCGGGGCTGGCGGAGCGTGAGGCGGGAATGGGCGGCTCGGGTTCCGAGGTCCTGCAGAAGTGAGCAGTTTCCCTTGCGAGCAGCTGGACACCGGCTCACTCTCCGGGGATGGAAAACGCTGCGCCTGAATGGAAGCTGCCGTGGGAGGGTGGGTGCCGCTGCGGGAAGATCCGCCTGCGCGTCACTCAGCCTCCGCTCCTGACCATGGCGTGTCACTGCACGGGCTGTCAGCGCATGAGCTCGAGTGCTTTCAGCCTGTCGATGGCGGTGCCGACGCCCGGCTTTGAGGTCCTCTCCGGCGAGCCGGTGGTCGGGGGGCTGCATGGGCCGACGAAGCACATGTTCTGCGGCCACTGCATGACGTGGATGTTCACGCGGCCCGAGGGCATGGACTTCTTCGTGAACCTCCGGCCGAGCATGCTCGACGACTGGAGCTGGTTCGTGCCGTTCATCGAGACCTACGCGGAGGTGAAACGGCCCTGGGCGGCAACGGGCGCGGTGCACTCCTACCCGCAGTTTCCGGAGATGTCCGCGTACGAAGGGCTCATCGCCGAGTTCGCCGCGAAGGGTGTGCGTCCCAAGTAGCGAGCCGCAGCCGCAAGGGGCTCGGGTGTGTTCCCTCGTTGCCGGTAGCCCAGGTGCAGTGGCAGGTGCTCCATCCCGCGCGACAGGGTGGACGAGCGCCACCGCGAACTGCGAGGCGTGAAGCGCGTGCGGCTCGTGCTTGATGCGGCGGTTCAGCGCGCGGTGCACCTGTTGCTGCGGCAACTACCGCCCGGACACTCCGAGTCGGAGTAACACTCGCCGCCTGCGGTGGTGCACTTGCCGCTACGGCAGCTCCCGCCGTTGCACTCCGAGTCGGAGTAGCACTGGCCACCGGCGGTAGTGCACTTGCCGCTACGGCACCTGCCACCCGGGCACTCGGAATCCGAGTAGCACTCGCCACCCGCAGTGGTGCACTTGCCACTGCGGCAGCTCCCGCCGTTACACTCCGAGTCGGAGTAGCACTGGCCACCGGCGGTAGTGCACTTGCTGCTGCGGCACCTGCCACCCGGGCACTCGGAATCCGAGTAGCACTCGCCACCCGCAGTGGTGCACTTGCCACTGCGGCAGCTCCCGCCGTTGCACTCCGAGTCGGAGTAGCAGTCGGCGAGCGCGGTGGGGGCGAACAGGAGCGCAGTGAGCGCGAGCGGTACGACCAGCAGTCGGGACATGGTCACCTCTCCGAGCGCTCCATCCTGCTGGCAAGCGTGGGCTGCGCGCAACGAGTGGGAGGCAACACTCCTTCGTGTGGTGCTCGTCCGCCCACGCATACAGCGCCTGATGCCCGAGCGGTGCCAGCTGGAGCCACTCCAGCGTTCTTCTTCCGATGGGCGGGGAGGCGTGGCTTACTACACGGCTGGATGGGAGCAGGCCGGATCGGAGTGTCCTCGCGGTACCGGGCCTGCGAGCAAGGAGGGCTCTGGTGAAGGAGCATCCCGGAGGGGCTTCCCTGGTGCCACTGGCTCCGATGCTTGGGTGTCTCCTCCTTGTGGCGAGCTGTCAGGGATGCGAGAGGCCCGCGGCGCAGGTGTCGGCCATCGAAGGGGTGGAGGCCGGTGTCAGACCCTCCGCAGCTACTCTTCAGTGCTTGTGAGGTTTGGCGGCATGAATGTCAGCGAGATGGGATTCCCCAGCCCACCGCTGCCGGGTTGAACAAAGAGATCGATGAACGCGCCTGTCTTCCCGTCGAAGCGAAACACGGAGGCGCCCTGGAAGCTTGGCAGGTAAAGGTTTTCGTCGGGCCCGAAGACAAGATCATTGACCGTGATCAGCCCATTGCTGCCAGCAGGAATGAAGACATCGATCAAGGCGCCCGTCGTCCTGTTGTAGCGCCGCACGTCGTTGTCAAACGTGGCGACATACAGCTGGCAGTCGGGTCCGAAGGCAAACTTGGGGTATTTCACGCCGGTGATGAAGACCGCTCCCGGCTGGCCCTCGGCTGGCAGGGGAGCTCCCGTCCATTTGTCGTAGCGCATGATCTGGTCGGTCAAGACGCTCTCGACGAAGAGGTGCCCCTCTGGGCCAAAGGCCAGGATCTGCGGGACCTTCAGTCCTCCCCCGGAGGCGAAGACGCCCAAGAAGGCGCCCGTCTTCCCGTCGTAGCGCAGCACGCTGTTGGTGCCGAAGAAGCTGTCGCTGACGTACAGGTTCCTGTCGGGACCGAAGATGAGGTCGCCCGGAGTCCCGAGCCCCCCTCTGCCGGCTGGCACGAACACGCCCATGAACGCGCCCGTCCTCCCGTTGAAGCGCAGGATGTTCTTGGTAGCGAAGCTCGCGATGTAGAGGTGTCCATCCGGGCCGTAGGCCAGGCCCTGGATATTGGACAGCCCGCCACTGCCGGGAGGGATGAAGACGCTGACGAACTCTCCCGTTGTCCCGTCATAGCGCAGCACGCTGCTGTTGACGTTGCTGCTGACCAGCAGATCACTCCTGGGAACCAGCCCTTCTTTTTGAGCGTCCCCTGCCTCCCAGCGCTCGGTGAGCTTCGCCTGCTCCGCCACCTCGGATACTCCGCACCCGGCAGCCAGCCACGTCACCAGCAAAGCACTCCACAACCCCTTCCCACTCACCATGTCCCCCTCCTGTAGGTGGATAGAACTCCCACATCCACTCCCGCCAGAGTGTAAAGAGGATCAGGTGAAGACCAGTGGCTGGCAGGGTCAGTCCGCGTCCATGGGCGAGCCTTTGATGGGCCTCTGGGCTCGAACTGTCAGGCCCGCATCATCCTGCGCTCGCCCGTGGCGCTGCTCCTCCCGCGTGGGGAGTGACACCTCCACGTCACTCCCCACGAGTGGCTCAGCCCTGGCGGCGCCGGAACAACATCAAGCCTGCCAGCATGCAGCCCCAGATGGGCGCACTCCCAGCAGCGGCGCATCCACCCCCATCCGCGTTCTCCTCTGGCTCTTCCTCCTGGGGGACGTCCACGGGTGTGCCCTTCCCAATCTTCACGCTCAGCTTCGCGGTGGAAGACCTGTCCCCATCGCTTTTGAGGTCCGCGTTGGTGGAGTTACCGGCCCCAAAGAGCGTGAGCGTCACATCGGTCGCGGGCGCGACGAGCGAGAAGTCGAAGCGCAGCACCCCGGCGTTGAAGGGCTGGGGAGCGGAATGCGTCAACTCGGTCCCCAGCTTCTTGAGCCCGGCGCTGCTGGCCAGGAGAGAGGTCTCCGCGCTGTCCACGGCGATGTTGATCCCACCCGTCTTCGCGGCGCCTCCCCGGATGATGAGGGCGTACTGGCCCGTGGCCCCTGGCTCCAGGCTCGTGGGGCCCTCGAACTCCACGGTGGGAAGCTCTCCCCCTTTATGACACGTGCTGCACGTCATCCCGTCCTTGCCAGACTGCCCGGTGATGCCCGTGCTGGTGGCGAGAGCAGGGGAGGACCACAGCGCCAAAGCGGCGAACACGCTCGTGATACGGAACTGAGGATGCATTGAATCTCCAAGAAGTGATGAGAGACACGGCGTGACTGCAGCCGCTAGCGAAGCTGGAGGAAGGAGAAGGAGAGCCCTGGCGTCGTCACCGTGGCCCTGCCGTTGTCCCCCAGCATCCGCAGGGTGGTGGACGCGGCGCCCGCGGCGAACTCGGTGTAGAGGATCTGGTTCTGCGACTCGAAGAGGAAGGTGCTGCCCGACGTCGCCGGGAAGCGGGTCTTGTGCACCGCCGTCATCGTGTCGAGCTTCAGCTCCCACCACTGCCAGCCCTTCCCGCTCGCGATGGTGCGCGGATGGGTGCCTTCCGTGATCGGGGCCACCGTCTCATCGAGCACGCGCACGTACGCGGTCCCCCGAGGGCCGGGCACGAGCGTGCCCGCCGTGCCACCGCCCACCAGTTCCGAGAGTGTCCGGTGGAAGCTCGGATCAAAGGTGCGGGTCTGGGGATCGAACTTGAGCAGGCACGGCGTGGGTGCCTCCGCGCCCACCACCCGGCGCACCGCCGCGCCATAGGCCTCCGTCGCGATGTACACCTTGCCGTCCAGGCCGACGGCGGCATCCTGCGTGTAGCCACACCGCTCATCCGTGGCGAGGGTGGCCACATCCGTCGCCGTGTCGACGGAGACCACACCCGCCTTGGGGGTGATGCCCACGCCCGAGACGGGACGCCAGCCCACGGGCATGATGATTTGGCCGGTGAGCTGCACGGCCAGTCCCGAGAAGGCCACGACCGTGTCCGGGAAGGCCACAGCGTCGAGGGGGATACGGCCGGTGACCGTCATCAGCTCGGGGTTCCAGATGACGATCTGGGCGGTGGCCCCATCGAAGAAGTAGGCCTTGGTCTCCGAGATGAACTGGAAGTTGGCCTGGTACTCTCCCAGGGACGTCACTCCCACGCTGGCGAAGCTCACGGTGCCAGCCGGCTCCAGCGCCCCCGTGGCGGAGAGCTTGTAACGGGTCACCGTCGCGCTCTCGTCGCTCACGACATAGAGCGTGCCGGACTTGGGGATGCCCAATCCCAGGGCACGACCGGGCACGCGGATGGCGTTGTCCAGGGAGAGCGATGCCGGCTGCTCCGCCTGGTCCGTCACGATGACGTAGCTCTCCGCCGGATCGGCGGCGAGCAATTGCGTGGTGATGGCGTACAGCGGCTCGGTGTCGTCACCGTCCTCTTCTCCACAGCCTGTGAGCAGGGACAGGGCCAGCATGGCGGCGGAAAACCGCAGGGAAGAGAGGGCACCCAGATGCTTCATCGCAACAGCCTTTCCATGGAAATGAAATCGATAATCATTATCAATTTCAGTGCTCTATTAGGAGGTGGCCGCGCCCCCTGTCAAGAAGAAGGGCTCTGTGGGTGGCGTCGTGTGGCTCGTGGGGATCGCGATCAGGGACGCGTTGCTACAGGTGGTGTACGTCTGTACAGTGCACGGCCCCATGAAGCCATCGAAGGAAGAAGGGGCATTCACGGGGGCCCGGCGCATCCCGTGGTCAGGGCCTCGCGGACTCGACTCCGTGCTCCAAGCGTGGCGCTCCGATCGGCAGCTCTGGCCCAGCTTCGCCCTCGATGAAGTGACCCCCGCTCGCGAGGGCATCTACGCCTCGCTCCCCGACGACGTCGCCCCCGGCGTGCGCCAGGCCCTCCAAGGCCGAGGCATCGACCAGCTCTTCTCCCACCAGGCCGAGGCCTTCCGCCTCGCTCGCTCCGGGAAGAACCTCGTCATCGCCACGCCCACCGCCTCGGGCAAGAGCCTCTGCTACAACCTGCCGCTCCTGGAGCGCTTCGCCCGCGAGCCCCAGGCCCGTGCCCTCTACCTCTTTCCCACCAAGGCGCTCTCCCGCGATCAGGAGGAGTCCCTCCGTGTGTTCCTCCGCGAGGCGGGCCTGGAGCACGGCGCCATCACCTTCGACGGGGACACTCCCGCCGATGCCCGCCGCGCCGCCCGCGAGCGCGCCGGCGTCCTGCTCACCAACCCGGACATGCTGCACACCGGGATCCTCCCGCACCACGCCAACTGGGCGCGCCTCTTCTCCAACCTGCACTACATCGTCATCGACGAGCTGCACACGTACCGGGGCGTGTTCGGCTCGCACCTGGCCAACGTGCTGCGCAGGCTCCAGCGCGTGGCGCGCTTCCATGGCTCGTCGCCCGTGTTCATCTTCGCCTCGGCCACCATCGGCAACCCGAAGGCCCACGCGGAGCGGATGCTCGGCCAGCCCGTGGAGCTCGTCTCCGAGAGCGGTGCTCCCTCTGGCGAGCGCCGCGTCATGGTCTACAACCCGCCCGTGGTGAATGCCGAGCTGGGCATCCGCGCCAGCTACCTCAAGAGTGCTGTGCGGCTCGTGGCGGATCTGGTCCGCTCCAACGTCTCCACGCTGCTGTTCGGCCAGTCGCGCAACTCCGTGGAGGTGATGCTCAAGTACCTCCGGGATCGGTTCGTCGAGGAGAAGCTCGATCCGGCGCTCATCCAGGGTTACCGCGGCGGCTACCTCCCGGGCACCCGCCGCGCCACCGAGGCCGCCCTGCGCGCCGGCGAGGTCCGCTGCGTGGTGGCCACCAACGCGCTGGAGCTGGGCATCGACATCGGCTCGCTGGATGCGGTGGTGTGCGCGGGCTACCCGGGCTCGGTGGCCGCGCTCATGCAGCGCTTCGGCCGGGCCGGGCGCCGAGGCCACGGCAGCCTCGCGCTCCTCGTGACCTCCAGCGCGCCGTTGGATCAGTACCTCGCGGCCGATCCGCGCCACCTCATCGGTGCTCCCGTGGAGCACGCGCGCATCGATCCGGACAACGTGGAGATCCTCGTCCAGCACCTCAAGTGCGCCGCCTTCGAGCTGCCCTTCGAGGAGGGCGATGGCTTCGGCGACGTGCCCCCCGAGGCCACCACGGATGCGCTCGGGTTTCTCACCCAGCATCAGGTGGTGCACCCCTCTCCGAGCGCCGAGGGCCGCCGGGTGTTCCACTGGTCCGCGGACGCGTATCCCGCCAACCACGTCTCGCTGCGCAGCGTGGGCTGGGACAACGTGGTCATCATCGAGCTGGGCACGGACCGGACGCTGGCGGAGATGGACTTCCGCTCGGCGCACACCATGCTGCACGAGCAGGCCATCTACCAGCACGAGGCCGAGCAGTATCAAGTCGAGAAGTTCGACTACGAGAACCACAAGGCCTACGTGCGCAAGGTGGCCCCGGACTACTTCACCGACGCGATGACGTACGTGAAGGTCAACGTCATCCAGACGGATCAGGAGGCCCCCATGGGCCCGGATCTGCGCTCGGGGTTCGGCGAGGTGAGCGTCATCGAGAAGGTGGTGGGCTACAAGAAGATCAAGTTCCACACCCACGAGAACGTCGGCTACGGCGAGGTGAACCTCCCCGAGATGCAGATGCACACCACCTCGCTCTGGCTCACCGTGCCCGAGCAGGTGGTGCGCTCCATGAACGCGCCTCGGCCCGCAGTGATTGATGCGCTGCGCGGCGTGGCCAACGCGCTGCGCACCGTGGCCTGCGTGGGACTGATGATCGACCCGCGCGATTTGGGCAAGACGCTCGGGAGCAAGGACGACGCCGAGGGGCCTCCGCGCAAGGATGGGGCGGTGGGGTTCGACCCGACGATCTTCCTCTATGACAACGTGCCGGGCGGAGTGGGGCTGGCCGCGCGCCTCTTCGATCAGCGCCAGGAATTGCTCTGGCGCGCGCACCGGCTCCTGGAGTCGTGCCCGTGCGAGGATGGGTGCCCGGCCTGCATCGGCCCCGCGGCGGGTTCCATTCCCGGGGGGCCCAAGGTGGAGCCTCGTCCGCGCAAGGCGCTGGGCATGGAGATCCTCTCCGTACTGGGCTCGAGGACGCAGTAGGCGAGGTGCAGGGTGGACCTGAAGCGCAAGCTGGCACGGCTCTCGAGCATTGGCCCTGGCGGCAAGCCCGTGGCCACGGCTGCGCCCTCCGAGCCTGTTGCTGAGGCGGCTCCCGTCGCTTCGCCGCCCGCTCCCGAGCCGGAGGTGCGCAAGCCGCAGGATCCGCGTATCGCGGCGTTGCGCCAGATGCTGGGGGAGTGGTCCCAGCGCCGGGTCACCGCCGCAGGCCGCCGAGCTGCTCCGCCGCCGCCTCCGCCCCCGGGCCCGCTGCCCGCCGAGCCTCGGACGACGCCTCACGGAGTGGTCCACATCGCCGAGCGGTTGCTGCTGCCGGATCACCACCATGGCTCGGCTCCCGTGGCGGGCGCGTGTGACGTGGAGTCCGCGCTGGTGGCGAGCCTCGCGCTGGATCCCCGGCTGGCGGGCGTGGACTTCCAGCGGGTGCTCTACCTGGACACGGAGACGACGGGGCTCGCGGGCGGCACCGGCACCGTGCCCTTCCTGGTGGGCCTGGCGTGGTTCGAGGGGCGCTCGCTCCGCGTGCAGCAGCTCTTCCTGAGCCGGCTGGGCGAGGAGGGACCCATGCTGCGCGTGCTGGCCGAGCGCATGGCCGGGTCCTCCTGCCTCATCACCTTCAATGGAAAGAGCTTCGACTGGCCGCTGCTGCGCACCCGCTTCGTGCTCAACCGCGTGCCCGTTCCCTCCGAGCTGCCGCACCTGGATCTGCTGCACTGCTCGCGGCGGGTGTTCAAGCACCGGGGCTCGGGGACGCGGCTGGTGCAGTTGGAGGAGCAGATCCTCGGGCACCGGCGCGTGGGCGACGTGGACGGCTCGCTGATCCCGGACCTCTACTTCCGCTTCCTGCGCGGCGGCAGCAGCGCGGCCCTCACGCCCGTGCTGGAGCACAACGCGAACGATCTCCTGCTCCTGGCGGCGCTGCTGGGTGAGCTGGTGCGGCGCTTCCGCACCAGCCGCGGCGAGGAGGAGGATCCTCGGGACTTGCTCGGCTTCGCGGGCGTGGCGATGCGCGCCGGGGATTTCGAGCGGGCGCAGACCTTTGCCCAGGCTGCGGCCCGGGGCGGTGGCACGGTCAGCGTGGAGGCGCTCTCGCTGGCTTCCCGTCTGTCCCGCCGGGCAGGGGACTCCAAGAGCGCGGTGGACTTGCTGGAGCAGGCGCTCACCTCCGCGAGGGGCACCCAGGCCGCGCCGCTGCATCTGGCGCTCACCAAGCTGTACGAGCACTCGCTCAAGGATCTGGAGCGGGCCCTGCACCACGCGCGGCTCACCATGACCGCCGAGCTCCCCGAGGAGCAGCGCCACCGCATCTCTCGCCTGGAGCGCAAGCTGGGCCGGGGCTCAGGGGAGAACGTGCTGGCGCTCGGGATGCCGCCTCGCGCCGGGCTCTAGGTGGACGCAGGGCCCGTCCAGGTGAGCTCGTACTCGCTGTCGAGCGTCCCCGTCACCCGGCTCCGCACCTCCACGCCTTCCAGGCGCAGGGTCTCCATCAGGCACAGGAGCGCGCCCTCGTGGTACGCGGCGGGCATGAAGTCGCGCTTCATGACGAGCCGGCAGTGGCGGGGCCCCAGCCACTGCACGGTCCGCTCGCCGTAGCTCGTCGTGGTCCGGAAGAGCACGGGCAGGCTCGACAGCACGCGCCGCGGCTCGCTGAACGAGAAGGAGAGGAAGGTCTTCCCCGCGCTCGAGCCCAGGAAGTCCTTCATGCCCCGCTTGCCGAGCTTCCGCAGGGCACCCGAGAAGTCCTCGTCGCGGGTGCTCAGGCACTGCGCTCCCATGTAGACCAGGCGCAGGAAGTCCGGGATGGCGTACGGCAAGAAGTCGAAGTAGGGCGCCTGCCCGAGCAGCTTGCTGCAATGCCGCTCCTCTCGCTCGGTGGCCAGGTAGCGCACAGTGTCGAGCACGCCACTGAAGAACAGGCCGCGCACGGTGTCCGTGGGGGTCGCCAGCGCCAGGCGCTTCTTGAGATCCAGCAGCGCGTTGAGCGGCATCTCCATCTGCGCGGCGACGTCATGCGCGATCGCAGGGGGGCTGCTTCCGGCAGGTTCGTGGGAGAAGGAGGGGGTCATAGGCCGTTCACCTAAAGCAACAGGAGTGCCAACAGCGGGCGCTCCACTGGAGGCCCTGGCGAGCGACTGGGCGCCCTCTCACCGGAAGTGTTTCGTCCTGCCACGGCCCCCAGGTCCACACCCGGCTTCCTCGCTCTGAAACTGTAAAAAGGAGGGCCCTCCTGCGATGGGGGAGGCGAAAAGATTCAGTGCACTTTAGGGAGGGTTGCGCGGCCTGGCGGGCGGCCGCCTGGGATCGTCCACGGGGGAACGAGCAGGGAATTTCCGGAAAAGAAGGGCGGTTCGCGGGCACGCCGCGGATTAAGTTCCGGCCCGGCAACCGATGCGGAAATGGCTCGTCATAGGGGCGGTGTGTGTCCTGGCGGTGGTGGGCGCGGCTGTGTTCTGGCTCCAGCCCGAGCCCGTGACGCCCTTGCGTGTTCCGGCATCGGAGACTGCCGCGGCGCGCCCCCTGCCGGACTTCCAGGCGGTGGAGGTGTCCTCTGGGGAGGCCGAGGGGCTGGCCCTCACGGGCCGTGTCTTGGAGCCCTCGGGGCGTCCCATCCCGGGCGCGGAGGTGTTCCTCGCGGCGAGCGCGCAGAAGACGCTCACCTCCGTGCGCTGTGACGAGTGCGGCTTGCCGCTGCTGTCCTGTCCGGCCCGTGAGAGTGGCATTCAGTCGCTGGCCTTCTTCGAGCACCAGCACGGCTTCCTTACCCCACGGGCCACCGTGCGCACGGACGCTCAGGGGAAGTTCCGCTTCGAGCGCTTGGCCGGAGTCTCCTTCTCGGTGTGGGCGAAGGCGGCGGGCTTCGGCGTGGCGATGCGCGAGCGCGCCGCCCCAGGCGAGCCGGTGGAGCTGTTCCTGCCCGCCCTGCGCACCATCACGGGGCAGGTGGTGGATGACGGCGGGCAGCCCATTCCGAACGCCCACATCTACGCAGTGTCTCGGCGCACGGCGCTGCCCGCCGAGGCGGTGGCGGGAGGCGAGGGCCTCTTCACGTTGGACGGGCTGGGCGAGGGGCCGTTCTACCTCGTGGCCAGCGCCGAGGGCTTCCTGCCCACGGTGGAGCCGCAGGTGGAGGCGGGTCCGCAGAGGGTGCGACTGCGGCTGACGCCGACGCGCACGCTCGAGGTGCGCGTGGTGCGCGATGGCGCACCCATGGCGGCCACCGTGAGGCTGAAGGCCGATCACCTGTCGCGCGAGCTGCGCACGCAGGGCGAGCCGGCTCGGTTCACCGGGCTCTACCCGGACGAGGTGGTCATCACCGCTGAGTCCGGGAGCCTGGGGTCGACGCCTCGCACCATCACCCTGCAGGAGCGCGTCACCCAGGTGACGATGGAACTGGAGGAGGCGGGCAAGCTGCTCGTCACGGTGGTGGATGACGCGGGCCAGCCCGTGCCCCAGCCCGAGGTGACGCTGCGCACCGTCACAGGCGAGGTGATCCGCCGGGAGAAGGGCGCCACGGGAGCGCTCGTGGAGCTGGGGCCCATCGCCATCGGAGACTACCTGGTGCACGGACACACCGAGGGCTTCCAGGACGTGGAGCTCCCCGTGCGCGTGCGGTCCGGAGAGACGCCCGTCGAGCTGGAGATGACGCAGGCGACGCTCATCTCCGGCCAGGTGATCGACGAGTACGGGCGGCCGGCGCCCAATGTCTCCGTGCTGGTGCAGCCCATTGGGGACACGGTGCTCGCGGACGCGGATGGGCACTTCGTGGCGCAGGTGCCCTCGCCGGGACTGTACGAGCTGCACGCGCACCACTCCGAGTGGGGCGGTGGCAAGGTGAAGGTGACGGCGCCCGCCTCGGGGGTGCGGCTGGAGCTGGAGCCGGCCGCGGCCATCGAGGTGACCGTCACCGCCGAGGGCCGCCGGGTGGAGGGCGCGGACGTGGTCCTCTGGGTGGAGCAGCAGGGGCTCTTCCGCAGCGATCGGCCCTCGGGGCCGGACGGCGTGGTGCCCATGCGAGGCTTGCCGGAGGGCACGTACTGGATGGTGGCCTCGCACCCGGATTACCTGCCCTCGGATCGGAAGCAGGTGAGGGTGGACGGGGAGCAGGTGGTGAAGGTCACCGCCGAGCTCAAGCCGGGGGCCATGCTCTCTGGGGACGTGATGGACGAGCAGGGAGCTCCCGTGAGTGGGGCCACCTTGACGGTGATGCCTCGGGGCGCGGAGCCCGCGGCGAGCGATGCACGCGGGCACTTCGAGATCCGCGCGCTGCGGCCGGAGCGCACCTACCGGGTGGAGGCACGCCACCCCGGCTACGATCAGGTGGACAAGGCCGATGGCACGCCGGGGGGGCCGCCGGTGAAGGTGGTGCTCAAGCGCCGGCCGGTGTTCCGAGGCCGCGTGGTGGCCGATGACGGAACGCCGGTGAAGCGCTACCGCCTGGACGAGCACGACATCTCCACGCCGGATGGGCGCTTCGAGGTCTCCCTGCCAGTGGCAGGGGAGCAGGTCATGGTCTCGGTGGACGCCCCAGGCTACGAGCCGATGATGGTGGAGCGGCCCGTGGCGCCGGATCTCGGGGACCTGGTGCTGCAGCGCGCGCCCACGCTCTCCGGGCTGGTGCGAGACGAGGGCGGCGCGCCAGTGGCGGACGCGGTGGTGACGTGCGAGGTGTGCGACGAGTCCGTGCTCTCGGGGCCGGATGGGCGCTTCTCCATCGCCAGTCCGCCGTACGTGGTGCAGTACTCGGTGTCGGCGCGCAAGGGCCGCCTGAGCGCGACGGAGACGCTGAGCCGGGGAAACACGTCGACCCTGGTGCTGACGCTGCGTCCGGCGACGCGGGTGAGCGGCACGGTGTACCTGCCGGGCGGACAGCCCGCGCCGGGCTACCAGCTGGACGGGGTGAACACCGAGCGCGGCGATGCGGTCGTCGTGGTGACGGGGCCGGACGGGCAGTACAGCGTGGACATGGCGCCGGGCAGCTACCGCTTCATGCTCGGGGAGGATCGCGAGTTCGCCGGAGAGCCCGCGCTGCTGGTGCGCGTCGAGGGCCCGTCGATGCGCCTGGACTTCGGAGCGGCGCCGGGCTCGGGCTCGCTCACGGTGACAGTCAAGCCCGAGCGAGGCAAGGCGCTCTGGGTGGTGGCGGGGGATTCGCCTCCGGTCAACTCTCCGCTGGAGCTGATGCGCTCGCGCTATGCGCAGATGGTCTACCAGCCGCGCTCGGAGCGGGTGACGCTGCAGGGCCTGCCGCCGGGGCGCTACACGGTGGTGTGGGCGAGCTTCCACGCCGAGGCGCCCGAGGGGCCCATGGTCCGCACGGTGGAGATCCCCGGGGCGCAGGAAGTCTCCATGGTGCGCTGAGCGCGGGCGGAGAATGGCCGTGAGGTTGCGAGCCCGCCCGCTCGCGCATATGGAAGTCTCATGGACGCATCGGTTCTGCAGGGCCGCCGGGTCATCGTGGGAGTCGGCGGAGGCATCGCGGCGTACAAGGCGTGCGAGCTCGTGCGCGAGCTGCAGCGAGCAGGCGCTCAGGTGCGCGTCGCCATGACGGAGGCGGCGAAGCAGTTCGTCACGCCGCTGACCTTCCAGGCGCTCAGCGGGCACCCGGTGCTCACGGACTATTTCGATCCGAACCAGGAAGGAAACTTCGGGCACCTGGACTTGGCGCGCTGGGCGGAGCTGTTCGTCGTGGCTCCGGCGACAGCGGACCTCATCGCGCGCATCCGGGCGGGGATGGCGGGGGACGCGGTCACCACGTCGCTGCTGGCCTTCAAGGGCCCGGTGGTGCTGGCTCCGGCGATGAACGTGGCGATGTGGCAGAACGCGCTGACGCAGCAGAACGTGGCGGCGCTGGTGGCGGATCCGCGCTTCACGTTCGCGGGGCCGGACGCGGGGCTGCTGGCCTGCGGAGACGTGGGAGCGGGACGGCTCACGGAGGTGAAGGAGATCGTCGCCGAGGCGGCGGCGCGGATAGGCCAAGGGCCTCTGACGGGCAAGAAGGTGCTGCTGACGGCGGGCCCCACGCGCGAGTTCCTGGATCCGGTGCGGTTCATCTCGAATCCCTCGACAGGGAAGATGGGGCTGGCGCTGGCGGAGGCGGCTCGGAAGCTGGGCGCGAAGGTGACGGTGGTGCTGGGGCCGGTGGGGGCAGTGGATCGCACGGGCCTCGAGGTGGTGGACGTGGTGAGCGCCGAGGACATGGCGCGCGAGGTGCTCTCTCGGGTGGAGGCGGTGGACTGGTTCATCGCCTCGGCGGCGGTGAGCGACTGGCGGCCGGAGACGCGGGCCCCGCAGAAGGTGAAGAAGGGCGAATCCCCCGAGGTGCTCAAGCTGGTGCGCACGCCGGATGTGCTCGCGGAGGCCTCGAAGAAGGTGGCGGGAGCGCCGAGGCGGCCGCTGCTGGTGGGCTTCGCCGCGGAGACGGAGCGGGTGCTGGAGCACGCCCGGGAGAAGCTGGAGCGCAAGAACCTGGACGCCATCGTCGCCAACGACGTGACGGTGCCCGGCGCGGGCTTCGGGACGGACACCAACCGGGTGACGGTGCTCTCCCGTACAGGGGTACGGAAAGACCTGGAGGGCACCAAGCTCCAGGTGGCGCAGGGGATTCTGGAACTGCTGCTGAGCCTCCCTCCGGCCGTGCCTGGGAGCGGCAGGTGACGCGGCAGGTTGGATCGGCGGGAGCCTACCTGTAAGATGGTGCCGTTGACCATGGCGCCATGCTCGCCCCTGCGGTAAGCGTGCGGGAGGCGGGCTCAGGCTGGCTCCTTGAACCGGAGGCACCGCCTCCATTACCGATCGGGCTAACGTGAGCGACCCGCGCGACTCCGCCGAAGAACTGGATGAAGCTGTCGAGGACCTGCGCCGCCACCTCCTATGGCAGGAGGAGACAGGCGGCCGGGCACTGCTCGTAGACGCGGCCAAGCTGTCGGCCGAGCGCTCGGCTTCCCTCCGGGCGATGATGCCTCCTCGGGGGGCCAAGGCCCCTGCCGCTCCCGAGAGCCCTGCGGCTCCGGAATCTGCCGCTGCTCCGGAGGCCCCCGCGCCTCATCCGGCTCCCATGCCTGCCCGCTCGCTGGCTCCCGAGGCCCCTGCCAGAGCCCCGGCTGCCTCCCGAGCGGAGCCTCCCGCTGCGGCGAGCAAGGGGATGCTCTTTGACGTGCCGCAGCAAGCGCCGCCGTACCCAGGCCCGTTGCCGGGCGTGGTGGAGGGCCAGCGCCCCATGCTGGACGAGATCCGGCGCGAACTCGGGGACTGCCGGCGCTGCAAGCTGTGCACGGGGCGCAAGAACATCGTGTTCGGGGTGGGCAACCCGCGGGCGGAGCTGGTCTTCGTGGGCGAGGGCCCGGGAGAGCAAGAGGACCTGCAGGGGGTGCCCTTCGTCGGCCCAGCGGGTGAGCTGCTGACGAAGATGATCCAGGCGATGGGGTTCTCGCGGGATCAGGTCTACATCTGCAACGTGGTGAAGTGCCGGCCGCCGGGCAACCGCAACCCGGAGCCGGACGAGATCACCGCGTGCGAGCCGTTCTTGCGCTCGCAGTTGTTGGCGCTGCAGCCCAAGGTGATCGTGGCGCTGGGGAAGTTCGCAGCACAGACGTTGCTGCGGGACTCCACGCCGATTACGCGGCTGCGGGGGCAGTGGCGGGAGTACCAGGGGGTGAAGCTGATGCCCACCTTCCACCCGGCGTACCTCCTCCGGAGCCCGGCTGAGAAGAAAAAGGCCTGGGAAGATTTGCAGCAGGTGATGAAGATCTTCGGTAAGCAACCCGGCTCCCGCACCTGAGGGGAGCCCGGAGGGGAGTCACGGATGAAGGGAGTACTCGAGACGCGCGAGCTGCCATCGCCCGCGCTGGAGTCGAACCCGCTGGCGGACGTCGCTCGCCGGCAGCTGAGGGTGTACCTGCCGCCGGGGTACAACGAGGGCAGCCAGCGCTACCCCACCGTGTACTTCCTGCACGCCTTCTCCAACAGCGGCGCCTCGTGGACGAACGTGTCAGCGTTCGGGCTCAACGCGCTGGACCGGCTGGACGGGTTGATCGAGGCCGGGACGATTCCTCCGGTGATTGGCGTGTTCCCGGACGGGTGGACGGCGCTGGGCGGGAGCCAGTGGATCAACAGTGACGCGATTGGGCGCTACCGGGACTACGTGGCCAAGGACGTGCTGGGCTTCGTGGACCGCACGTACCGGACGCTGCCGAAGGCGGCCTCGCGGGCGGTGGTGGGGCACAGCTCGGGCGGGTACGGAGCGCTGGTGATGGGGCGCTACCACCCGGAGCTGTTCAGCCACCTGGGGAGCCACGCGGGCGACTGCTACTTCGAGTACTGCTACCTGCCGGATCTGCCCAAGGCGGCGGGGGCGCTGCTGAAGGCGGGCGGGGTGGAGGCCTGGTACCAGGACTTCAAGAAGCGCTCACGGGAGACGAAGCCGCGGAGTGACGACTTCACGGTGATCAACGTGCTGGCGATGGCGGCGGCGTACTCGCCGAAGAAGGGCGAGCCGCTGAACCTGGAGCTGCCGTTCGATCCGCAGACGGGGCGGCTGAAGCTGGACGTGTGGAACCGGTGGCTGGTGCACGATCCGGTGCGGTTCGTGCCGAAGTTCCTGGATGCGTTCAAGAAGATGAAGTCGGTATTCCTCGACTGCGGGACGCGGGACGAGTTCAACTTGCGCTGGGGCACGCGCATGCTGGCCGAGGAGTTCAAGGCAAGCGGCGCGGAGCTGTGCCACGAGGAGTTCGAGGACTCGCACTCGGGGGTGACGTACCGGTTCGAGCGCTCGCTGGGGTTCCTGGTTCCGCGGATGGCGCGGGAGTGACGTGACGATGATTTCCGATCCCTACGGACTGAGCCGCGTTGTCGGTGAGAAGGGCGTGCTGCCGCAGCGGGCGCGCAAGCTGGAGCCGTCGCTGCCGTGTCGCGAGGCGGAACTGCTCATCGACGTGGAGAGCCTCAACATCGACGCGGCGTCCTTCAAGCAGATCAAGGACGACGTGGGTGCAGAGCCCGCGAAGATCGCGGCGCGCATCCAAGAGATCGTGCGCGAGCGCGGCAAGATGCAGAACCCGGTGACGGGCTCGGGCGGCATGTTGCTGGGGCGGGTGAAGGAGATCGGGCCGAAGCACCCGGCTCGAGGGACGCTGAAGGTGGGCGACCGGATCGCGACGTTGGTGAGCCTGTCGCTGACGCCGCTGGTGATCGAGGAGATCAAAGCGGTGCACGTGGAGATCGACCGGGTGGACATCCGGGGGCACGCGATCCTGTTTGCGTCGGGGATCTACGCGAAGCTGCCGTCGGACATGCCGGACACGCTGGCGCTGGCGGCGCTGGACGTGTGCGGGGCTCCGGCGCTGGTAGCGCGGTACGTGAAGCCAGGGATGACGGTGGCGGTGCTGGGAGCGGGGAAGAGCGGGGCACTGTGCCTGGCGCAGGCGCGGAAGGATCTGAAGGGGCAGGGGAAGGTGCTGGCGCTGGATATCTCGGAGAAGGCGCTGGCGGCGCTGTCCGGGATTGGTCTGTGCGACACGGCACTGAAGGTGGACGCGACACAGGCGGTGGACGTGATGGAGGCGGTGTCGCAGGCGACGGGCGGAGCGTTGTGCGATCTGGTGGTGAACTGCGCCTCGGTGGGGAACACGGAGATGGCCTCGATCCTGTCGGTGAAGGATGGGGGCACGGTGATCTTCTTCTCCATGGCCACGAGCTTCACGGCGGCGGCGCTGGGGGCGGAGGGGGTGGGCAAGGACGTCACGATGCTGGTGGGCAACGGCTACGCGCCCGGCCACGCGGACCTCACGCTGGACCTGTTGCGCTCCGAACCCGCTCTCCGCAAGCTCTTCGAGACGCGCTACGTCTGAGGAAGGCAGGGCTTCAGGTTCTGCCCTTCCACACCGCAGGTCGGCGGCGGACGTGGAGGCACGCGATCACGCTGATGCGCCCCTCATCCACCACGAAGAAGACGCCATAGGGAAAGCGTCGGAGCAGTGCGCGTCTGATGCGTGGGTGGACGAGCGTGTGGCTGTCGGGCTGCGCTGGATGCCCGCGAGGCAAGTCTCCAGCGCCTGAAGAAACTCAGCACCCAGGCCCTTGCCCCGTTGCTCGTACCACTGGACAGCGTCCGCGATGTCTGCTTGCGCGGGCTTGCGAAGCTCTAACGCGCGCTTCACAGGGACTTGAGCAGGCGCGCTTTGACTTCATCCCAGGACTCGCCCGACTCTGGATTCTCGTCCAGCTCCGCCAGACGCCTCTGAAGTTCGGCAAGCTGCTCGGGAGGCGTCGCCACCTGCTCCGGGTGAGCCGCGACGCTGTCCCAGAGGTCCTCGGCCAACTGGATGCGCTCGGCAGGACTCAAGTGGAGGAACTCTGAAAAGGTGACCCGCGACATGACTCCAGTTTAGGGCCGAGGTTTCTCCAGAGCCATAGGGATGCTGGGCAGAGGGTTTACTGGGATACCGCCGTGGGGGCAGCAGACCGTGCAAGCGAGTTCGGGGCCGTGACAGGGGACTCGGGCACCTGAGTCTGGGCCCAGTCCTCTGCTGTGCGGCCACTGGAATCCCGGCGCTCGGGCGACGCGCCCTTCTGCTGGAGCCGCTCCGCCACCTCCTTACGCCCGAACAGCCGCGCGAACATCAGCGCCGTCTGGCCCACTCCGTTTGACTGGTCCACTGCGCACGGCTGCTGCAGGAGCAGGTCCACTACCTCCACGTAGCCCTTGAACGCCGCGCCCATCAGCGCCGTGTTTCCTCGCGAGTCTCCCGCGCACGCATCCGCGCCCCCTGCCAGCAGCGCCCGCACCGTCTCCGTGTGCCCGTGGTACGCCGCCAGAATCAGCGGAGAGAATCCGCGATCGTCCTGCACGTTCACCGGCGTCCCGGCCTTGAGCAGTCCCGCCACCAGCTCCGCGTCTCCCTCGCGCGACGCGGCCAGCAGGTAGCGCTCGGCCTCGCTCACCGCCAGCACCCGCTGCGCCGGAGGGCGCTTCCAGGACGTGTAGAAATAGCCCGCCACCGCCACCACGCCCAGCACCAGCACCAGCACCGCTCCAGCCAAACCCAGCATCACCTTGCGCAGCATCGCTTCACTCCATGCAGGAAACTTCGAGGGAACCCACCCAACGGACAGAGGCCCCGGGAGCCCGACCTCCCGAGGTCTCCACCTACGCGCTACCGCGAGGCGATCGTCGCCACCGCCGCCTGCGCGTCCTCCAGTTTCACTCCCACCGCCTTCGCCAGCCGCGTGCCGTACTCCGCGTTCGCGCTGTAGAAGTAGCCCACCATCCGCGCCTTCACCCGCGCGTCACGCACCTGGCCCAGGTCCCCCGCGAGGTTCTTCACCAGCCGCTCCCGCTCCACCGGGGTCAGCGCCAGGTAGAACGCCCCCGCCTGAGAGAAGTTGTCCGTCTTCGAGATCGCCACCTGCTGCGTCGTCCCGCTCAGCGCCATTTGCGACAGCAGGTACGCAGGGGAGTCCGTTGTCTCACGGGTGATGCTCGGCTCGTAGTTCACGTCCGACTTCGTGTGGGCGATGTTCATCGCGCCACCCTGGTTGTTGTTGTTCACCGTGGCCCGCGAGCGGTTCACCGGCAGCGACTGGTAGTTCGCACCCACCCGGTAGCGCTGCGTGTCCGCGTAGGAGAACAGCCGGCCCTGCAGCAGCCGATCCTCGGAGGGCTCGATGCCCGGAGGCTGCACGCCCGGAGAGAACGCTGCCTGCTCGGTCTCCTCGAAGAAGTTGTCCGGCATCTTGTTCAGCGTGATCTTCCCCAGCTTGATCGACGGGACCTTGTCCTCCGGCCACACCTTCGTCGCGTCCAGCGGATCGAACGAGAACGCGTCCAGATTCTTCGGATCCAGCACCTGCGCCGTCAGCTCCCACGACGGGTCCTGGCCCTTGCCGATCGACTCGTAGAGATCATGCGTGGCGTGCTGGAAGTCCTGGCCCTGGATGCGCGTGGCCTCCTCGGCCGTGAGCGACTTCACGCCCTGCAGCGACTTCCAGTTGAACTTCACGTAGTGCACCTGGCCCTTCGCGTTGACGAACTTGAAGGCGTGTACGCCGTGGCCGTTCATCTGCCGGTAGTTCGCCGGCACGCCCAGGTCCGAGTACACCTGCGTCAGCATGTGCGTGGACTCGGGCACGTGAGAGAAGAAGTCGAAGAACCGGTTGGGATCCTGGCGGTTCGTGATCGGCGACGGCTTCAGCGAGTGCACCATGTCCGGGAACTTGATGGCGTCCCGGATGAAGAACACCGGCAGGTTGTTGCCCACCAGGTCCCAGTTGCCCTCGTCCGTGTAGAACTTGAGCGCGAAGCCGCGCGGATCCCGCAGCGTCTCCGGCGAGCCCTGCGGGTGGATCACCGTGGAGAAACGCACGAACATCGGCGTCTTCTTGCCCTTGGCCGTCAGCAGCGAGGCCTTCGTCAGCTGCGAGAAGTCCCCGTAGCTCTCGAAGGTGCCGTAGGCGCCCACGCCGCGTGCGTGCACCACGCGCTCGGGGATGCGCTCGCGATCAAAACGCGCGAGCTTCTCGATGAGGTGGAAGTCCTCCAGCAGGATTCCGCCGCGCGGGCCCGCCGTCTTCGAGTTCTGGTTGGAGCCGACCGGTGCGCCCGAGTCCGTCGTCAGGGGAGGGGGATCGGCCAGGGCCGCGCCACCGCTCAGCAGCGCCGCCAGGAGGAAAGGCTTCAGGTTCATAGGAGATCTCCGGAGTGAAGGGGTGAAGATGGGAGACCCCTAGAGCACTCGGTGTGCCAAGCCTCTGAGCCCAGTGGTATTCAGAGGTTATGAACTGGAAGTGCCCCGTTACACCGATATATCAGTGCACCCAGCGCGATTTCGGTGGAGAGTGGTACCGATATTTCGCTGCAGCTATCTTCACCGAGATATCGGTGTAAACGCATTGGACACAGCCGGGCAGGCTCCAGAGGCAGGCGCCGCATGACGCTCCAAGTCATCGGTGGACCAGAAAAGTTCAACATTTCTGATGGTTTAGGGGTAAGGTGCCGCCATGCCGGGACCGTTCATCCAAGACGAGCAGATTGCGCACGCGCGCAAGCTGGCCGAGGAGATCGTCAACCCGATCTTCGACCTCATCCACCACAACACCACTGTGTCCATTGAGCGCACCGTGCTGCGCTTCTTCGGGATTTCGGGGGCGGGGGCTCGCGGTGTGCCGCTGGCCAACTTGATGGTGGACAAACTAAAGGCGGCCGGGGTGCTCAACCGCGGCGCCGCCTACTGGTATGGCCGGGCGCTGCAACTGGGCGCCAAGAGCCCGCTGGAGGCCGTAGAGCGCCTGACCGCACTGCCCACCGAGAAGCTGGGGCCCCTGTCTCCGGAAATGGAGCAGAACCTGCGCGCCGAGGTGCGCGCCGAGGGCCGCGCCGCGCTCGAGGACATGCAGGGTCGCATCGCCCAGCGCAACGCGCTCCGGCAGCAGTTCCCCATGTCCCCGACGCCGCACAAGTACGTCATCGTTGCCACCGGTAACATCTATGACGATGTGGACCAGGCGCGCGCGGCGGCCCAGGCGGGCGCGGACATCATCGCGGTCATCCGCTCCACGGCGCAGTCGTTGCTGGACTACGTGCCCCACGGTGCCACCACCGAGGGCTACGGCGGCACCTACGCCACCCAGGAGAACTTCCGCATCATGCGCGAGGCCCTGGACGAGGAGAGCAAGAAGCTCAAGCGCTACATTCAGCTGACGAACTACTCCTCCGGCCTGGCCATGTCGGAGATTGCCTTCTGCGCGGCGTACGAGAAGCTGGACATGCTCCTCAACGACGCGATGTACGGCATCCTCTTCCGCGACATCAACATGCGGCGGACGTTCATCGATCAGTACTTCAGCCGCCGCATCTGCGCCCTGGCCGGCATCATCATCAACACAGGCGAGGACAACTACATCACCACCGCGGACGCGTATGACGCGGCCCACACGGTCATCGCCAGCCAGTTCATCAACGAGTGCTTCGCCAAGCGCGCGGGGCTCAAGGACTGGCAGCTGGGCATCGGGCACTCGTACGAGATCGATCCGCACCGTCCGGACACGCTCCTGCTGGAGCTGTCGCAGGCCATGCTGGTGCGGCGCTGCTTCCCTGACGCCCCGCTGAAGTACATGCCGCCCACCAAGCACAAGGAGACGGACATCTTCTTCAGCCACGCGTACGACGTGATGGCGGACCTGGTGGCCGTCTGGACGCGGCAGGGCATCCAGCTGCTGGGCATGATGACGGAGGCGATGCACACGCCGCTGCTGGCGGATCGGTACGTGGCGCTGAAGTCCGCTGCCTACCTCCACCGCGCCGCGCGGGGCATCGACGAGGAGTTCACCGTGCGCGAGGACGGGAAGATCGCCAACCGCGCGCGCGAGGTGTTCGCCAAGGCCATGGAGCTGCTGGAGGAGTGCCACAAGGAGGGCATGGTGGCGGCCATCGGCAAGGGGCGCTTTGGCGACGTGAAGCGCACGGAGACGGGCGGCAAGGGCCTGGATGGCGTGCTCGAGAAGGCGCCGGACTATTTCAATCCGTTCTTGGAGATTCTGGAGGGTACGCACTCATGATCGGTTCCTTGGTGATGACGGTGGCGCTGGCCGTGAGCAGTGGCGGCTCGGCGGATGCGCTGGTGAAGCACCAGGCGAAGACGCTGACCCTCCAGGTCCCTGGCGCGTGGGACCGCACCAACGAGGAGGGCACCGAGAAGTTCAAGGCTCCCTCGGGGGATGGGTGGTTCACGCTGGACGTGGGCGCCGTGCAGACGGCCGGCATGCAGCCCAAGGTCTGCCTGGACAAGATCCTCACCGCCATGGGCGGCGGCGAGGGCTGGGAGAAGATCAGCCTGGGCCTCAACCCGGCCGCCAAGAAGGTGAACGTGGACGACGCCACGGAGGATGGCGAGGACAAGGTCCGCTCGGTCACTTACGTGGGCTGCAACGGCAAGACGACGTGGTCCCTCATCTTCTCCATGAACGACAAGAAGAAGGACCGGTTCGAGCCCCTGGCAGCCAAGATCGCCCAGAGCGTCAGCTACGCAAAGGGGAAGTGAGCGCCTCATGGTGAAGCCGACCAAGCAGATCATCCGCCCCTATGGAGACCGCCGCGACGATGGCGTGGTGCAGCTGTCGTTCACGCTCCCGGTGCCGCTGTCAGAGAAGGCCAAGGAGGCCGCCGCCCAGTTCACGAAGAAGATGGGCTTCTCGGACGTGAAGGTGGCCGCTGCCGAGCGCGCCGCGGACAACTACACGTTCTTCATCGTGTACGCCCGGTCGGGCATGTACATCGACTACGCGGAGATCGACGTCCCCGAGGTCGTCATCAAGAAGATGGGGTTCGACGATCTCAACACCTTCATCCAGGACAAGGTGGGGCGGCGCATCGTGGTGTTCGGCGCGTGTACCGGCACGGACACCCACACGGTGGGGATCGACGCCATCCTGAACATGAAGGGCTATGCGGGCGACTACGGCCTGGAGCGCTACCCGTGGTTCGAGGCCTTCAACCTGGGCAGCCAGGTCCCCAATGACGACCTCATCACCAAGGCACTGGCGAAGAACGCGGATGCCATCCTGGTGAGCCAGGTGGTGACTCAGCGCGACGTGCACAAGGACAACTCGCGCCAGTTCATTGATGCGGCCAAGGCGCGGGGTATCCACGGAAAGACGATCCTGCTGCTCGGCGGGCCGCGCGTGGACCACAAGCTGGCGCTGGAGCTGGGCTTCGACGCGGGTTTCGGTCCGGGCACCAAGCCGTCCGACGTGGCCAACTACATCGTGCACGCGCTGCTCAAGAAGATGGGCAAGGAAGACCCGAACGCGCACTACCAGGGAGAGCCCAAGTGAGCACGACCAAGGCCATCATCCGGCTGCGCATGAGCAGCCATGACGCGCACTACGGCGGCAACCTCGTGGACGGCGCGCGGATGCTGGGGCTCTTTGGCGATGTGGCCACGGAGCTGTGCATCCGGCACGACGGGGACGAGGGCCTGTTCCGCGCGTATGACTCGGTGGAGTTCCTGGCACCCGTGTACGCGGGGGACTTCATCGAGGCCGAGGGCGAGATCATCAGCACCGGCAATACGTCCCGGAAGATGAAGTTCGAGGCACGCAAGGTCATCCGGCCGCGTACGGATGTGAACGACTCGGCGGCGGACCTGTTGCAGGAGCCGGTGGTGGTGTGCCGGGCTTCGGGTACCTGCGTGGTTCCCAAGGACAAGCAGCGCATCCAGCGCTGACTTACTCACTCACGCATTCAGAAGAGGGGGCATCCATGAGTACGCCCATGGTCATCACCGCCGCGATGGTCGGCGCGGAGACGACGCGCGAGCAGACGCCGCACCTGCCCATCACCGCGGAGGAGATCGCCGAGGACGCGGTGAAGTGCCGCGAGGCCGGCGCGGCGATGGTTCACCTGCACGTACGCACGCCAGATGGCAAGCCGTCGCAGGACGCGGAGCTGTTCCGAGCGGCGATCCGGGCCATCCGCAAGCGCACGGACATCCTGATTCAGACGTCCACGGGCGGCGCGGTGGGCATGAGCGTGGACGAGCGCTGCGGCCCGCTGACGCTGACGGGCGCGGATCGCCCGGACATGGCCACGCTGACGACGGGCACGGTGAACTTCGGCCCGGACGTGTTCTGGAACCCGCGTCCGCTGGTGCGGGACATCGCCAAGCGCATCCGCGCCCTGGGCCTCAAGCCGGAGATCGAGTGCTTCGACGTGGGGATGATCGATGAGGCCAGCATCCTCGCGAAGGAGGGGCTGGTGGATCTGCCCGCGCACTATGACTTCGTGCTGGGCGTGCCGGGCGCGCTGACGGCGCGGGTGGACGCGCTGGAGTTCATGATCAAGTCGCTGCCCGAGGGCAGCACGTGGACGGTGGCGGCGGTGGGCCGGCACCAGCTGCCGTTCGTGGAGCACGCGGCCGAGCGCGGCGGCAACGCGCGCGTGGGGCTCGAGGACAACATCTTCGTGTCCAAGGGCGTGCTGGCGAAGGGTAATTGGGAGCTGGTGGCGGAGGCGGCCAAGCGCGCCAAGGCCAAGGGCCGCACGCTGGCCACGCCGGAAGAGGCGCGGAAGATCCTGCGCCTCACCTGAGCGAGCGCAGCGGGGCCAGATGGAGGCCCGCCCCAGGCCGGGCCGCAGGAGGGAGCCAAGGCATGGAGACGGAGCTGAGAGGCAAGGGCGTCCTGGTCACAGGAGGCGCGGGAGGCATTGGCAGCGCCACGGTGCGCGCGTTCGCGGAGGAGGGTGCACGGGTGGCCGTGCACTACCGCTCGAACGAGGACAAGGCGCGGGCCCTCGCGACGGAGGTGGGCGGCGCGGCCGTGCGCGCGGACCTGACCTCCGAGGCCGAGGTGGACGCGCTGATCCCCGAGGCGGTGAAGGCGCTCGGGCGGCTGGATGTGGTGGTGGCCAATGCCGGACACTGGCCCTCGCAGGATGAGCCGGTGTGGAAGATGTCCCTGACCCGCTGGCGCCAGACGCTGGCGGAGAATCTGGACAGCGTGTTCCTCACGTGCCGGGCCTTCCTGCGGCACGTGGAGACGACGAAGGTCGGGAGCCTGGTGCTCGTGAGCTCCACCGCGGGCCTGTTTGGCGAGGCAGGGCACTCGGACTACGCGGCGGCCAAGGGCGCGCTCGCGAGTGGCTTCGTGAAGAGCTTGAAGAACGAGCTGGGCCGCATCGCTCCGATGGCCCGAGTGAACGTGGTGTGCCCGGGCTGGACCGAGGTGGATCGCAACCGGGGTAAGCTCCAGGACCCAGCGTTCCTGGCCCGAGTAACGCGGACGATGGCGCTGCGCAAGGTGGGGCGGCCGGAGGACATCGCGCGGGTCATCGTGACGCTCGCGTCAGACCGTATCTCTGGCCACGTGACGGGCGAGGTCGTCACCGTCGCTGGCGGCATGGAAGGAAGAGTGCTTCATGACACTTGATGTGGATATTCGCGCCTACAACCGTGAGGCGTGGAATCGGCAGGTGGCCAAGGGAGACCGGTGGACGGTGCCCGTGGGCCCCGAGGTTATCGCCGCCGCGCGCCGGGGCGAGTGGAGCGTCATCCTCACCCCGCACAAGCCCGTGCCCCGCGAGTGGTTCGGCGAGCTGAAGGGGAAAGAGGTGCTGGGGCTCGCGAGCGCGGGTGGACAGCAGGGCTCGGTGCTCGCGGCGGCGGGCGCTCGGGTGACGATCTTCGACAACTCGCCGGCTCAGCTTGGACAGGACCGGCTGGTGGCGGAGCGCGAGGGCCTGGAGATTCGCCTCGTCGAGGGGGACATGCGGGACCTGTCCGTGTTCCCGGACGCAAGCTTCGATCTCATCTTCCACCCGTGCTCCAACTGCTTCGTGGACGACATCCGCCGCGTCTGGCGCGAGGCCTATCGCGTCCTGCGTCCGGGAGGAGCGCTGCTCTCCGGGTTTTGCAACCCGATCATGTTCCTCTTCGATCCGGAGCTGGAGCCCGAGGGCATCCTCCAGATGAAGTACCGGATGCCATACTCGGACTTCACCAGCCTCACGGACGCGGAGCGGCGCCGCTACACGGACAAGGGCGAGCCCCTCTGTATTGCCCACTCGCTGGAGGAGCAGATCGGTGGGCAGCTCGCTGCGGGTTTCCTCCTGTCCGGGTTTTACGAGGACAAGCACGTCGCCGGAGATCGGCTCGCGGAGTACATGTCGAGCCTCTGCGCGACGCGAGCGGTGAAGCCCCCAGTTCCGTGAACTGCTCGCGCGTGGCCCTGTTCGCCTGTTTCCTGGTGCTCGGCGGGTGCCCGCAGGAGGGTGGGCCCAACAAGCCATCCGGACGTCTCCAAGGCCAGGTAGTGGGACCTGGCAGCCCTCGGGGAGACGCATACGTGTTCCTGTTCGCTCCGAGCGAGGGCCCTCCTCGGGGGCAGGCTGTGCCTCGCTACGTCACGGCAGTGCCTGATCTGCGGCTGGGAACTGGGGATGCCCGGTTCCTGTTCGCAGAGGTGAATCCAGGGCCATACCGGCTGTGGGGCTTCTTGGATGCGAACGGAGATGTGGACCTCTCCGTGGACGTGCTCGCCCAGCCGGGCGCGGGCGACTGGCTGCCCGCGGCAGGAGTGGAGCTGGAGATTCCTGCGGGGAGCGTCGTGGAGCACGAGCTGACGCTCACTCAACGGAGGCGTCACGATCCTCCCGCGTTCCGGGTGACAGGGGAGGGGACGGATGGGGGCGTGGTGACGGTGCCGGACTCACTGCTGTCGCTTACGTCTCTCGATGTCGAGGCGGAGGGGCTGGGGCTCCTGCGCGGCGAGGAGGCACGGTTCTTCGTCCGGCTGGTCGATCGAGACGGAGACGGGAACGCGGATGATCTGAACGGAGACGGAGTGCCGGAGCTGTTCCCCCAGTTCTTCCTGCGCTTCATGCCGAGGCCCGGGCAGACGGTGCCGATGCAGACGGATGGAGGGCCCTCCCAGGTCATCGTGCCCCTGGTCATCAACCCGGTGCCCTTCGTTCCCATCCTTCAGGGAGACGTGACGCGCGAGGCCTCTGCCACGAGCCTGCAGCTCTTCGTCGTGCCGGTGGCGCAGGCCGTCTCGGAGGCCACGGATGGAGGACAGGTGCTGACGCCGCTCGCGGCCATGCCGGTGGGCGAGTACCAACTCTGGGCACTCTCAGCGGAAGGGGCCTTCTGGTACATCCCGAATGCGCTGGGAGCACGAGACTCGGAGGTTTTGCACTCGCAGTCCTTGCGGTTCGAGATTGTCCGAGGGGGCTCGCCCGACGCAGGAAATCCCATTAGATAGGTGCGCGCTTCAACCCCGCCGATCCGAGGAATCCCATGTCCGAGTCCAAGAGCCTCGACAATCCCCACGAGCTGGCGCTGCGTGACTTCGCGCTGAGTTTCCCCGGCACCCACGAGGACTTTCCCTGGGGCCACCGCGCCCTCAAGGTGAAGGGCAAGGCCTTCGTCTTCATGGGCCACGAGAGGGGCGGACTGGGGCTCTCGGTGAAGCTGCCGCAATCCAACGCCGCAGCGCTGATGATGCCGTTCGCCACGCCCACTGGGTACGGCTTGGGCAAGAGCGGCTGGGTGTCGGCCGACTTCCCCAGGGGGGAGGCGCCTCCCATGGAGATGCTGCGCCAGTGGGTCGAGGAGAGCTATCGCGCCGTCGCTCCGAAGAAGCTCGTGGAGCAGATCGGCTCCACGGCCAGCGCTCCCGTTGCTGCGCCGGCCAAGAAGTCCGCGAAGAAGTCCGCGCCTGCCAAGAAGGCTGCATCCGCCAAGAAGTCCGCGCCGGCCAAAAAGGCTGCACCTGCCAAGAAGGTCGCTGCCGCGAAGAAGAAGCCCGCAGCCCGCGCGAAGCAGGCCCGCTGATCAGCGGCACAGGGCCTCAGCCCAGCCGCTGGACCCAGTGGAAGTACGTGCTGCGCGGATCCGCCAGCGAGTCTCGGAAGAGGGCGCGAATCTCCGCCTTCTCCACCCGGCCCGTGTCGAAGGCCTGATACAGCGCGTCTCCGAGCAGGTACCCCAGCGCGTGGCTGACGCCGTGGAAGAGCCGGTCCCGCCGCAGGGGCAGCAGCTTCACGGCCTCGTCGGGGCCCTCCGCCTCCGCCGCCTTGTGCGCCAGCACGAACGCCGCGATCTGCCGCTCCACGCCGCGCATGCGCGCCACCCGCCGGGCCCACTCGGCCAGCCCCGCGCACCCACGCCGAGGGTTCACCAGCTTCGAGCCGAAGAACCCCAGCGCCTCCTCCATGCAGCGCGCGTAGAACGCATCCGACGCCCGCCGAGGCGCCTCCATCGCGTCTCCCACCGCGCAGTGCCGGACGAAGTGCGCGGCCTCCTCGGCCGCGTGGTTCAGGGACAGCGACGCCAGGTACGCCATCCGCGCTCGGGGGATGTAGCTGCTCTCTCGAGACAGGATGTGCCGCCGCAGCTGCGCCAGCTCCACCTGGGTAAACCGTCCGCGCTGCTGGATGCGCGCCAGGACATCCCCATCCGCCGCTGTCGCCACCTCCACCTCGTCCAGCGCCCGGCCCACCTGCACGCCCGCAAGCCGCGCGATCAGGCTCGCCATCTCCCGGAAGCGATCGGCCGCGCTGCGATCCCGCAGGGGCGCATCCCCGGCCTCGGCCTCGAGGTAGTCCAGGAAGCTCTGTTGGCACACAACAGGCGATGCGTTGAGCAAGCACAGGGAACCATCCGCCAGCTCCGCGGCCTCCACCGCACCTGCCCGGCCCTCGCGCGCCAGCCTCCAGTAGACGCCCTCACAGTTCTGGTACACCACCAGCCCCTGCCGGGCGTGCGTCTCACCGAGCGCTCGCTCGACTTGAGCAGGCAGGTGGCAGGGCGCTACATGGTACTGGCCCACCAGTACCAACACCTGGGGCCGATCCTCCGCCCGAGCCACCCGCGCAACGCGCTCCGCCGCATAAGCGTCCCGGAGTTCCAGCGAGCGCTCCCCCTGAACCCGCCGATCAATCCCCACCACCTGCAGCCGGTGGCGCTTGGCGAAGGCGAGCAGGGGCCGGAAGCCGGACCACCCATCCAGTCCAGGGCCCGGTGCCCGGCCGAGCCGCTCCAGCAGTGCGCGCTCGGGCAGACGGCCCGTCAGATAGTCATCCAGGAAGGCTTGGTGGCGGCCCTCGACACACTCGAGTGCCATCACCACTCGGCGGCCGGACTCCAGGGCCCGCTCCACCATCCCCAGGTAGGTCTCCTGGGCCAGGGGCAGGGTGTGGTAGTCGCCCACGTACACCACGTCCGCGGCCCTGAGCCGCTGGTGCACCGCGGAGAGCGGGAGCTCCTGGCGATAGCTGGCCGTCCGCCGCCGGTACCGGGCCTCGTAGGCGCGGAAGGTGGAGGTTTGGCCGTCGACGGCACGGGCAATCTGTGCCTTCTGACGGCGGAACAGGGCGAAGTGGAGGGCGAGCGACGCGCGCATGGGAAGGAGAGGCGCTGATCAACGTCGCACGTGCCGTGAGGGCCGGCAAAAAAACGGCGCTGACAGTCAACCCCCCTTCCTTGACTTCGCCTGTAGTGGCAATGGACCATCCTTGTGCTCTTGAAGACCGCTCTCGTACGAACGACTTTGCTTGCCGTCGTGCTCCTCGCGGCGTCCCCCGCGCGCGCCGAGGAGCATGCGGTCTTGTTGCACTCCGCGCCCGCCAAGGCCGAGCCGAACCGGCCGCTGCGGCTCGAAGGCACGCTGGTGGATGACGGCCGGAAGGTCTCGGAGCTGGTCATCCGCTACCGTGGGCCGGGCGAGCCCTTCGCCGAGCTCCCCATGGAGCGGCAGTACGGCGATCTCTACCGGGCGACCCTTCCCGCCGAGCACATGGTCCCGCCCGGCGTCGAGTACTACATCGAGGCCATTCTCAAGGGGGGTGACCGCCAGCCCGTGTTCCAGACGGAGGCCAGGCCCAGCCGCGTCATCGTGCCCGGGGAGCTCCCGCGTCCCAAGGTGGCCGTGACCGAGCCGCCGCCGCCGCCGCCGCCGCCGCCGCCGCCTGCTCCCACGAAGAGCAGCTCGCGCAAGAAGGAGCCCGAGCCCGAACCCGAGCCCGTGGCCGCCCCGCAGAGCAGCGGCAAGAAGGCCCCAGCCTCCGACGACGCCATGGCCGCGCTCTCCGCCGAGGTTCCCAGCGACGAGCCTGCCCCAGCCCCGCCGACCCGCTCCAATGGGCGCAAGGGTTCCGCTTCCAAGCCCACGGCATCCACCGCCTCCACATCCCCCGCCTCCACGTCCACGCCAGAGCCGGCCTCCAAGCCCCCGGTGGAGCCGCTGGAGCCGATCGACATGTCCCCGCCGGCGGCCTCGGGCAGTTCGAAGCCCTCTCGCTCCGAGCTGGAGGAGGATCTGGCCCTCTACAGCGCGGAGGACACGCTCGCGCTCGCCACGCGCCACACGGAGTCGGTCACCCGCGTGCCCGCCATCGCCGCGTCCTTCGGGCGTGAACAGATCCGGGCGCTCGGGGCGCGCACCGTGGCGGATGTGCTGGACGTGGTGCCCGGGCTCACTGTGAGCCGGGATGTGCAGGGCAACCACCGCGTCGCCATCCGGGGGCTGCGCAACGACGCGGAGGTGCTGTTCCTCCTCAACGGGCACCGGCTCAACAACTTCTTCGATGGCCGGGCGCTGATGAACCTGCCGGTGGAGAACCTGGACCGCATCGAGGTCATCCGCGGCCCGGGCTCCTCCCTCTATGGCGCCGGAGCCTTCCTGGGCGTGGTCAACATCGTCACCGATCGCAGCGAGGGCGTGCGTGCCTCCGCCTCGGGCGGTGGCTTCACCGAGCGGGGCCAGAATTCCTTTGCCCCCACGGTGGATGCCCATGCCTCCTCGGCCGTCAGTGCCGGGGGCCTCCGCCTCTTCGGAGATCTGGACGTGTGGGCCCAGTCCGGAGACTCCTCGCCCATCGAGAGCGACGCGCTGATCCAGGAGACGCTCAACCAGAAGCTGCGGGATGCCGACGACCCGGCGGGCTACACCCATGACGAGCGCCTGCTCTTCAACGTCGGTCTGGGGCTGTCCTACGACTTGGGCGCCGCTGGCCGCCTGAGCTCCTCCATCCGAGTGCTCACCGAGGACCGAACCGCCTTGATGGGGCTCTTCGACACCGTGGGCGAGGACTCGGACCTGAGCTGGACGGTGGCGATGCTGGATGTCGAGTACGAGCGCGCCGTGGCCGAGGGCATCCTCCTGCGCGTTCGTGGCTACGGCGATCAGCAGAGCACCAACCGCCTCTTCCAGCTCGCTCCGGATGGCTTCCGAACGGGGGATGGCGCGGACCAGCTCTTCCCGGATGGCCTGCTCGAGCAGACGCGCATCAACGTGCGCACCCTGGGGCTCGGCGTGGACTCGGACATGGTGCTGGGCCACACCAACCGCCTCTCGGTGGGCGCGGTGGCAGAGCTGCAGATGCTCGCCGGCTACGAGTACACGACGAACTACACCCTGGATAACCGGGTCCGGCCCACGCTCACTCCGCCCGAGGGGCTGGTGAACATCAAGGACATCGCCGGTGGCGCTGCCGCCCGGCGCATGACGCTGGGCCTCTTCATCCAGGATCAGTGGACGGTGATCGCTCCGCTGACGCTCACCTTCGGCGTGCGCGCGGACGCCACCCAGTTGCCCACCACGGACGAGACGGGCGCCATCAACGGCTCGAAGCTGGTGCCCAGCATCAACCCGCGCGTGGGCCTCGTGTTCGCCGCCACGGATGCCATCGTCCTCAAGGCGCTCTATGGGCGCTCGTTCCGCTCGCCCACGCTGCAGGAGCTGGCCGAGAGCCTCCCGGACACCGACTACAACCAGGGCCGCTTCGAGGGAAACCCCACGCTGCGCCCCGCCACCGTGGACACCGTGGAGCTGGGCGTGGACGTCATCCAGGCCTCGGGCGACTCGCGCGTGCGCCTGCGCGGCAACGCCTTCTATGAGCGCTTCCGCTCGCCCATCTTCCCCGTGGATACCTCCGGCAACATCGTCCCGCTGCGCAACCGCGACCTGGGCGTGCGCGTGATCGGCGTGGAGGGCGAGGCCCGCCTGGAGGCCTCCAAGCGCGCCAACGCCTGGGTCAACGCCTCCTTCTTCCGCGCCGAGGATTTGGAGCTGCCCTCCCAATCCCGCCTGCTCACCGATACCCCGCAGGCCCGCTTCAACGCCGGCGTCTCCATGCCCCTGGGCGACTGGGTGAACCTGGACGTGGTGGTGCGCGCGGGCGCCGAGCGGCGCAACAACACCCGCTCCGTGCTGGAGCTGATCCGCCGCTACCAGATCCCCGCCTACAGTCTCATCACCGCCCAACTGCGCACCGAGCCCATCGCCGAGCACTTCGAGGTGTCCGTGCTGGCGCAGAACCTGTTCGACCATGACCTGCGCGACGATGTGCCCCGGCCGGACCGCGTCACCGGCCTGCTGCCGCGCGAGAGCCAGTCCGTCTATCTCACCGTGAGGGCCCGCTACTGATGACCCGTCCGCTCCTGGCCGCGCTGGTGGCCGCCGCGCTCATGCCCGGGCTCGGCTGCCTGGCCTACAACGATCCCTGCCAACCCCTGGTGGACGATCCCAACAAGGAGATCGGCTACCTGGGCGAGGACGTCTACCTGGACCGGCCCTATGCCCGGCACGACAACAACGCCCTGGGACAGCTCGCGGCGGACGCCTACCAGCACGTGGAGGATGACTCGGCCGCCAAGGCGGTGCTGGGCATCGTCAACGGCGGCTCCATCCGCGCCGAGGGCCTGTGCATCACCCGCACCATGCTCCCCAAGGGCCAGCTGACGGACGGCGTGCTCCACGAGGTGCTGCTCTTCGAGAACCAGGTCGTCACGGTGAACCTCACCGAGAAGGAGCTGGTGGACATGTTCGAGCACTCGGTGAGCGCGCTCCTCACGGCGGGGCAGCCCATCTCCTCGCCCTCGGGCGCCTTCCTGCACGTGTCCGGCAGCACCACGCTGCGCGTGGACTGTGAGTACCCCCGGGGCCAGCGGGTGCGGGAGCTGACGGTGAATGGCACACCGGTGGCGCTGCCGCCGCGCACGGACGAAGTCGCCCGCTACCGCGTGGGCATGCCCAGCTTTCTCCTCGAGGGAGGGGACGGCTACGGGACGATCTTCAAGAACGCAGGCAGCGACCCTGCTCGCAATCCCGTGCGCTCCCAGAAGTTCGGGGGCGTGGACTCCAACATCGTCAGCGCCTACATGAAGGCGACCTACGCCACGGAGGCACAGCCCCTCAAGGAGGCCGGGCGCATCGTCTTCGAGAACTGCGCGAAGCCCACCCGGCCCACACGCTAGTGGACCGGGCGGGAGGGGCCGTTAAGGCTTGGGCTCACCGTCGCCCGGGGGCGCCACGGGAGCGGCGACCGGCTTGGGTGCCGGGGCCAGCACGTCGTTGACCGAGGGCATCTTCCGGATGTCCCCGCGGGCCACCTTCCAGGCCTGCTGGACAATCCAGGAGAGCGAGCGATCCTGGCGAGTTGCCTCGCGCTGGATCTCCTCGAGCATGTCCTCGGGGAAGTAGAGACTTTGCTTACGATGGTCAGTGGAGGACATGCGGTTTCTTACTCCTCGCGGGGATCCTGGCGTTCATCGCCAGTGACATCATTGACGGCCGGGAAGGCCTTGATGCGCTCGCGGGCGATCTTCCACGCCTGCTGGACGACCCACGAAAGCGAGCGGTCCTGCCGGTTCGCCTCTTCCTGGATCTCCTTCAACATCTCTTCGGGGAAGTACAGAGATTGCTTGCGCTTGTCGGTGCCAGCCATACCGAGTCTCCGGAGCGGATGCGAGGTGACGACCTGAGACACACTGGCGTGGTTATCCGACAGACGCACCAGCGGGTCAACGGTTTCAACGCCTTTGCGTCATAACCCCTGAGGGTGACATGGGCGAAGAAGTTCTGTCCCTTCTGGAAGCGTCGTGGCTGCGTGAAATCCCTGGAACCCGGGCCCAAAACGTGCTGGTGGCCCAAAAGGGAAACGCCCCGGACCTCGCTTTCGAGGTCCGGGGCGCTCCGGAAAGAGGGCCCGCGAGGAACGAGTCCTTGCGGGCCCGTGGGCCCAGAGGGGGAGGGGGGGGACCCCTAGGCCCAACGCCAGGAAATTCGGAAAAATCAACCTTCTTATTAACACCGCCGGCCGCACCCCTCATTCCCCTCGGGGAACCGCTGGGGAGATCATAAGAACCACCCCCAGCACCTTCAACCGACGGCGCCTGGGTAAACGTGGCGCGCGAGAAATCCATTCCCCCTTCTGTTCGATGCCGCGCACCGGGTCAGCAACGGACTTGATCACGTGGACACTCGAGGCGGAGTTCCGCCGCTTCGGGCTCGTGGGCCGCTCGGTGCTGCTCGCCGTATCGGGCGGTGCGGACTCCACCGCGCTGCTCGTGGGCACGGCACTCGTGCGAGCTCGGCTGGGACTCACGGCCGAGGTGGCGACCCTGGACCATGGGCTGAGACCTGAGGCAGGGGAGGAGGCCCAGGCGGTCGAGCGGCTGGCTGCACTCCATGGGCTGCCCTGCCATGTGCGTCGGCTGAACCTGAGGCCCGGCGCGGGAGTAGAGGAGCGCGCACGCACCGCTCGGTACGAGGTTCTCGAAGCGCTGAGAGCAGAGCGAGGGCTGGCAGCGGTGGTCACCGCGCACACGGCGACTGATCAGGCGGAGACCCTGCTGATGCGGCTGGCGCGAGGCTCGGCGCTCAAGGGAGCGGCAGGCATCCAGCGCAGGCGTGGCACGGTCGTCCGCCCTCTGCTGGACCGTACGAGGGAAGAGCTCGAAGCCTTCCTTCAGGAGCAGGGCACGGGCTTCGTGACCGATCCGATGAATGCCGACCCTCGCCTGTTTCGTATCCGCGTCCGGCGCGAGCTGCTGCCCGCGCTCTCTCGTGCGGCGGGCTTCCCGGTGGCCGAGCGGCTGGCGTCGTTCGCACGGCTGGCGGCCGAGGACGATGCGCTGCTGGAGGAAATGGCGACGGCGGCCTGGCGAAGGCTCGTGCTCCCAGAGGGAGGCTTGGATGCGGTGGGGGTTCGCGCGCTGGAGCCTCCGCTGCGGCGTCGCGTGCTCGCACGGCTGCTCACGCAAGAAGGGGCAGCGGTGGATGACGCGACGCTGGGCCGGGGCCTCGACGCAGTGGCACGAGGCCGCTCGGCCACCTTGAGTGGAGGCCTTCAACTCCGGGCCTCGGGTGGGGTGGTGCGCTGCGTTCGTCCTCGCGCCACGGTGAGCGGTTCACTCCTTCTAGAAGGAGAGGGCTCCTCGGGGCCACTGGAGGGAACGCGCTGGACCTTCACGGTCGGCCCCGCTCCTCAGCGGCCCGGAGCACTCCGGCTGATCCTGCCGCGAGAGGTCCGCTGGCCGCTCACCGTGCGGACGCGGAGGCCCGGGGATCGCATCCCGGGGGCTCGGGGTTCACGAAAGCTGCAGGATCTCTTCGTGGACCTGCGCGTCCCCTCCGAGCGTCGAGATCTCCAGCCCGTGGTGGTGGACGGGGAAGGTCGGCTGCTCTGGGTGCCTGGCCTCTGGGCGCCACCCGAAAGGAAGGTGGTTTCCGGACAGTCGCTCTGGGCATTCCCCCCGAGCCCAAGCAACGGGGGCAGCGGTCCGTTATAGAGTCCACAAGGGGCAGATGGAGGATGGCGGCGTACCCCTAAATAGTTGAGGGCTTTTTGCTGTTGCTGATACGGTCCAAGGCAGGGCGGCTCGCCATGCCTCGGCCCAAATTGTTGAAATGGTTGGGGGAATCCCCAACGCGGCCCGCATCCGCCGGCTTCGAAAGGGCAGCAAACACGTGCGTTCGACTTACAAGACCATCGGCCTCTGGGTGATCCTGATCGTCCTGTTCGTGGCCTTCTACAACTTCTTCTCTCAAGGCAGCGACCAGGTAGAGGACCCCTCCTTTACCCAGCTGCTTGAGAAGATTGAGCACAAGGAGGTCCGAGACATCTCGGTCAAGGGCAACACCTACTCGGGCGAGTACGGCCCTAACAAGACGAAGTTCCGGACCACGGGCCCCGTGGCGGACACGTCCATGCTCCAGATGCTCCGGGACAAGGGCGTCAACGTGAAGTACGAGAAGGAGGAGCAGAATAACCTGTGGCTGACCATCCTCGGGCAGTGGATGCCGGTGGTCTTCCTGTTCCTGTTCTTCATCTTCTTCATGCGCCAGCTGCAAGGTGGCAGCGGCAAGGCGATGACCTTCGGCAAGTCGAAGGCCAAGCTCCTCAACGAGAGCCACAACAAGGTGACGTTCGCCGATGTGGCCGGCGCCGACGAGTGCAAGGAGGAGCTGGAGGAGATCGTCGCCTTCCTGAAGGACCCCAAGAAGTTCACCAAGCTGGGCGGCCGCATCCCCAAGGGCGTGCTGATGATGGGCTCGCCGGGTACGGGCAAGACGCTGCTGGCTCGCGCGGTGGCCGGTGAGGCCGGCGTGCCGTTCTTCTCCATCTCCGGCTCGGACTTCGTGGAGATGTTCGTGGGCGTTGGCGCCAGCCGCGTCCGCGACTTGTTCGAGCAGGGCAAGAAGAACGCCCCTTGCATCATCTTCATCGACGAGATCGACGCCGTGGGCCGCCACCGTGGCGCGGGCCTGGGCGGCGGTCATGACGAGCGCGAGCAGACGCTCAACCAGCTGCTGGTGGAGATGGACGGCTTCGAGTCCAACGAGGGTGTGATCCTCATCGCCGCCACCAACCGCCCGGACGTGCTGGATCCCGCGCTGCAGCGCCCTGGCCGCTTCGACCGCCGGATTGTCGTTCCGCGGCCGGACCTGAAGGGCCGCTTGGGCGTGCTGAAGGTGCACACGCGGCGCGTGCCGCTGGCCCCTGAGGTGGACCTCGAGGTCATCGCCCGCGGTACGCCGGGCATGACGGGCGCGGACCTGGAGAACCTGGTGAACGAGTCGGCACTCATGGCCGCGCGTCAGAACAAGGAGCGCGTGGACCTGAGCGACTTCGAGGCCGCCAAGGACAAGGTCTTCATGGGCCCCGAGCGCAAGTCCATGATCATGACCGAGAAGGAGAAGCGGAACACCGCCGTGCACGAGGCTGGCCACGCGCTGCTCGCCAAGCTGCTGCCCGGCTGCGACCCGCTCCACAAGGTCACCATCATTCCTCGCGGCCAGGCCCTTGGCGTTACCTGGAGCCTGCCCACCGAGGACAAGGTCAACGGGTACAAGAAGCAGATCCTCGACCAGATCACCATGGCGATGGGTGGCCGTCTCGCCGAGGAGATCATGTTCAACGAGATGTCCAGCGGCGCCTCCAACGACATCGAGCGCGCCACCGAGACGGCGCGCGCCATGGTGTGCCGCTGGGGCATGAGCGACAAGCTCGGGCCCCTGGCGTTCGGCAAGAGCGAGGGCGAGGTGTTCCTCGGCCGCGACTTCAGCGCCACCAAGGACTACTCCGAGGACACGGCGCGGCAGATCGACGCCGAGGTGCGCGGCATCGTCCTGGGCTGCTACGAGAACGGCAAGCGTCTCCTCACCGAGCGCAAGGACGCCCTCCAGCGGATCTCCGACGCGCTCGTGGAGTACGAGACGCTGGATGCCGAGGACGTGAACATCCTCCTGCAGGGTGGAGCGTTGACCCGGGAGCGTCCGCCCCCGCGCTTGACCGCCCCGCCGAAGTCCACCGAGAAGAAGGACAAGCGGAAGATCCTCGACGCGCTCGAGGCGATCCCCAAGATGGAGCCGAACAAGGCGTAAGCCTGCTGCTCCTGTAGAACCCAGGCCCTCCCCGCTTCGTGCTGGGAGGGCCTTTCTGCTTCCCGAATAGAGACTTCATGCGTCTCATGGCCCTCCCACCGTGGAAGGTCCTATGCTACCCGTCAAAGTCTCCCTGGCTTTGAGGGCCAGGAAGCTCCATGGCCCCAGCGCGTTTGGCGCTGCGGCCGACGGCGTCCTGCCAGAGCCGCCGGATGTGCCCCGGAGCGTCTCGTGAGTCCTGCGCTGCCGAGGGCGAAGATCGCGACCCAACTGGGGACGGCTGCACGCCAGGCCCGGCACCACCTGCGTCTGACGCAAGCAGAGGTGGCCGAGCAGACCGGCATCGCCTTGGAAGTCTATGGGCGCATCGAGCGTGGGGTGCTGTTGCCCAGCCTTCAGACCTTCGTGGCGCTGTGCCGAGTCCTGGAGGCGGATCCTCGGTTGTTGCTGGGGTTCCTGGAGGCCAGCAGTCTCCCGGTGGAGGAACGGGCGCCCGCGGAGGCTCCAGGGGTCCGGCGGCTCACGCGCATGGCCCGCGAGCTCAGCGAGGAGGAAGTCCGCGCCCTGTTGTCTGTGGCCAAGGTCCTGCTCGCCCGCCGCGGTGAGGGGCGGACGCGGCCGTAGCGCCCGGGGAGGTGGGCTGAACCATGCATCCGACTCGCTTGCAGCTCCCCATCCCAGGCGATGTGGTGGGGGACTATCGGATCCTGGGCCTGCTGGGAGACGGTGGGCAGGGCCGCGTGTACCGCGCCGAGGCGGCGGGCCAGCCCTGCGCGCTGAAGTTCCTGGAGCGCGGCGCGGCGCGGTGGGGCGAGCGCGAGGCGGAGGCGCTTCTGCGCTTCAAGCACCCCGGCGTGGTGGGATTTCTCGGGTGTGGCCGGTGGAAGGACTTGGTCCACGGGCCCTTCTATGTCGCCATGGAGCTGGTGGAGGGGTTGACGCTCTACGACTACGTCATGGTCCACAACCCCTCGGCCCGCAAGGCCGCGGAGCTGATGCTCTCCCTCGGGCGGGCGCTGCTCGCCGTGCATGAGGCCGGGGTGCTCCGCCGGGATGTGAAGCGGGAGAACATCATGGTCCGGCTGCCAGGCGAGGAGCCCGTGCTCTTGGACTTCGGGCTCAGCGCGCTGGAGGGGATGCCGTCCGCCGGAGGGGCGGGGCAGGTGATCGGCACGCTGGAGTACGTCAGCCCGGAGGCCTGGAGGCACGCGTGCGAAGAGGAGGAGCGCTACCGGCCCGCGGCACTGGACGAGCAATACCGCGTGGCAGTGGCGCTTGAGCTGAAGCCCCCGCCCGGAGCACCGCCCTCGGGGGCGGAAGGCGCAAAGTTGATGGATGCCCAGGGGCGGGAGTTATCGGTGCTGCCTCTCTGGCAGGGAGAGGGCCCGGAGGATGGCGAACTGCACGTCGTGGTGGAGGCCCCAGCGGAGCGCTGGGAAGCTGTGGGCCCCTACAGCCTGAAGCTGTGGGAGGCAGGTGGCGCGAGGGGGCTCACAATGGACGGCATCGTCTTTCCGCAACTTGCCGGGGAGTGAGGCCCGTGAGCTCAGCCGCAGTGGCGATGAGCGGCGCGGTAGAACTGAGTGAGGGAGAAGTCCAGCAGGGACTGGCACGAGCGCATGGACTTGTGCGCGCGCACGAAGGGCAGCCACACGCGCGAGCTGACGCGCACCTGGGACTCTTCTAGCTTCCTGCGGGCAATCCACTGTTCGCCCAGGTGTTTGACCATGACTTCGCCCAGGTAGGCGCCGATGGCGGGCACCAGCCGGCCGTCAATCTGGTCGCGGTCGAAGCGTTCCGGAAAGCTCCATGTCCAGAAGTGGAGGCGATCCGCAGGAAGCGCGGCGTAGCGATCGCGGCGACGGAGATCGCCTGGGGCCGAAACGCAGAAGCCCGCAGCTCCTGTGTCGCGGGCTGCGGGCTTCTCGGACGATCTTCTCGGCGCGAGCTGGTTGCGGGTGAGCGGCTCGTAGAGAGCCCGGGTTCAGAAGGGAGGGTCGCGTAGGCGCGCGAGCCGAGCGCGCTCAAACTCGCGGCGGTACCTGGCGATGGAGCGCGGCGTTCAGCGTGCGCTGGCGTGTGTCCTTTGGGAAGCGCACCTCGATGTATGGCTGGGAAATTCCATAGCGCGCAGCGCGCTGTCCCACCATCATCGTCTGCTGGCTCGTCGTGGCCATCGTTGTCCTCGCGTTCCGTAGTGCGGGTGTTGCCCATTGCGAAAGACATACGCGCTCTTGTGGGGATGTAATTCACTTTGAGACCGGGAAGGGCCAATGCTCCGACACGCCAGGGTTGAACCTGACGTGTCAATTACATGTCAATGACGTGCCGCGCGTGGGGTAGTGAGAGGCCTTGCCGAGGGAATCCACGCGGAAAGCCTGACTCGCCGCCCTGGCATGCAATCTGCAATGGATTGCGGCCGGATGTGGTCACGCCGGTACTGCATCCCTCATACAACCTCAGTACAACCAAAGCCGTAAAGGAGCCCTCTCATGAGCCAAACCCCCTTCTCCGTCGACATCCAGGCCAGCAAGAACTTCAACCAGTGCACTGCGTCCGCGACTGGCCTGGAAATCCACACCATTACCGGTACTGAGCAACAGGCATTCGGCCTCTATGGGGATGGGCTTTATCAGGCCATCCGCGCCATTATGGGAGCGAGGCCGGATACCGTTTGGCTGTACGACCCCACCATGGGCGGCGCCGACCACACCAGTGACAAGAGCTACAACTACTGCTACGACAAGTTCGGCTGGTCCCCTGTCACCACGACGCTCCGCGCCATCAGCGCCGTTCCCGTCGGACTCTCCACGTCCCCCGTTATCGTCAATCATACACAATGGGATAACAAAACGGACCACGTCGTGAATTACAGCGCGGGCTTGTCCGCCCAGGAGTCCGAGACTGTCAGTCACTCCTGGACGAACAGCGACAAGGTCAGCTTCGGCGGTAAGATTGCGATAAAGATCGGCATCAAGGGATTCGAAGGCGGCGGCGATGCGACCTTTAACTACGAGCAGTCGTGGTCGGATACGAAGACGGAGAGCAAGACCATCACAGTTGGCACGAACGCCAGTGCCCAGAGCGAGGTGCCTGCGCACACGACAGAGACCGCGTATCTCTTCTCCACTCTCGGCTCGGCGCTCTACCGGGTCACCTACCAAGCCACCTTGTCGGGGGCCGTCGCGTACCAATACGAGAGCTGGTACAATGGCCACCGCTACTACGCGGTGGACGTCAACTATGTGCTGGCCACAATGGGCGTTCCCAATACTGTGACCATCACAGAGGACATTAGCGTCGGTTTCTATTCGGACGCCAGCATCGAGGTCGTTCCCGGCCCCTACAATCCGAACACGCGGCCGAGCCCCACGGCGCTGCTCGCCGTGGGGCATCTCCTCGCGGCCGCACCAGCCCGGTAGACATCATTGTCGTAACGGGCCTGGGTGACACGGGGCCATGCCGCCCATTCAGTGGGTCGCATGGTCCTGGTCGGTTCACGGAAACGAGAGCCACGTCAACAACTCGAGTCTAGCCGCTGGCGGGTGAGGGCCACGGTTTCCCGGTAGAAGGTGCGTCAGTGTGAAGGCGTCGATACGTGCGGCATGCCAGCGCTTCCTCGCGCTTCCCGCGATCGGAATCCCGCGTTTCTGGAGGTTCGTTTCCAGCTGTGGGAGGCAGGTGGCGCGAGGGGGCTCACAATGGACGGCATTGTCTTTCCGCAACTTGCCTGGGAGTGAGGCCCGTGAGCTCAGCCACGGTGGCGCTGGGCGGCGCGGTAGAACTGGGTGAGGGAGAAGTCCAGCAGGGACTGGCGCGAGCGCATGGACTTGTGCGCGCGCACGAAGGGCAGCCACACGCGCGAGCCAACGCGCACCTGGGACTCCTCGAGCTTCTTGCGGGCAATCCACTGTCCGCCCAGGTGTTTGACCATGACTTCGCCCAGGTAGGCGCCGATGGCGGGCACCAGCCGACCGTCAATCTGGTCGCGGTCGAAGCGTTCCGGAAAGCTCCATGTCCAGAAGTCGAGGTCCGCGTCGGTGAGGGATTCGGGGGACTGCTGGAGGATGGAGGGCACCTCGGAGTGGAGAATGGCGACCAGGGACTCGGCCATGAGCGAGTAGTGCTCCAGGGCCTTGTGGGTGTCCGGGACGTCCGAGGGCAGGGTGGCATTCAGGGGCAACCACTCGTCCGGCTCCGGGAACGGGTAGGCGTTGAACTCGGCGATCTGGCGCTGGCGCTGACTGATGGAGGTGCGGTCCAAGAGGCGCAAGAGCAGAGGCGCCACGTCGGGGTGGAAGCGGGGTTCCACGGGGGCGAGGGTGGCGTTGCGCTCCTGGAGGGAGCGCAGCACCGTGTCAAAGTCCAGTTCTGGGCGCAGGTGGACGAAGGCGCGGGCCTGAGCCAGGCGGGCCTCGGGGTGGGTGAAGTGGGCGGCGATGGGCCAGGGGACGAGCAGCACGCTGCCGTTGGGGAGTTCCTCCACGCGGTGGGCGGGGGTAGACAGCAGGCGCTCGCGGCCCAGGAGGTTCACCAACTGGGGGCCGAAGACGTTGAGCCAGAACACCTCGTAGAGCCGATCGAAGCCATCCCGGATGCTGGTCTGGATGTCACGGCCGAAGCCGGGCGAGTCCGCCAACAGGCTGTCGGCGTAGCTGCCTGCGAAGGAATGAGAGACGGGGTAGTGGCAGGCCCAGGCGCGCACCAACTCTACGAGGTCGCAACAGGGCGCTTCCCGCGCGAGGAAGGAGAAGGGTTGAGCACGGAGAATGACTCTCAACTCTCCGGGGGCCTCCTCGCGAAAGAGAGTGAGATCCAGTGACACCGCAGGCTCGGTGGGGCGCTCCAGGTAGAGGGTAGGGACATTGTTATCTGCCTTGTCTTGGAATGCCTTCCAAAAGGCTGCGCGGGAGTAGCTGCGCCGCCGCTTGCCTTTGACATGGCTTGGCATCCACTCGCCCGCGTGCTGCTCCAGGGCCTGGAGGAAGGGCTCCAACGCGTGCTCCAGCTTCGCCTTCGCGTCATACGTCCCGTCGAAACGCAGGTAGAGGGAGTCTGCTCGGCTCAACGCTTCTACAGTCAAAAGCGTCATTGAATCACCACCTCCACCCCTTTCACTTTCCCCTGGACGTCCTTGAGGGCAGGCTCCAGGACGGGCCGATCGGGCACGCGGCTGCCGCCTTCGTAGACAAGGCGGACGCGCTGCACCTGCACGAAGCCCTCGAGCGAGGGACGCCGGATGTTCACCTTGCCGCCGTAGTACTCCAGGGCGGCGCGGGCATCCATCAATATAGGTGCCTCCAGTGCTTCGCCCGCGAGCGGCTGGAGGAAGCGGCTCTTGAAGCTGAAGGTCTCCACGCGGGGGGCTTGGCTTGAGGGAGGGCGCTGCTCAATGACGAGCACGTCCACGAAGCGCACCACTCCAGGCACCCCGGGCTTGGACAGGCCGACGTGGACCTCGATGCGCGGCAGGGTGAAGGCACTCAGCCAGCGGCGCTGGGCTTGGGGCAGTGCGGCGTCCTCGCGCAGTACGGAGATCATGAAGCGCTCGAAGGTGAGGCCTCGGGCAAACTCGCCGCGCAAGCGTTCATAGGCCGCCCAGCGCAGAGGGCCCTTGGCGGGCGTGCCCTCTTCCAAGAGGGCGAGGCGAGCGCGGCGGTAGGCGAGGTAGTCGTTCCACAGGGCGTAGCCTTCCGGTACCCCGGGTGGGGGTGTGTCGAGCGTGGCCTGGAGCTTGCGGAGCAGGGCGGTGTCAGCGGGCAGGCGGGGGCCCTGGGACTCCCGTTCGGCCAGCAGCAGCTTGGCTTCCAGCACCTCGCGGGTGTGGCCTGAGGCCTCGTCCAACAGCGAGGCCAGGCCTCCCGGTCAGCTGTGGCCACCTGCTTGTTGCAGACAGCTGACCGGTCAGCTGTGGCCACCTGCCCGTTGCAGACAACTGACTGCGCTGGGAAGCGGTGGGCCCCTACACCGGAGTTGGCCGCCCCCTTCTTGCGTGAGCTTATGCCCACCTTTGCCGACCTGTGCCTCTGTTCCGACCCACCGGGTGGGTGGGTACCCGCGAGCGGCTGCTCCCGCTGGTGGTATGGGAGAGGACCCTTGTCTCTGGAGTCCGCGACATGATCCGCGCCCACCCCCTGCTCGCCGAGCGCCCGGAGGACCTGGAGCCGGCCTTCCGCCGCATGGGGCTGCCCACGCCCGCCCGCGAGTACCTGCTGGAGAAGCTGCCCCAGTTCCGGTTGCTGCTCACCGGACTGACGCAGGTGGAGGGGCGCTTCCTCAAGGGGCTGTTCGAGTCATCCGAAGCGCCCGGCCGCGAGGAGTACCCGTCCTATGTCGCGGGTGATCCGCGCACCCGCCTGGGCAGTGGGATGCTCACGGGCCGCCGCGAGCAGTTCGATCGGTTGATCTCCGCCGCCCGAGTTGATCCGCAGCTCGCCGGGCTCGCTGAGGCGCTGACTCAGGCTCTGGGCTCGGTGGTGGCGCCGGCGCCGCTCACACTGGGAGGACGGACCTTCACCTTCGGCTCACGCACCTACGTCATGGGTGTGGTGAACGTGACGCCGGACAGCTTCTCGGACGGAGGCCGGTACGCCTCCTCGGAGACTGCCATCGAGCACGGGCTGAAGCTCGCGCAGGCGGGAGCGGATATTCTGGACGTGGGCGGCGAGTCCACCCGGCCCGGTTCCCAGCCTGTCTCCGCTGACGAGGAGGTCGCACGTGTGGTGCCGGTCCTTCGGGAGCTGCGCGCGCGCACACAGGTGCCCCTGTCGGTGGACACCACCAAGGCCTCCGTGGCGCGCGAGGCCCTGAAGGCGGGCGCCTCGCTCATCAACGACATCAGCGGCTTCCACTTTGACGCGGAGCTTCCTCGCGTGGTGGCCGAGGCACGCGCCGCCTGTTGCCTCATGCACATCCAGGGTACCCCGCAGACGATGCAGCAATCGCCTTGGTATGAGGACATATTGGACGACGTGCTCGCCTTCCTCGAAGAGGGGGTGTCACGCGCCGTGGCCGCTGGTGTGGCTCGCGAGTCCATCTTGGTGGACCCGGGCATCGGCTTTGGCAAGACGCTGGGTCACAACCTATTTCTCCTTAGGAGGCTGGGTGATCTCAGGGTGTTGGGGCTGCCGCTGCTGGTGGGGACGAGCCGCAAGGGCTTCCTGGGCGCGCTCACGGGCGGCAAGCCAGCGGGCGAGCGTTTGGCCGCCACCCTCGGTTCGGTTGCAGCGGTGGCGGCCCTGGGTGGCGCGGACTTCGTGCGCGTGCACGACGTGGCGGAGGTCCGGGACGCTCTGGCAGTGACCGAGGCGCTCCGCGCTGCCTCGGACGGTGGTTCCCTCTATGCCAAGCCGAAGGTGGGTGCTTGAAGGAACAAGTGAGCTAAGGAAAACGCAGGGTTGGATGGTTGCCTGTCAGCGAACGGCTCCCTAGTTTCGAGCCCGTGTTGGTATGCGCGGTATAAGGCGCTCGGGCGGGGATGCCGGTGGTGCTCCGGCGCAGGAAAAGGTGAGAGGCGGCACACATGGCTTACAAGATGAATATGACTCCTAAAGAGGAGCGGACTTCGCAGCGGCTGTTTGGCACGGATGGCGTGCGCGGCGTGGCGAACGTCCACCCGATGACCGCCGAGGTGGCGATGCAGCTCGGCCGAGCGCTCGCGTACCTCATCCGCAACGGACCGCACCGGCACCGCGTCATCATCGGCAAGGACACGCGCCTGTCCGGCTACATGCTGGAGCAGGCGCTCGCGGCGGGCATCACCTCCATGGGCGTGGATGTGTGGCTCACGGGGCCGCTGCCCACGCCGGGCATCTCCAACCTCACCACGTCCATGCGCGCGGACGCGGGCGCCGTCATCTCGGCGTCCCACAACCCGTACCAGGACAACGGCATCAAGTTCTTCTGGCGCGACGGCTTCAAGCTGCCGGATGAGACGGAGGCGAAGCTGGAGGAGCTGCTGTCCACCGGCGCCATGGACACGATCCGGCCCACGGCGGACAACATCGGCCGCGCGTTCCGGCTCGAAGACGCCCGGGGCCGCTACATCGTCTTCCTGAAGGCCACGTTCCCCCGCGAGCTGACGCTGGAGGGGATGACCATCGTGGTGGATTGCGCCAATGGCGCGGCCTACAAGACGGCGCCCTCGGTGCTTGAGGAGCTGGGCGCCAAGGTCATCTCGATCGGCGTCTCTCCGGACGGCACGAACATCAACGAGAAGTGCGGCGCGCTGCACCCGGAGGGCCTGGCCCGCGCGGTGAAAGAGCATGGCGCGCACCTGGGCCTGGCGCTGGACGGCGACGCGGATCGGCTCATCGTCGTGGACGAGAAGGGCAAGGTGGTGGACGGCGACGCCATCATGGCCATCTGCACGGGCGAGCTGGTGGCCCGCGAGCAGCTCAAGAAGAAGACGCTGGTCTCCACCGTGATGAGCAACATCGGCCTGGAGCGCGCGGTGGCGCGCTGGGGCGTGAAGGTGGCTCGCACGCGCGTGGGCGACCGGTACGTCGTCGAGGAGATGCGCAAGCACGGCTACAACCTGGGTGGCGAGCAGAGCGGCCATCTCATCTTCCTGGACCATTCGACGACGGGAGATGGGACGCTGGCGGCGCTGCAGTTGCTGGCCGTCATGTGCCGCCAGGGCAAGCCGCTGAGCGAGCTGGCCTCCATCTTCGAGCCGGTGCCGCAGACGCTGCTCAACGTGGTGGTGAAGGAGAAGCGAGAGCTCGGTGAGCTGCCCGAGGTGATGAAGGTCATCCAGAGCGTGGAGCAGCGTCTGGGCAGCGCGGGCCGCGTGCTGGTGCGTTTCTCCGGCACCGAGCCCAAGGTCCGTATCCTCATCGAGGGTGAGGATGGGGCGCGCAACGAGGCGTACGCGAAGGAGATCGCTGAGGCGCTCTCGAAGTCCCTGAACTGAGCAGGGAGTCAGGCGCCCCAGCGGTGGCGCAGGGGCCCTCGGTGAGAGGGCCCCCGCGGCCGGTACTACGGGCACACGTCGCGGTCGTACAGCGGGAACACGTGGCCCTCGGCGTTACCCGTCAGCGACACAGCGTAGATGCCACCATCCCAGTTGCCGTTGCTGAAGTTGATGCGGGCGTAGGGCGCCAGCACCGTGCCGCGGATGCCGAAGCTGGAAGAGGTGATGCTGGTGGTGTCCACGAAGTTGTAGAGGATGTTGCGCGCGTCGATGCCGCTGCTCAGCTGGTAGCCGAAGTTGCGCAGCGTGGCCGAGGCGCCGCGGATGTTGATGATGACCATCGAGCCGGCCGGCACGTTGATGTTCAGCAGGGCCGCACCGTTGAAGGCGCTGGCGTTCACGTTGAAGATGTTCGTCGTCGTGCTCGTGCCGCGCAGGAAGATGCCGCCCCAGGACTCGCGCGTCGTCGTGCCGTTGGCCGTCTGGTTCGCCAGGTTGGTGGACAGGGTGCGCAGCTCCGCGAACTTCGCCGCGAAGTCGATGGGCGTGCCCTTGGCCAGGCTGCCCCGGGCGATCGTCACGCCCTGGTTGGCGCTGTAGTTGTTCCCGTAGAACGTGTTCCCGTACACCCGGCCGTTGGCCAGCGTCAGGTTGCCGCCCGCCACCAGCACGTTGGAGATGTCGCTGGCCGCCAGGCTGCCGCCCACCGCGAAGTTCGTCATGGAGATGTTGCCGCCCGCCGCCACCTTGCCCTGGACGTCCACGCCCTGGGTGTAGTCCTCGAGGAGGAAGAGGTTGTAGTCGCTCAGGCGGATCTGGGTGCAGGTGGAGCAGGGGCCCACCGTCAGCGGGCGAACCGCCGTGCCCACGTTGCCCGCGGCGTCCGCCACCCGGTAGGTGACCGTGTACTGGCCCGCGCGCGTCTGGTCGAGGTTGCTGGTGGTGGTGATGGTCTGCGTCAGGTTCCCCGCGCACTGATCCGACGCCGTGGCGCCCGGATCCACGTAGGGCGAGCCGTTGCACGCGACGGTGGTGGCGCCAGCGCGCACCTGGATCTGCGGAGCCAGCGTGTCACGCACCGTCACCGAGCGGGAGGCCGCCGCCGTGCCCGTGTTGCCGGACGGATCCACCGCCTTGTAGCTCAGCGTGTAGGTTCCCAGCTGCGCCGTGTTGACCGAGCCCAGGGTCTGCGTGGCCAGAGAGCCCGCGCACGCATCGCTCGCCGAGGCACCCGGATCCACATAGGCGCCCGAGCCGCACTCCACCTGCGCGTTCAGCACGCCGTTGATCGTCACCGTGGGGCTGAGCGTGTCCGCCACCGTGATGACGCGGCTGGCCTCGGGGGCCGCGTGGTGGGACGGATCGCTCACGTTGTAGCGCAGGACGTAGGCGCCGGGGACCTGCGGGTTCACCGTGCCGCTGCGCGTGATGGAGGCCGACAGATTCCCCGCGCACCGGTCCGAGGCCGAGGCGCCGGACTCGGTGTACGCCGTGCCGCACTCCAGCTGCTGGTTGATCAGCCCGTGGAGCGTGATGGCTGGCGCCAGCGTGTCGGCCACGGCCACCGTGCGCGTGGCAGGCTCAGAGGTGTTGCCCGCCGAGTCCGTCGCCACGTAGGTCAGCGTGTAGTTCGCGCTCGGCACCTCCAGGTTCACCGAGCCCGTCCGGGAGATCTGGTCGCCGTACAGAGGGCCCTCGCACAGGTCGCTGGCGGGAGCACCCGGGTCCGTATAGGTGGCGCCCTTCGTGCACTCGAGCGTCTCCACCGCCAGGCCGTTGAGCTCCACCTGCGGCTTCACCCGGTCCAGCACCGTCACCACCGCCTTGCACGAGGACTGGAGGCCCTCGCGATCCGTGCACGTCAGGTACACCTCCGTCTCGCCGATGTCATACGGGCCCGTCGGGCTCTGCGTGCAGCCCGCCATGTCACCGTCCGGATCGCTAGAGCCCTGGTCCACCACCGCGGTGACGCCGCAGGTGTACTCTGCCACCACCGTCACGTCCTGGCAGCGCGCCACCGGGGGCCGCGGCAAGGTGGGCGGAGGCGTCTGCTGCGAGCGCTTGCAGAACGAGGTGCAAGTCCCCACCCGGCCCTCGGTGTCGCCGCTGCGGCCGTTGTGGATGCCCTCGTCGCACTCCTCGCCGAACTCCGTGTCCACGTGGCCGTCACCGCACCAGTTCATGTGGCACGAGAAGGAGCATGTCGAGGAGGCCAGCGTCCCCGTCTGCGCGGGGGTGCCGTTCAGCCAATCGCCCATGTCGCACTCCTCACTCGAGGGCGCCTCAGAGAGTCCACAGCCCGCTCCCAGCGTCATGGCGCCGCGCACCAGCAGGTAGGGCGTGCCCGTCAGGAACGTCTCCGTGCCCGGATCCATCAGGAAGTCCGACATCACCTGCTCGCCGGGGATGGGTCCGTCCGAGGAGCTCAGCGCTATCGCGGCATACGAGAAGTTGCGCTTCGGGTAGCCGGTGAACACCGAGCGCGCCACGCAGCCGTTGTCGCCGCTCAGCTGGCCGTCCATCAGGTTCTGGGAGACCAGGTTGTTGTACATCTCGAAGATGTGGCCGGAGCTGGGGCAGCTCGCCATGCCCTGCACCGTGAAGGTGCCGAACGGCTCCAGCAGCTTCACCTGCGTGGGCGCCTGGGCATTCTCGTACGCGCAGCCCAGCGCGATGTACATGCCCGTGCGGTACTGCTGCGAGTTGAGCACGTGGCTGATCGCGTTCTCCACCAGCTGCGGCGTGCCATTGGTGACCGGATCCGTGCTCAGGATGGCCACGTCACCGTCGACGATGATTCCCCAGCGGTCGCGCGTGTCGATCGCAGCCTGGAAGGCGGCCTCGCCGCTCTGGCACGCCCCATCACCGATGATGAGGGCGCGGTAATCCATGAACTGATGCGCCGTCATGGCCCGCCACTGCTCCGGCGTCACCACGTCGATCTGAGTGAACGGAGAAGCCGCGGCCACCGCCTGTGCCTCGCGGCTCTCCAGCCCACCCGAGACGCTGCTGCCCAGGATGAGGACCTTGTCGCCGCTGCGCATCTGCTGAGAAGAGGTGCTCGGGGCCGCCGGGGCCGCCGAAGGCGTCGGAACTGCCGCCTCCCGGCCACACCCGAAGGCCGCCAAGGTGGTGAGCAGCCACCCGGTTCGGAGGAAGGAGCGCATTGTTGGGAGACCCACAGGATTCCAGGAGAGGGACAGGCGCATGAGCAGGGTTCCTTCTTCTTGGTTTCTAAGAATTCGATTAAATCTCGGAAGACCGTGAGATATTGAATTCCAGAGAATGATTCCTGTTCAGGCGGATAATTGCAAGCACACCTGAAATAAAGAGCTGGCGGAAGGTGAGCAGAGCCGCCGCCATTTCCCCAGGGCCTCACCGTGTGTAGCGCGGTGTCCCCGCAGCGGCTGCGGGCCGAGTGTTCCAGTGTATGGGGAATGTTGACATCGCTGTGGCAGGCCCCAATAGAGGAAGGAGCAAGGAGCGGCCCATGGGACAGCGGTTGGGTGTGAACGTGGATCACGTGGCGACGCTGCGGCAGGCGCGGCGCACCACGTATCCGGATCCAGTCACGGCGGCGGCGCTGGCGGAGCTGGCCGGCGCGCAGCAGATCACCATCCACCTGCGCGAGGATCGCCGCCACATCCAGGACCGCGATCTGCGCATCCTCCGGGAGACGTGCCAGACGCTGCTGAACCTGGAGATGGCGGCCACCACGGAGATGGTGAAGATCGCCTACGAGTACAAGCCGGACGTGGCGACGCTGGTGCCCGAGCGCCGCGAGGAGCTCACCACCGAGGGCGGGCTCGACGTGAACGGCCAGCGCGAGCACGTGGCCAAGATCATCAAGAACCTCAAGGACGGGGAGATCACCGTCTCGCTGTTCATCGATCCGGACCTGGATCAGGTGCGCGCGGCGCACAAGGTGGATGCGGATCGGATCGAGCTGCACACCGGCCGCTACTGCGAGGCGCGCAACGAGCGTGAGCGGGGCCGGGAGCTGAGCCGCATCATCGATGCCTCCAAGGCCGCCGCGAAGCTGGGCATGAGCGTGGCCGCGGGCCACGGGCTCAACTACGACAACGTGCAGCCGGTTGCCCGCATCCGGGAAATCGACGAGCTGAACATCGGGCACGCCATCGTGGGCCGCGCGGTGCTGGTGGGCTTCGAGCGGGCGGTGCGGGAGATGCTGGAGCTGATGCGCAACCCGGGGTAGCGATGGCGATCGTCGGCCTGGGGATGGACATCTGCTCGGTGGAGCGCATCCAGCGCATCCTGCAGGGGCCTCGTGCCGAGCGCTTCCTGGAGCGCGTGTACACGGATGCTGAGCGCGCCCTGTGCAGCGAGCGGGCGGACTCCGCGAGCGCCTATGCCGCGCGCTTCGCCGCGAAGGAGGCCCTGGTGAAGGCGCTGGGGGCTCCGCCGGGGATTCGCTGGCGGGACATGGAGGTAGTGCGCACCGGTGGCATGCCGCGCTTCACCGTGTCCGGCGTGGCCCGCGAGGTGATGGAGCAGCGGCGCGTAGAGGCGCTGCTGACGATGACCCACGACGCAGGGGTGGCTGCGGCCACCGTCATCCTGCAGGAGCGGCCTTGAGATGCAGAGCGCCCTGACCGCCGCACAGATGCGCCAGGCAGAGCAGGCCGGCGACGACCAGCTGGGGATGTCCTCGGCGCTGCTCATGGAGAACGCGGGCCGGGCGCTCGCGGACGCGGCGCGGAGCGTGGTGGGGCCGCAGGGGCGGTTCCTCGTCGTCTGCGGGCCAGGGAACAACGGCGGCGATGGGTTCGTGGCGGCGCGGTTCCTCCTGGAGGGCGGGGCCCGGGTGTCCGTGGCGCTGGTGGGCGACAAGTCGAGGATGTCCGCCGAGGCCCAGCGCGCCATGAAGGGGCTCGTGTCGTTTGGCATCGCGCCGCAGCCGCTGGAGGCGCTCTCGCGGCCGAGGGCCGGAGACGTGGTGGTGGATGCGATCTTCGGCACTGGGCTGAACCGTGCGCCCGCGGGCCCTTTCGCGGAGGCCATCTTTCGCATCTACCGGTGGCGCAGGATCGGCGTGAAGGTGGTGGCCGCGGACGTGCCCTCGGGTTTGCAGAGCGACACGGGGGAGGCCTTCCTTCCGTACCTGGAGGCGGACATCACCGTCTCCTTCGGGTTCCTCAAGCGCGGGCAGGTGGTGGAACCGGGGGCCTCGCTCTGTGGTGAGCTGCGGCGGGTGGACATAGGCCTGTCTCCGGTGGCGCTCCAGGTGGTCACCGGGCCTGTGCTGCGGGTCGTGGAGGAGGCGGATGCCCGTGAGGCGCTGCCAGCCCGGCGTTCGGACAGCCACAAGGGGACGTACGGGCACGTGCTGGTGGTGGCTGGGAGCCGGGGTAAGTCCGGCGCGGCCGCGCTGGTGTCCCGGGCGGTGCTGCGCTCGGGCGCGGGGCTCGTCTCCGTGGCGACGCGAGGGGATGTCTTGGATGCCGTGCTGGCTCACTCGCCCGAGGTGATGGGGATCCCGATGGAGCGAGCCGGAGCACTCGGGTCCGCGGATCTCAACATCCTGCTGGAGGCCGCTGAGGAGAAGGATGCGCTCGTCATCGGTCCCGGCATTCCTCGCGGGCCGGAGACGGGCAAGTTGATCGGCGAGCTGCTCGAGCGCGTGGATGCACCCGTGGTGCTCGATGCGGACGCGCTCAACGCCGTGGCCTCGGATCTGGCGGTGCTGCGCCGCGCGAAGAAGCCCGTCATCCTCACGCCGCACCCGGGGGAGATGGCCCGGCTCACCGGACGCTCCACCAAGGAGGTTCAGGCGAACCGGCTGGAGGTGGCGCGAGGCTTCGCGACACAGCACGGGGTGACGCTCGTCCTCAAGGGATCTCGGACGATCATCGCGAGCCCGGATGGCGAGCTCTTCGTGAACCCGACGGGGAACGCGGGCATGGCCACGGCGGGGGCAGGGGATGTGCTCTCCGGCATCTGCGGAGCGTTCCTGGCGCAGGGAATCCGGGCACCCGATGCAGCCTGGGCCGCTGTCTACGCCCACGGCCTCGCGGGAGATCTCGCTGCGGCCCGGAGAGGGAAGGTGGGGCTCATGGCCTCGGATATCGCCGAGGGACTGTGCGACGTCTGGACGCGGTGGGGAAGATGAGTGCGCCCTCGCTGACGCGCACGCTGCGCTCGGAATCTCCCGAGGAGACGCACCGGATGGGCGTGCGCCTGGGCGAGCTGCTCCAGCCTGGGGACTTCGTGGGGCTGATCGGCGATCTGGGCGCAGGCAAGACGCACCTGGTGCGCGGCGTGGCCGAGGGCGCGCAGGTGGCCCGCTCCGAAGTGGCCAGTCCCACCTTCGCCATCGTCTATCCGTACCGGGGACGCATTCCGCTGTACCACGCGGACCTCTACCGCATCGCGGACTACGACGAGCTGTACGCCACCGGCTTCCTCGATCTGATCGGAGGCGATGGCGCGGTGCTGGTGGAGTGGCTGGATCGCGTCCCCCAGGCCGCGCCGCGCGAGTACCTGCGGCTGACACTGCGGCCCGTGGCGGACGATGCGCGCGAGCTGCACGCCGAGGCCTTCGGCTCCAGGCCCGCGGAGCTGCTCTCGCGCTGGGCTCCCTGAGCCGGTGTGACTCGGCCTCAGCCCACCACGGCGAGATCCGAGAGGCGCCAGCGATGCAGCGTCAGCCCGCTGTCCACTCCGACCACCTCGTCCTCGGAGACCTCGTTCCACGCGGTGTGGTTGCCGCACAGCGCCTCGCTGGCGATGAGCAGCTGCTCCACCTTCACGCCGTTCTGGAGCCGCGCCATCGCGCACGACTCCGAGCGCCGCCCGTCCGACAGGTACAGCGTGCGGTTGCGGCGCGTGGCCACCATCACCTCACCGTTGGTGACCAGGAAGTTCATCGCCGAGCGATCCTGCCCTGGCTGATCCGTGATGGATGCCACCAGTTGCATCGTCTCGGCCAGCGACGCCGCCACGTCCTCCACGCGCGCCGTTCCATCCAGCGAGGTCCGCGAGGCCATCCGCGTGAGGAAGACGTGGAAGCAGCGCTCGGAGTCCGTCGTGCCGTGGATGTTCGGGCGCAGATCCTCGCTGATGAGCGACTCCACCGCTCGGCGGTGCTGCTCGAAGTTCTTCAGCGTCCCGTTGTGCACGAACGACCAGCGGCCATACAGGAACGGGTGCGAGTTGCGCATCTCCACCGCTCCCACCGAGGCCAGCCGGATGTGTGCCACCACGGTGTGAGAAGACACCAGGCTGCTCACCCGGAGGAAGTCTGGATCGCTGTGAGCCGGGCCGACGCCGTGCGCGACCTTCGGGCTCGGATCCACACCATACGCCGCGATTCCCCAGCCATCCTTGTGCTCGCGCGACTGGATGACGAGCGAGTTCTTCTCGGTCACAAGGGCCGGATGAACGGCGGCGGGAACAGCAGAGCGGAAACCAAAAAGGCGGCACATAGCGTTCGACCAACAGAATGATAACGGCCAACCCCGGCCAACGATAAGACGCCTATCGGGCCGAGCAAGGTTCACTATCAAGAGGTCGTCACTCCCCCTCTTATTCACTCACACAGGGCCGCACCGTCGCGCACGAGCAGACGCCCGTATTTCAACACCGCCCGAGCGTGGTTCACTCCAAGGTGGTAGGGCAGATGCCGATAGTTTGTGCACGAAAAGATCACGAGATCGGCCACGTCTCCCACCGCCAGCCGCCCGTGAGAGGGCAGGCCCAGGGCCAGAGCGGCACCTCGGGTGGCCGCCCAGTACACCTCGGCCGCCGAGAGCCCGTTCTCCAGGCAGCCGAGCCCCATGGCCAGCGGAAGATTCTCTGACATCGCCGAGCCGGGATTGATGTTGGTGCCCAAAGCAATGTTGACCCCAGCCTCGCGCAGCTTTCGGCCCGGGGCGTAAGGGCGCATGCGTACGAAGAGGGTGGAGGTGGGAACGAGCACGGCGGTGACGTCCGCGGCCGCCAGCGCGCGGATGCCCGCCTCGCTCACGTTCTCCAAATGGTCCACGGTGGCGGCGCCCAGCTCGGCGGCCAGCTCCGCACCCCCGCCCGAGGTGAGCTGATCCCCGTGCAGCCGAGGCCGCAGCCCCAGCGCCTTCGCGGCGGTGAGCAGCCGGCGCGCATCGTCCGGGGTGAAGGCGCTCTGCTCCACGAAGATGTCGCAGAAGCGCGCGAGCCCCTCGCGAGCCACGGCCGGGAGGATCTCCTGGACGCACAGCTCCACGTACGCTTCGCGGCGGCCCTTGAACTCCTCGGGCACCGCGTGGGCGCACAGCAGCGTGGGCACCAGCTCCACGGGTGACAGGCTCGCCAGCCGGCGCACCACCCGCAGCATCTTCAGCTCGTTCTCGACATCCAGCCCGTAGCCGCTCTTCACCTCGGCCGTCGTCACTCCGTACTCGAGCAGGCGCTGGAGTCGGGGCAGGGCGAGGCGCACCAGCTCTTCCTCGCTCGCGGCCCGCGTGGCGCGCACGGTGCTGACGATGCCACCGCCCGCCTGGGCAATCTCTAGATACGTGGCGCCCTGGTTCCGCAGATCGAACTCACGGGAGCGCTCGCCCGCGAAGACCAGGTGCGTGTGCGGATCCACGAAGCCTGGGCCCACCATGCGGCCCTCGGCGTCCAGGATCTCCGTGCTCGGCGTGACAGCCCCAGGCGGCAGATCTGGCTCCTGGCCGACCCACGCTACGCGGCCTCCGCGCACGCCCACGCACGCTCGGGGCCGAGGCGTGAGGGCCTGCTCGGCGGGCTCTCGGTGCGAGCCCTCCACGGTGAGGACCTCGGAGGTGTTACGGACGAGAAGATCCAGCGGTTCCATGGCTCACCGTGCCCAGCGCCCGCCGAGGATGGGGGAGTTCCAGCCCTTCTCCCCGGGAGCCTTCACCCGGCCCGCGCCTCCGGACAGCTCGAATTGATCCACCCTGCCCAGCGGCAGCTGCACCACCGCCGCCGCGCCGTAGAACAGCGGCGTCGCACGCTCGTTCTGCGAGAAGACCCGGTGGATGCCCAGGAAGGGCACGATGCCCAGACAGACGCGCTCCTCGGGGGAGGCGTAGATGGCCAGGGAGGTCTCCGCGCCGAAGATGCTCCCGGGGCCGCCGCGCGTGTCGATGCCGAAGTCCGTCGCGCCGCGCACTACCACCGAGGGCGCCACGCCGAACGTGGGCGTGCCGTACCAGCTCGACAGCCCCAGGTAGACGCCATAGCCGGGCAGCGGGAGCGGATAGTAGATCTCCCCGTTCACGCCCAGGTGCAGCGCGAGCTTCTCCGTGAGCGGCTTCTGCACCGCGAAGTCGTAGGCTATCGACCATTGCTGCGGGGAGAAGCTGGCGCCGTTGCCGGCGAAGGGCTGCGTGCTGTCGAAGCGCGCGGCGAGCGGCGCTGACAGGCGAGGACCGCTCCTCAGGCCCGCCTGGAGCAGGCTCTGGTCCGGGTGCCCCGGCCCCAGCCGCATCACCATGGGGCTCACGGTGGTGGGGGCACAGCCCGCCAGCCAGGCCAGCGCCACGAGCGCCACCACCCCCCAGCCTCCATGTCTCGGGAAGGGTGTCTCCATGCCGTGCCTCACACTGTGACGCCGGGGATCTTCACTCCGCGCTTGTGCGCGACGTCCACGGCCTCGGGATAGCCCGCGTCCACGTGCCGCAGCACGCCCATGCCCGGATCCGAGGTGAGCACGCGCTCGATGCGCCGTGCGGCCTCCGGCGTGCCATCCGCCACGATGACCTGGCCCGAGTGCAGCGAGTAGCCCATGCCCACGCCACCGCCGTGGTGGAAGGACACCCACGAGGCGCCGTTCACCGCGTTCACCAGCGCGTTGAGGATGGGCCAGTCCGCCACCGCGTCCGAGCCGTCCTTCATCGCCTCCGTCTCGCGGTTGGGCGAGGCCACCGAGCCGCAGTCCAGGTGATCGCGGCCGATGACGATGGGCGCCTTCACCTCGCCCTTGCGCACCAGCTCGTTGAACACGAGGCCCGCCTTCGCGCGCTCGCCGTAGCCCAGCCAGCAGATGCGTGCCGGCAGTCCCTGGAACGCCACGCGCTGCTGCGCCATGGTGATCCACCGCCGCAGCGATTCCTTCTCCGGGAACAGCTCCAGCACCGCGCGGTCCGTGCGGCGGATGTCCTCTGGATCTCCGGACAGCGCCACCCAGCGGAAGGGCCCCAGGCCCTCGCAGAACATGGGGCGGATGTACGCGGGCACGAAGCCCGGGAACTCGAATGCGTTCTCCTTGCCGCCCGCCTGCGCCTGCCCGCGCAGGTTGTTGCCGTAGTCGAACACGTGGCTGCCCGCGTTCTGGAAGTCGATCATGGCCTGCACGTGCATCGCCATGGTCTCCCGCGCCCGGCGCACGTAGCCCTCGGGGTCCCGGCGCCGCAGCTCCGCTGCCGCCTCCAGCGACAGATCCGCGGGGATGTAGCCGTTGAGCGGATCATGCGCGCTCGTCTGATCCGTCACCAGATCCGGCTTGATGCCGCGCCGGTACAGCTCGCGGAACACCGTGGCCGCGTTGCCAATCACGGCGATGGAGCGGCCCTCGCGCTTCTGCTGGGACTGCTTCACCAGCGCCAGCGCCTCGTCCAGATCCTTGGCCACCACATCCAGGTAGCGCGTCTCCACGCGGCGCTGGGCGCGCTGGGGATCGATCTCCACGCCCAGGAACACGGCGTTGCACATGGTGGCCGCCAGCGGCTGCGCCCCGCCCATACCGCCCAGCCCGCCCGACAGCACCAGCCGCCCGCTCAGGTCCGCCGAGCCGAAGTGCGTGCGGCCCGCCTGCGCGAACGTCTCATACGTGCCCTGCAGAATCCCCTGCGTGCCGATGTAGATCCACGAGCCGGCCGTCATCTGGCCGTACATCATCAGTCCCTTCTTCTCCAGCTCGTGGAAGTGCTCCCAGGTGGCCCAGCGGCCCACGAGGTTGGAGTTGGCCAGCAGCACACGCGGAGCGTCCGGGTGGGTCCGCAGGATGCCCACCGGCTTGCCCGACTGGACGAGGAGCGTTTCCTCGTCTGAAAGCTCTTTCAAGCTGGCGATGATCCGATCATAGGAAGGCCAGTCGCGCGCGGCCTTGCCGGTGCCGCCGTAGACGACGAGATCCTCAGGGCGCTCGGCCACATCCGGATCCAGGTTGTTCATCAGCATCCGGAGCGCGGCCTCCTGGACCCAGCCCTTGCAAGAGCGGGCAGTGCCTCTGGGGGCGCGGATGACGCGGGACATAAGTACTCCGTGGGTCAGGGATGACTGCTAGAAGGGCGGGCAGCCTAGCCGAACTCCTGGGGCACGCGAGTGCCGTGTGCCGGACAAAATCTTCTCTCGGCTGGTACAATCGCCGCTGGACGAGGGGCTATGTCCGTTCCGAAAAAAATCCTGCTGGTCGATGACTCACCCACGGTCCTGTTGATGGAGCGGCTGCTCCTGCAAGACGGGCCATACGAGCTGCTCAGCGCCAGCAGTGGCGCCGAGGCGGTAGAGCGGGCCTTGGCCGATCGTCCCGAGCTCATCCTCATGGACGTGGTGATGCCGGGGATGGACGGCTTCGAGGTGTGCCGCCGGCTCCGTGCCGAGGAGTCCACGCGTGCCACGCCCATCATCCTGGTGACGACGCGCGGCGGCCCCGAGCACGTGGAGAAAGGCTACGAGAGCGGCTGCAGCGACTACGTGACCAAGCCGTTCGATGGCAACGAGCTGAGGGCCAAGATCGAGAGCTTCCTGGGTCACTGATGGCGGCCGACTCCAAACCCGCTCCCGTCCTCCGCCCGAGGGTGGCGGCAGCCCTCCAGCGTTTGAAGGACATCCGCCCAGGAGAGGCGGCGGGGGCGGTGGGGGAGATCGTGTCCCAGCTCATGGGCTGCGAGGAGCACGTCCTGCTCGCGCTCGAGCCGGGAGGAGAGCGCTTCGTCGTGTCCTCGGCCATGGGGCTCCCGCCGGAGCGGCTCCAGGCCCTCCTGGTGCCCACGGGCATTGTCGGGCAGGTGGCCCGGCATGGTGTGCCCTACGTCATCGGCCGGACCAGCTCCGTGGGCGCGGCCCCTCACGAGGCAGGGCTTACCGCCTGCATCCCGATCCTGTCCGGCCGGCAGGTGAGGGGCGTGCTCGCGCTGTTCCGGATGCTCCCCCAGAAGCGCGGGCTGTCCGACGAGGACCTCGAGCTGTTGGATTTACTCCGCGTGCAAGGGGCTGCGGCCGTGTCCGAGCCGCGTCAGGGGTTCATTGCCCCGTACGAGCCGCAGCTGTCGTATCCCCTGGGGGAGCCTGCTTCGCTGCGGACGGTCTACCTGGAGCCGGGGGGCCTGATGGCGGCGTCGCGTCCCACCGAGGTGACGACCATTCTGGGCTCTTGTGTCTCCGTGTGCCTGTGGGACGAGCGTCTGCGCGTGGGGGGGATGAACCACTTCCTGCTCCCCACCGCGCCCTACGGGCAGGCTCAGAGCAGCCGTCATGGCGATGCCGCCATCCCCATGTTGCTGAGAGAGCTGGAGCGGCTGGGAAGCCAGCGGTCGAACCTGAGGGCGAAGGTGTTTGGGGGCGCTCATATGGCGGGTCTCTCGGCACCCGGCGCAGCGCTGACCCTGGGCGAGCGCAATGCCGAACTGGCCCGTCGTCTGTTGGGGGAGGTGGGGATCGCCATCGTTGCCGAAGATCTCGGTGGGCGAGCGGGCAGGAAGTTGCGCTTTCGCACCGACGATGGAATGGCTCTGGTGAAGACGTTGAGGGCGGGCTGACTGGCCGAGAGAAGAGTCATGGAAGGACATAAGAAGATCCTGCTGGTCGATGACTCACCCACGGTCCTGCTGATGGAGCGAATCCTCCTACAGGACGGACCGTATGAGATCATCACTGCTGCCAGTGGAGAAGAGGCGCTGACGCTCGCGCTCTCCGAGCAGCCGCACGCCATCGTGATGGACGTGGTGATGCCGGGAATGAACGGCTACGAGGTGTGCCGCCGGCTGCGCGATCAGGAGTCCACGCGCACCACGCCCATCATCCTGGTGACGACGCGCTCCAGCCTGGAGTCGCTCGAGCGCGGCTACGCGAGCGGCTGCAATGACTACATCGTCAAGCCCTTCGAGGCCATGGAACTGCGGATGAAGATCGCCAGCTTCGTGGGGTCCTGATGAAGACGGATCTGGATGCGGTTCGCACGGCGTTTCGCGCCGAGGCCACGGAACTGCTCGCCGGGCTGGAGAAGGACTTCCTGGCGCTGGAGTCCGCCTCGGATCCCGCGGCGATCGAGAGCGTGCTGCGCTCCGTGCACACGCTCAAGGGCAACTCCCTGCTGATGGGCTTCCCGGCCGCGTCCGAGGTGGCCCACCGCGTGGAGGATCTGCTCGCGCGGCTGTCTCACCGCACGCGCCCGGTGACGGCGGAGCTGGTGACGCTGCTGCTGCAGGCGGTGGACACACTCCGGGTGATGCTCGCGGCGCACGGCTCGGAAGGCCGCGAGGCCCCGGATGTGCCCGAGATCCAGCGCCGGTTGCAGGAGGCGGCGGGCGCGGAGCTGCCCACGGACAGCGCCCCCGCGCCCGAGGGAGCGACCCCTGAGAAGGCCGCCGAGGCCCCGGTGCCCGTCACCGCCGAGCGGACGCTGCGAGTGGGGCTGGACCGGCTGGACCGGATGCTGGACCTCACGGGGGAGATCGCCATCTCGCGCGGGCGGCTCACGGCCATGCTGGAGCAGGCGCACCGCTACTCGCCCCAGGAACTGCTCGAGGCGCACCGCGACGCGGACCGCCTGTACTTGGATCTTCAGGAACTGGTGCTGAAGGCGCGGATGGTGCCCATTGGGCGCGCCTTCCAGCCCTTCGCGCGGACGCTGCGCGACTTGTGCGAGGCGTCAGGCAAGCTGGTCCGGCTGGAGGTGAGCGGCGAGGACGTGGAGGTGGACACCGCCGTGGTGGACCTCATCCGGGATCCGCTCCTGCACCTGGTGCGCAACGCGGTGGATCACGGCATCGAGACTCCCGCGGTCCGCAAGCGGCTCGGCAAGGAGTACTACGGCACGTTGAAGCTGAGGGCCTCCCATGAGGCCGGGAGCATCGTCATCGAAGTGGAGGACGATGGCGCCGGGCTCAACCGCGAGCGCATCCGCGCGCGGGCTCAGGCCCTGGGGCTGCTCCAGCCGGGCGAGGAGCGCCCGGACGCGGAGCTGTTCCTTCTCATCTTCACGCCGGGCTTCTCCACGGCCGAGCGCGTCACCGAGCTGTCGGGCCGGGGCATCGGCATGGACGTGGTGAAGCGCAACATCGAGAACCTGCGCGGCTCCATCGCCATCGACACCCGAGAGGGGCGGGGCACCACCATCCACATGCGCCTGCCGCTGACGCTCTCCATCATCGAGGGCTTCTCGGTGAAGGTGGGGGAGGAGACGTACATCCTGCCCCTGCAGAGCGTGCTCGAGTGCGTGGAGTTGCCCGAGACCGAGAAGCGCCCAGGGCACACCGGTGTGCTCAACCTGCGGGGCCAGCCGCTGCCCTACCTGCGGCTGCGCGAGCATTTCTCCGTGGAGGGGCCGCCCCCCGCCCGAGAGAGCGTGGTCGTCATCTCCCAAGGCCGGGGACAGGCGGGCCTCGCCGTGGACGCGCTGCTTGGGCAGGGTCAGACGGTCGTCAAGCCGCTCGGCAAGGTGTTCCAGGACGTCTCTGGTGTTTCAGGCTCCGCCATCCTCGGCACCGGCCGGGTCGCCCTGATCCTCGACGTTCCTTCACTCCTTCAAAAAGCGCTCCGCAACCTTCCAGCCGCAGCGTCGTAAGCCGTAAACCGTAGTCCGCTTTGGGGAATGCCCATGTCCTGGTTTCAGAATCTGAAGATCTTCCCCAAGCTGCTCATTGCCCTGTCGTTGGTGCTGGGCATCGCCACGGGCATTGGCGTCTTCGCCGTCCGGCAGTTGGCGGACCTGCATCGCGCCATGCGGAACATCGTCGATGACGAGATGGAGTCGGTCTTCCAGGTCTCCTCCATCGTGAGTGATTTTCGCGCCTACCGGGTCGCCGAGCTGCAGCATGTGCTCGCCTCGGATCCGGAGCCGATGGCGCGCTACGAACGCATCATGGACGAGCTGTCCAAGCAGATGACCAACGCCGCTATGGCCTACGAGCCGCTCATCGTCGACAACGAGGAGCGCCGCATCTATGCGGAGCTCGGGGCTCTCTGGAGGGAGTACCAAGCCGAGCATGAGAAGCTCTTGGCAGTGTCGCGGCGGAACGAGGACGAGCAGGCCCGGGTGATCATCAATGGCCAGTCCGCGAAGATCTTCGAAGAGATGGCCTCCAAGCAGTTGGGCCTGGTGGGCATCAACCTCCGGACCAGCCGTGACGCCGCGACGGTTGCGGATCACACCTATGAGGACGCCCGGCAGTTGATCACCGTCCTGTTGGTGGCGGGGTTTCTGATGGGCTTCTTCTTGTGCACGCTCATTTCCCTGAGCATCTCCCGGCCGCTGTCGCATGCCGCGCAGGTGGCCGGCCGCATCGCCGAGGGAGATCTGTCGGTGCGCCTCGACGAGGATCGCCAGGACGAGACGGGCATGCTGCTGGCCGCCATGCGCTCCATGGTCCAGCGGCTCGCGCAAGTCATCGGCGAGGTGAGGGCCGGGGCGGTGGCGTTGACGTCGGCGGCCGCGCAGGTGTCCTCCTCCTCGCAGAGCCTCTCCCAAGGCACCGCCGAGCAGGCCAGCAGCGTGGAAGAGACCACGGCCAGCCTGGAGGAGATGAACGCCACCATCGAGCAGAACAGCCAGCACAGCCGGCTCATGGAGCAGATCGCCGTCAAGGGCGCCCAGGAGGCCAGCGAGAGCGGCGAGGCCGTCAAGCAGACGGTGGATGCGATGGGCGCCATCGCCAAGAAGATCAACATCATCGAGGAGATCGCCTACCAGACGAACCTGCTGGCGCTGAACGCGGCCATCGAGGCGGCCCGGGCCGGGGAGCACGGCAAGGGCTTTGCGGTGGTGGCCACGGAGGTGCGCAAGCTGGCCGAGCGCAGCCGCGCGGCGGCCCAGGAGATCAGCGAGCTGGCGGGTAAGAGCGTGAAGGTGTCAGAGCGCTCCGGCGAGCTGCTGCAGGCACTGGTGCCGTCCATCCAGAAGACGGCGCAGCTGGTGCAGGAGGTGGTGGCCGCCAGCGGCGAGCAGGCAGTGGGCGTGCGGCAGGTGAACCGGGCGATGATGCAGGTGGATCAGGTGACGCAGCGCAACGCCTCCGCTGCCGAGGAGCTGTCCGCCACGGCGGAGGAGATGTCCGCGCAGGCCGACACGCTGCAGCAGCTCGTGTCGTTCTTCCGCGTGGGAGAGTCCGAGAGCCGGACGCCATGGCCGACCTTGCATAAGCCCGGCGGCGGCAAGCCCGCGCAGGCTGGCAAGGCCCCTCCCGCGTGGAGCGATTCCGACGCGGTGCATGGCCTGAAGGCGATCAGCCACGGGTCGCTCTCCCATCCGCCCTCGAAGGAAGAGAAGAGGCTATCGGCCCTGTCCTCTGAGGATCGTGAGTTCAAGCGCTTCTAGGAGCCCGCCATGAGCCAGCCTGCGGCCTCGTCTGTCGTGCAGTACCTGAGCTTCTTCATTGCTGGAGAGGAGTATGCCGTCGGGATCCTCCAGGTTCGGGAGATCATCGAGCATGACTCGGTGACGCGCGTGCCCGGTGCGCCCGCCTGGATCCGCGGGGTGACGAACCTGCGGGGCAGCGTGCTCCCCGTCATCGATCTGGCGATGAAGTTCGGCCTGCCGCCCAGCACCATCAACCGCCGCAGCTGCATCGTCGTGGTGGAGGTGGCGTTCCAGGGCGAGAAGCTGGTGATGGGGATGCTGGCGGATGCCGTCGGGCAGGTGCTGGATCTCGGCTCCGGGGACGTGGAGCCGCCGCCCGCCTTCGGTACGCCCGTGCACGCCGACTACCTCGCCGGGATGGGAAAGGCGGGGAGGAAGTTCATCCTCCTGCTGGACATCGATCGGCTGCTGAACCACCAGGAGCTCCGGGCCGCCAGCGCGGTGACGCCCGAGCGCGCGGCCTCATGAGCCAGGAGCCCAGTCCTTCGCCGCTGGCCTCTGAGCCGCTGGCCTTCGTAGGCCTGCCGGAGCTGTCCGACCGCGTCTTCTACAGCTACCGGAGGCTCATCTACCAGGAGGCTGGCATCTACCTGGGGCCGCACAAGAAGGCGCTGCTGATGGGGCGGCTGTCCCGCCGGCTGCGTGAGCTGGGGATCTCCTTCGGCGCCTACCTGCACCAGGTGGAGGAGGACGCGATCGAGCGTGCGCGGATGCTGGAGGCCATCTGCACGCACGAGACGCGCTTCTTCCGCGAGCCCCGGCACTTCGACTTCCTCGAGCGCGAGGTGCTGCCTCGGTGGGTCTCTCAGGGAGGCACGGATTCGGGCGGCAAGCAGGTGCGGATCTGGAGCGCGGGGTGCTCCTCGGGTGAGGAGGCCTTCTCGCTGGCCATGGTGCTGCGCTACCACCTGCCTGCGGAGGAGGGGTGGACGATCGAGATCCTCGCGACGGATCTGTCCACGCGCATCCTGGAGCGCGCGCGCCAGACGCTGTGGCCCTTGGATCGCGCAACGGAGATCCCCACCCGCTACCTCAAGGCCTTCATGCTCCGTGGCACCGGCAGCCAGGAGGGGGTGATGAAGGCAGGCCCCGAGCTGCGCCCGCTGGTCCAGTTCCAGCGCGTCAACCTCAACGAGGAGAGCCTCCCGGTGCTCGGCCGTTTCGATCTCCTTTTCTGCCGCAACGTCTTCATCTACTTCGACGCGGCCTCCAAGGCCCGGGCGGTGGATCGGCTTGTCGGACGCCTCGCCTCCAAGGGCTACTTCTTCGTCGGCCACGCAGAGAGCCTGGGCGCCGTGACGCACCGCCTCCAGCTTGTCCAGCCCACCATCTACACCCTGGTTGCGGCGGACTAGGCGGGTTTCACGGCTCTGGCTTGGGCAGCGGGGAAAACGGGAATGACTTGATGGGCCTGTAAAATTCGGCTATGGTCGAATCATCCAATTCAGGGAACCCCCTTCCCGTGAAGACAGGAGGCATGGATGAAGCGCCTGCTGCTGTTGCCCTTCTCGCTGGTTGCCACCCTCGGCTTCGGTTGTAGTAATTCCTCTTCAGGAGACGCACCTCAGCCCACACAGCAGGTGCAAGTAAAGAAGCGGACGCAGGCGCTGAGCACCGACCGGGTGACGTTGGAGGAGGTGGCGGTGAGCGAGGCGGTGCTGACTGCGGCGGGGAGCGAGGCCTCCGTGCGCGCGTTCCGGATCGTGTCGTCCGCGGAGGACATCACGATGGGAGAGCTCGCCTCGGCGGCGCACGTGGTGGGCGCCTCGGAGGTGGCGAACCTGCCGTGGCAGGTCGAGGCCGAGCGGGGCCAGGACGACACGCGCCGGGCGCTGAAGTACCTGGACGCGCTGGTGCCGGCCATCGAGGCGGAGGTGGGCACGGGCGAGGATTACAACTCGGGCTACCAGCATTGGTTCCAGACGGTAGGAGAGGATCTCTGCAACCACGGCGACTTCTACAGCCTGGTGTTCAAGCAGACAGGCCTGGTGTTCGTGATCGAGGCCTCGGGCGCCACTGAGTGCTGATGAGACTCAGGGGGCGGGCCCAGCGTCCGCCCCTGTGTCCTCGCGGATGATCCGTTCGAGCCATTGGTAGTTTGTGGCGAAGGCGGTGCTCGTGATGGTGGAGTAGACAGGGGCGCCACCGCCTCGAATGATCCCAATGAGGGTCGGACGCTCCTGACCTTGCTCCCACTTGAAGCAAGGTCCTCCACTGTCTCCCTGGTAGGCATGAACGCCGGGCTTGAGCACCCTCAAGAGCTCTCCCTCCACCTGGGAGATCTGCGTGCGCCCGAAGTAACGGTCGCCTGAGCTTGGCTCGGCTGCCAGGGATGTATCTCCAAATCCAACTTGCCTCCCAGGATGTAGGGCTGCTCTCTGCGAGGCGGGGCAGAGGACTCGCGCGTCTCCGGGGTGAAGCCCGCGTCAGTCACGCAGCCTCCACAGAGAAACAACACCATCAAGCACGGCAGCATTCGGAGTTGAGGCATCAAGGCGGACCTTTCTGGAGAGCGGCCTCCTGGGCGCGTCATGGGGGCTTGGGGCTGCGCACCGTGGAACGCAGCCAGTCACGGTAGGGTGGGATACGGGTGAAGGTGGGCTCCAGGCCCAAGCCCCTGGCCGAGATTCCCACCAGAAGCAGACCGTGAGCTCTCTCCCGGAGGCATGGACCGCCGCTGTCTCCTTTGAAGAGTTCTCGCTGGGGTTGCTCGAAGAGGATCCGCTCACTCCCAGGGGCTGCCGGTCCCACCGCTTTGTAGCGGGTGAAGCGGCGAGCACCCCCGCTGATGTTTCCCTGCAGAGAGTCAGTGCTCGTCCCACCCACGAGGACGAAGGGTTCCCCCGGTTGAAGTTCCTCTCGTGAGAGCTGAACCGGGGTGTATTCCCGTTCCACGGGTGTCTCTAAAAGGATGAGCGCCAGATCTGCGCGGCTGGACTCCACCCTGCCTTCTTTGTCGAGAAGGATCTGGAAGTCGGGGTGAGGCCGAACCTCAGTCCCAGGGTAGGTCTGGGTCCAGCTGCAGGAAGGGAGGAAGTCATTTCCTTGGGAGGCATCCCAGAGCGACACCGTGATCTTGGGGTGAGACGCGCAGGACGTGCCATCGATAACGACTTTGCCCTGCTGTCCCGGCGTAGTGACGGGTTTTCTGACGCAGACGCAGTGCCCAGCCGTGAGCACCCACTGCGGAGCGAGCAACACGCTGCTGCACCAGCCATAGATGCCTGCGAGCATGGGCTCGGATGTCGTGACCTGAACGGCTGCGGAGTAGCGGTTCCTGAAGTCTTCTCTGCCGGCCAGATCGAGATAGTAGTGCTTACGTGGATAGGGCCGTTCTGGAGGCAGAGCAGGGTCGGCATCTACAGGCTCGGTAGGTGTGGCTTCAGCAGTCACTGTTCCCGCATCCACCTGTATGGGGCTTGGTTCATGCCGGCCCTTGCAGCTGATCGTAGTGGCGAGCAGGGCGAGGGTCAGGGGCACGAGGACGCGTGAAGGCCAATGGTGAGTCATCTTCTGGTCTGAAGGGAGCAAGCAGGCAGCGGCGGCCGATGGAAGGTCGACTAGGATGAGGGTAACAGGCTGTTCGGAGTACGGACATCTGGGTGAGGAGCGGCAGGCATGGCGGATGCGCGCAGCAACGAGCAGGTAGCGCCCAAGGACCCTGTTGGATCTTCGGCCTCGCTCGCCAGGGCGCTGCCCAGCGCCCAGCCCCCGATCGAGCCGAAGCCGCCCGCCGTGGGCCCCGTGCAGGAAGTGGCCGGTGGTGTGCCCGCGGTGATGTCCTCGCTCCAGCACGCCTGGGGCGAGATGGGGGCCATCCGTGGCACCCAGTTGCTGCTCAAGCTCAACCAGCAAGACGGCTTCGACTGTCCCGGCTGTGCCTGGCCGGATCCCGATACCCACCGCTCCGTCGCGGAGTTCTGCGAGAACGGCGCGAAGGCCGTGGCCGAGGAAGGCACCCTGGCCCGGATCACCCCGGAGTTCTTCCGTCAGCACAGCGTCTCCGAGCTCGCCGCGCAGTCGGACCTGTGGCTCGGCAAGCAGGGCCGCCTGACGCACCCCATGGTGCTGCGCGAGGGCGGCACGCACTACGAGCCGATCTCGTGGGAGGCGGCGTTCGCGCTCGTGGCAGAGGAACTGAACGCGCTTGGCTCGCCGGACGAGGCTTGCTTCTACACCTCCGGCCGCACCAGCAACGAGGCTGCGTTCCTCTACCAGCTCTTCGTGCGGCAGTTCGGCACCAACAACCTGCCGGACTGCGCCGATCTGTGCCACGAGTCGAGCGGCACGGCCCTCAATGAAGCGATCGGCATCGGCAAGGGCACGGTGACGCTGGAGGACTTCGAGAAGGCCGAGGCCATCTTCGTCATTGGCCAGAACCCTGGCACCAACCATCCGCGCATGCTCACCTCGCTGCAGGCAGCAGCCCGGCGAGGGTGCCAGATCGTCAGCATCAACCCGCTGCCCGAGACGGGCCTCAACCGCTTCAAGCATCCCCAGGAGCTGATCCAGCTCATCGGGCCGGGCACGGCCATCAACCGCCTATGGCTGCCCGTGCGCATCAACGGCGACGTGGCGCTGCTGAAGGGCCTGGGCAAGGCGCTCCTGGAGGAGGATGCGAAGCGGCCCGGCCAGGTGGTGGCCAAGGACTTCATCCGGCAGCGGACCACGGGCTTCGAGGCCTACGTGGAGGCCCTGCGCGCCATCTCCTGGGATGAGGTGGTGGAGCAGAGCGGAGTGCCCGCCGATCAGATCCGCGCGGCGGCGCAGATCCTGGCGAACTCGGACCGGACGATCTTCTGCTGGGCCATGGGGCTCACGCAGCACCAGAATGCCGTGGCGAACATCCAGGAGATCGCCAACCTGGCGCTGATGCGAGGCAGCATCGGCAAGCCGGGCGCAGGGCTGTGCCCGGTGCGAGGCCACAGCAACGTCCAGGGCGATCGGACCATGGGCATCGTGGAGAAGCCAGCCCCCGCGTTCTTGGACGCGCTCCAGCGCGAGTTCTCCTTCGAGCCTCCGCGCAACCCGGGCCTGGATACCGTGGCCACCATCCGTGCCATGCACGCCGGGCAGGTGAAGGTGCTCTTCGCGCTCGGGGGGAACTTCCTATCGGCCACGCCGGACACCGAGTTCACCGCCGAGGCTCTGCGCCGCACGCGCCTCACCGCGCACGTGTCCACCAAGCTGAACCGGGCGCACCTCGTTCACGGCCGACGGGCGCTCATCCTCCCGTGCCTCGGGCGCACCGAGCGGGATGTCCGCACGGGCGGCGAGCAGTTCGTCACGGTGGAGAACTCGATGGGCGTGGTGCACACCTCGCGGGGCGCGGTGGAGCCCGCCTCCGAGCACCTGCGCAGCGAGCCGGACATTGTCGCTGGGCTGGCGCGGGCGGTGCTCGGCCAGCGCAGCCGGGTGGAGTGGCAGGCGCTGGTGGAGGACTACGATCGCATCCGTGAGCGTATCGCGCGTGTCGTGCCGGGCTTCCAGGACTTCAACCGGCGCGTGCGCGAACCGGGCGGCTTCTACCTGCCCAACGGGCCGCGCGAGGGCCGCTTCACCACGCCCGATGGCAAGGCGCGCTTCACGGTTCACCCGCTGCCGCGCATCGAGCTGGCCCCGGGCCAGTTGCTGATGATGACGATCCGCAGCCACGACCAGTACAACACCACGCTGTACGGACTGGATGATCGGTATCGCGGCATCCTCAATGGGCGGCGGGTGGTGCTGCTGAACCCGGAGGACATGCGCGCGCTGGGAGTCTCCGAGGGGCAGGTGGTGGATCTCACGAGCCACTTCCGGGGCGAGCAGCGCGTAGCGCGCCGCTTCGTGGTGGTGCCTTACCGGATCCCCCGGCGGTGCGCGGCCACGTACTTCCCCGAGACCAACGTGTTGGTGCCCATCGACAACTACGCGGAGAAGAGCCGCACGCCGGCCTCGAAGTCGGTGGTCATCAGCGTGACGCCTTCAGACGCGACGAGGGGCTGACAGGGGAGGGCGCCGCTCATGCTGAACGGCACCCCGTGGGTGCCAGCGCGGCGCCTCGAATCCATCTGAGGCGCCGCGGGTGCTGCGCTCACGGCCGCTACCTCACGAGTGCAGCGGAGTGTCCCCGGGCTTCTGCACCGGCGCCTGCTCCTGGTCCTGCGCCCCCCGCTCTGGGGCCGGCCCTCGGCGGCCCGGCACCTGCGCTTGGCCCTCGCGGTTCTGGGCCAGCGGGAGCTGCTCGCCGTGCACCTCCGGCTGGGCACTGGTGCTCACTTGCCCCTCGCGCTGCACTCGCAGCGAGTTGTGGACGTCCTTCACCCCGAGCACGGACTCGGCGAGCGCCTCGATGGCCCGCTTCTCGTCCCGGCTCTTCACCGTCCCCAGGAGGATGATCTCACCGTCTTTGACCTGGACGTCGACGTTCTCGGCGTCCATCCAGCTCATCATGAGCCGGTCGCACAGCTCCTCGCGGATGCGGGAGTCCGAGCGCTGGTAGCCCTTCGGCCCCCGGCCCATGGGACGTGTTGCGCTCTCGCGGTAGGTGCCGCCCAGCATGCCCCCGTGCCCCAGCTCGCGATCCCCATTCTCCCGGCGGGTCATGCTGGTACCGTAGCCCGTGCGGAGGGGTTCCATGTTCTCCACGCCGGGTCCATGTCCGTAGCGCGGCTCATAGTCCCGGTGGTGGCGCTGCTCGCTGTATCGATGGCGAAGCTCGGACAGGTCGTCCAGGTCATGCAGCCCCGCGAGGTTGTAGTGGGGACGCTCCTCCCGCTCGGGCGCTTCACCCCTCCACCGCTCAGTGTCGTAAGGCCGGCTGGAGGGGCCCATCCGCTCCCCGTACCGCTGCGGGCGCCCCCGCTCCTCGCGCAACTCGTCGTGGAAGGAGCCGCTCGGACTGGCCCGCCAATCCTCCCGGTCGACGTCGCCGGGGGCTCGGCCCCACATCTCGCGATCCCGATCGTCATACCGGCGCACGTCCCGCTCACGCCCCGGGTCCCGGAACCGCCGCTCGCCCTGCTCTCGGGGCAGCTCCCGCGAGCCAAAGTCCTCCCGCCCCCGGCCGAATCTCTTCTCGTCGGCACTCCGGGTCAGCTCATCCCGGGTAGAGCGAGCGCGCTCGGTGCCGCGCATGTCCGCGCGCTCCCAATCACGGCCCAGCCGCTCGCCCTCTCCGTAGCCCCGCTCGTCCGAACCGCGGTGGCGATCGGTTCGTCGATCCGCCTCCGCATCGCGCACGTCGCCTCGGAATCGCTTCTCATCATCACGCCTGCCTGCCATCGCGGCCTCCCCCTGGGGCACTCAGCCAGCCCCATGCTCGTACGCACGCCTGGCCGCTCCTGGCCAGGGTCTCTCCTGGAGGTTCGTGTCCGTCCGGGCGCGCGGCAATGAGCCCCTTGCGTGCTCGATGGGCAGGCAGGAGAGACGCCTACGACGCGAGCTCCACCCGCTCCAGGTACCGGGGCACTGCGGCCTTCCAGCCCTGGGACTCCACGCGGTTCTTCAGCGCCTGGAGCGCCGAGGGCTCACCGTGCACCAGCAGCGTCTGCCGGGGCGGTGACTCGAAGCCCTCCATCCAGCGCAGCGTCTCGGTCCAGTCCGCGTGCGCGGAGAACCCGCTCACCACGCGGATGTCCGCCTCCACCGGGATCATCTCCCCGTGGATCTTGATCTGCTTCTCCCCATCCAGCAGGCGCCGCCCGCGCGTGCCCTCGGACTGGTAGCCCACGAAGAGCACGGTGTTTCGCGCGTCCGGCAGCCGGTGCTTCATGTGGTGCAGCACCCGGCCGCCCGTGGCCATCCCCGACGCGGAGATGATGATCCCCGGCCCCTCGTGCATGTTGAGCCGCTTGCTGTCGTTCGGCGAGGTGACGAACCGCGTGCGCCGCGTGGCCAGTGGCGTCTTCCCGCGCTCCACCAGCGAGCTCATGCCCAGGTCATGCTCCTCCGGGTGCGCCAGGTAGATCGGGGTGGCGTCGCACGCCATGGGCGAGTCCACGAACACATCCATCTCCGGAATCCGGCTCGCCTCCTCCAGGTTGCGCAGGTGGTAGAGCAGCTCCTGCGTCCTCCCCACCGCGAAGGCGGGGATGATCACCATGCCCCGGCGGTCGTAGGCCCGCTTCACCGCGTTGCACAGCGCCTCCTCGGGGCGCGTCTCGCCGTGCTCCCGGTCACCGTAGGTGCTCTCCACCACCAGCGTGGTGGCCCCGCTCACGCTCTCCGGATCCCTCAGGATGGGCGCGTTGTAGCGGCCGAGATCTCCACTGAACACCACGCGTTGGCCCGTGCTCTTCAAGTCGAAGGCGCACACCGCCGAGCCCAGGATGTGGCCCGCCCTATAAAAGGTGAGGGTGATGCCCGGGAGGATCTGCTTGGGCCGCTCGTAACCGAACGTCTCCATCAGCCTCACCGCTCGCTCGGCATCCTGTACCCCGTAGAGCGGCAGTGCCGGCTGGTGCCGGGAGTAGTGCTCCTTGTTGGCGTAGCGCGCCTCTTCCTCTTGGAGGTGCGCCGAGTCCGGCAGCAGCAGCGCCGACAAGTCCCGCGTCCCCGAGGTGCAGTACACCGAGCCGTTGTAGCCCTCGCGCACCACCCGCGGCAGCCCGCCCGTGTGGTCGATATGCGCGTGCGTCAGGACGATCGCATCCAGGCTCGAGGCCGGGACGGGGAGGGGCTCCCAGTTGCGCTGCCGCAGCTCCTTCTTGCCCTGGAATAGCCCGCAGTCGACGAGCACGCGCTGCCCCTCGTGCTCCAGCAGGAACTTCGAGCCGGTGACGGTACCCGCGGCACCGAGGAAATGGATGGAGGCCATCCCTCCAGTCTAGTCGCGCACGTCCTGCAGGTCGGGAAGATTGTCCGGGTCGATCTTCAGCATCACACACAGCCGCGTCAGCGTGGAGACGCTCGGCAGCAGCCGCCCGCGCTCGATGCTCCCGTAGCTCATGGGGGGCAGGTCGACCCGGCGGGCGACCTCTTCCTGCGACAGGCCTGCCTTCTCCCGGGCCTCGCGGATGGCGGCTCCGAGGGCGATGGCCCGTTCTCTCTGACTCATGGGGGAACTCCCTGGGGGCCTTCCAGCCTAGTCCATACGACGCAATGAGTCTTTCGACGGCCCTCTTTCATTCGGGGGCTACTCTCGACGTAGAGTCGCTGTAAATTTACCCTTTGGGTTGTCCGCTATATGAAACGAGGAGCCCCTTCCATGCCGAGCACTTCCTCGGTCCATTCCCCCCTGGCCGGTCCCGTGCTGCTGCAGTCCGGTCGCACCACCTATGAGCTCGTCCGGCCCCTGGAGCACACCTGGCACGGAGAGCTGCTGCTGGCACGGCGGCACTTCGACTCGAACATGGGGGACTACGTCGTCCTCAAGCGGCTGAGCCGCGACTGCCGCGAGGAGGACTACCGCCGGCTCATGGAGGAGGTGGCCATCAACGCCCGGTTGCGGCACCCCAGCATCGCGACCATGCACGACCTGGAGGGTACCGAGGGCGATCCTTACCTCGTGCTGGAGTATGTGGAGGGGCACCGCCTGGACGCCCTGCTCGCGCTGTCCACCCAGGTGGGCAAGCCGCTCTCCGAGGCGTTCGCCTGTTACGTGGGGGCCGAGGTCGCCGACGCGCTTCACCACGCTCACCTGCTCACCAACGAGCAGGGGCGGTGGATGCGCCTGGTCCACCGCAACGTGTCGCTGGACACCATCATCCTGGGCAACCAGGGGCAGGTGAAGCTCACCGACTTCGGAGCCGTCTGGTCCTCGGATCCCTCGCGCTACCCCACGGAGGACGATGCGCTGCCCAACAACCTCGCGTATGCCTCGCCCGAGGTGACGCGCAAGGCGCAGCTGGACGGGCGCGCCGATCAATTCTCCTTGGCCGCCGTGCTCCTGCACCTGCTCACGGGCCGGCCGCTCATCGAGGGCACGGATCGGCTCACCCAGGAACTGCGCGAGCTGCGGCGCCGCGTGGACGAGGCCACCTCGCTGGGCAAGAGCGACAAGGCCGCCGTCGCGCTCGTGGTGGATCTCAAGGGGCAGATCCGCAAGCTCACCTGGTCCTTCATCGAGCAGGTCCGAGCGATGAGCACGCGGGATATCGCCGAGGCGACACGCACGCTGTCCGCGGGTCTGAGGCCCATCCTCCGGCGGGCCCTGGCGCCCAACCGGACGGATCGCTTCCCCTCGTGCGAGGAGTTCGGCCGGGAGCTGCGCCTGCACCTGTGGCGCATCGGCCAGCTCTATGGACGCAAGGAGGCGGAGCACGAGGTGGCGGCCCTGAGCAAGCGGGCCAAGGCGCGGTCTTCCTCCCGGGCGGTGACGGCTCCCAAGGCCACTGCGGCCCACCGGGCAGCCGCCCCCTCCAGCGGACGGCGGGGGGCCTCCACCGAGGGGCGTCGCAAGCGGGAGTCCCGGCCTCGGTAGAGAGGAGGAACCTGAGGCCAGGCTGGACCTCCTGGAGTGCCATGGCCAGCTTTGATGGCCGGTAGCGCCGGACGGCTGGCTGTGCTAGGCCGCCCCTCTCCCTCCCGAGGAGACAGGAGAACGTATGGGTCGCCGTCAGATCCGCGTCGTAGGCGCGATGCTCCAGAACGACGAAGGGTGCTACCTGATCACCCAGCGCCCTCCCAAGGCGTCGCTGCCCCTGCTGTGGGAGTTTCCCGGCGGCAGGGTGGAAGAGGGGGAGACCGATGCCCAGGCGCTCGCGCGGGAGATCCGCGAGGAGATGGGTGTCGACGTCACCGTGCTCGATCAGGCGATGCACACGCATCACGAGTACCCGAAATATGACATCGACTTCCGCGTCTTCCGCTGCCGCCTGGCCCACGCGAAGGCCGAGATCCAGCACCTGCGCGTGCACGATCACCGCTGGGTGACGCTGGAGCAGATGTCGCAGTACCAGTTCCCCGACGCAGACGCGAAGACGCTGGCGAAGCTGCTCGATCTGGAATCGTGACGTGGGACGCCTCGCCGCGGTGCTGATCGCGGGCGTGGCCTGCATCTGTGCTTGCTCGCGCTCCAAGCCGGTGTCGGCCCAGCAGGACGGCGCGCGGGACGCGGGCCTCCGCCTCTATTCCCCCGCCACGGGAGTCCCCGGCTGCACCCTCTATGGAGCGCCTCGGCAGACGGGCACCGTGCCCGCCGAGCTGGGGGAGCTGTCCGGCCTGGCCGCCAGCACGCGGCACGAGGGGATCTTCTGGGCCCACAATGACTCGGACGACGCCTTCCGCGTGTATGCCTTGGAGGACAGCGGAAAGATTCGCGCCACGATGACCCTGACGGGGGCCAAGCCCACGGACCTCGAGGACATCGCCGTGGGGCCGTGCGAGCCCCGGGCCGAGGCCCCCCCGTGCCTCTACCTGGCGGACACAGGAGACAACTTCCAGCGCCGCAAGGAGGTGCGCCTCTTCCGGCTGCCAGAGCCAGAGCAGCTCGCGGACGCCACCCTCCCGGTCGAGACGCTGGCGTTCACCTACCCAGACGGTCCCCACAACGTGGAGGCCCTCGTGATCGACGCCAGATCGGGCCACCTCGCTGTCATCACCAAGACACCGGAGTCGCTGGGGGACGTCTACTCGCTGGAGGGGCTTGGCCCCAGCGCCACGGGCAAGGCGGTGAAGCTGGGCACGCTGCGCGCACCGCAAGATGTTGACCGGTTGACGACAGGCGCGGACCTGCACCCTTCAGGCGAGCGGTTGCTGTTGAGGACGTATACCCGGGCCTGGGAGGTGCGAGGCCCCAAGGCCCAACGCCTCCAGGAGCTGATTGCGGGAGAGGTGGCCGAGGTACCTGCCGCAAGCCAGGCGCAGGCCGAGGCCATCACTTTCACTCCGGGGGGGCGCGGCTACCTGCTCGGGTCGGAGTTCGCGGGTCAACCGTTGTATCGGACGGACTGCCAATGACCTGTCGTTGGCATGATGACAACGCGAGAGGCACGTCGGGTTGACGGGTTGGCGGGGGTGACCATCTTTGCCCGGCAGGTGTGACGCCTCGCCACATGTGAGCGAGGCCTGTGGGGAGGGGCGGAGCGTGCCGACGATGAAGCAGCAGGATCCAACACCTTCTGGTGGCTTGGGGCCCAAGGCCAAGAAACCAGAGAAGCCAACGACGCCGGGCAAGGGCTTCAAGTTCGGCTCACCACTGGGCTACATCCTTCTGCTCGTCTTGGGCTTCTTGCTATTCCGGAACGTCTTCCAGGATGCAGGCGTCCGCCGGGTCAGCTACAGCCAGTTCCGCGATGCGGTGGCGCAGGGGCAGTTCTCCCGCGTGCAGATCTCCCCGGAGTGGGTGAAGGGTTTCCTCAAGGACACCTCCGCACCGCCTCCGGCGCAGCCCGGGCAGGAGCGGGCGCTGCGCGGCGAACTCAACGCGCTGCCCTGGATGGCCTACAAGGTTCCGGGCGATGACAAGCTCGTGGAGTTGCTGGAGTCCAAGGGCATCCAGTACGAGGCCGTGCCGCAGTCCGGCTTCTCCGAGGTGCTGTGGATCTGGCTGATCCCCATGGGGCTCGTGCTGCTGTTCTGGAGCTTCATGATGCGCCGGGTGACTGGGGGCATCGGCCAGGGGCCGCAGAGCGTGATGAGCTTCGGCAAGACGCGCGCGAAGGTGCAGGCCGAGGTCGACACGGGCGTGGGCTTCAAGGACGTGGCCGGCGTGGACGAGGCCGTGGACGAGCTGCGCGAGATCGTCGAGTTCCTCAAGACGCCGGAGAAGTTCCGCCGTCTGGGTGGGCGCATCCCCAAGGGTGTGCTGCTGGTCGGCCCGCCGGGCACCGGTAAGACGCTGCTGGCCCGCGCGGTGGCGGGCGAGGCGGGCGTGCCCTTCTTCAGCCTCTCCGGCTCCGAGTTCGTGGAGATGTTCGTCGGCGTGGGCGCCGCGCGTGTCCGCGACTTGTTCGCCCAGGCCAACGCGAAGGCGCCGTGCATCATCTTCATCGACGAGCTGGACGCCATCGGCAAGAGCCGCAACGCGGGCGTCGCCGGCGGCCATGACGAGCGCGAGCAGACACTCAACCAGTTGCTGGCGGAGATGGACGGCTTCGACGGCCGCACGGGGCTGATCATCCTGGCGGCCACCAACCGCCCGGAGATCCTCGACAGCGCGCTGCTGCGCCCGGGCCGCTTCGACCGGCAGGTGCTGGTGGACCGCCCGGACAAGCGGGGCCGCGAGCGCGTGCTGGAGATCCACTCGCGCAACGTGAAGCTGGGGCCGGACGTGGACCTGAAGGGCATCGCCGCTCGCACGCCGGGCTTCGCGGGCGCGGACCTGGCCAACGTGGTGAATGAGGCGGCGCTGCTGGCCGCCCGGCGCAACCGGGACGCGGTGATGCGCGCGGACTTCGAGGAGGCCATCGAGCGCGTGGTGGCGGGCCTGGAGAAGAAGAACCGCCGCATGAACGAGCGTGAGAAGGAGATCGTCGCGCACCACGAGGCCGGCCACGCGGTGGTGGGCTGGATGCTGCCCCACGCCGAGCGCGTGACGAAGGTGTCCATCATTCCCCGCGGCCTGGCGGCCCTGGGCTACACCATGTCGCTGCCGCTCGAGGACCGCTACCTCATGTCGCTGGAGGAACTGCGCGACAAGATGGCCGGGATGATGGGCGGCCGCGCCGCCGAGGAGCTCTTCATCGGGGAGATCTCCACCGGCGCCTCCAATGACCTGAAGCAGGCCACGGAGATCGCCCGGCTCATGGTGCGCGACTACGGCATGAGCTCGCTGGGGCCCGTGGCGCTCGGCGCGGAGCACGGCTCGGCCTTCCTGCGGTCGGCGGGCATGCCAGAGACGCGCTCGTACTCGGAGCAGACGGCGCGCATGGTGGACGAGGAGGTCCGCAAGCTCGTCACCGAGGCGCTCGAGCGCGCCCGCCAGGTGCTCGCCCAGAACCGCGACAAGGTGCACGCCCTCGCCGCGCGCCTGCTCGCCACCGAGGTGGTGGAGGAGGACGCCATGGCGACGCTGCTCGGGCCCAAGGTCATCGCCGAACGCGGCTTGATTCACCCGGAGGCTCGCCAGGTGGTCTCCGCCCATCCCGCTGGGGCGCAGGAAGGGAATCCTCCTACTCAGCACGCTTCTCCCCTCAAGGACAGCTGAGCGTCAGGGCAGCAGGCAGCCGTGCACCGTTCGGCTGCCTGCAGCGTCCAAAATCAGAATTAAGTTGAAGCGAAAGGAGGCGGCGGCCGTGGAGAACAGGATCGGGAAGAGCTACATGGCTCGGAAGGCCCTCTTCGCGAAGGGTCTGCGCGAGGGGCGGCTGACAGTGCAGGAGATTGAGACGGCCCTGCCTGCGGGGACGCTCACGGCTGCGGAGCGGTGGCTGCTGTACTACTCGCTGCGCGCCGCCCAGGTCGAGATCATCGACGAGGTGACCGGCCAGGTGGACCACGGCTTTTCGCTCGAAGAGCCCGCGCCCCAAGAGCATTAGTCGCACATCCCGCGTTGACAGATCCGAGGAGGCGGTTACGTTCGGGTTGTTCAGGGATGTAGGTAATGAGCGACACCCACCACGGCGCGCAAGCTCGCGTCAATTGGACGACGCAGGTTTGACATGGACGGCAATCCCCGTACCGAGAGCGGCACCCAGGATCAGAATGGCGCGGAGCAGGCGGCTGCCCAGCAGCCTGCGGAGGGCTCCGCGTCCGAGCAGGCAGAGGCTCAGCAGGAGTCCCGCCCCGCGCAGGATGCGGAGCGTCAGCGGCTCGAGGCCGAGCTGGAGTCGACCCGCCGCCGCGTGGACGAGCTGGCCCGGGCCTACCAGGCGGTCAACAAGGACCGCGAGGAGTTCAAGCAGCGGCTCACGCGCGAGCGCGAGCGGATGATGGACGTGGAGCGCGGCAACGTGGCCGTGACGCTCCTGGAGGCCATCGACGAGCTGGACCGCTGCGTCTCCATGAGCGGCCAGGAGGCCAACTCCCCGCTGGGGCAGGGCGTGAAGATGATCCGCGATGGCCTGCTGTCCAAGGTGCAGGGCATGGGCATCGAGCGCATCCAGGTGGTGGGGCAGCCGTTCGATCCCAACACCGCCGAGGCGGCGGACATGGAGATCACCCCCCATCCGGACGAGGATCAGAAGGTGGTGGCCGAGATCCGGGCGGGCTACCGGTTCAAGGACCGCATCATCCGTCCAGCCAGAGTGAAAGTGGCCAAGTACGTGCCCCCAGCTCAGGCTTGACCGTTCGCCCAGCGGGAAATAGGCGAGGGGGGTGGTTGTTGCCTCCGTCGCCATGGCCCGACTGATGGTCTCTTCTTCCTTCTCACGCAGCCTGATCCCGCTCCTGGTGGTGCTCGCCACGGCCGCGAGCGCGGATCCGGGCGTGGATGCCTGGCTCAAGGCCCGTGCCCAGGAGCAGTCCGCCTGGCTCTCCTCCTCGGGGGAGCGGGGCAATGCCTCCAGTGGCCCGCTGGGCCTGTGGCGTGAGCGCGCGGCCTCGGATCCCGGTATCCAGAACTTCGTCCCGCCTACCTCGCTGGCGCCGCTGATCCGCGCGGTGGAGGCCGGGGTCGTCAACATCACCACCGTGAATGCCCGGGATCGACAAGGGGTCGCCAAGCGATCGACGGGCTCGGGCTTCGTGCTCACGCCGGATGGGCTGGTGGTGACGAACAACCACGTGGTGTCCCAGGCGGAGCAGATCGTCGTGCGCGTGGCGGACGGCCGCGAGTTCCCCGCCAAGGTGGTGGGGCGCGATGCGTCCACGGACGTGGCGCTGCTGAGCCTGGAGACCGCGGCCCGCGAGGATCTGCCCGCGGTGTACCTGGGCGACTCGGACAAGCTCGAGGTGGGCGACTGGGTGGTGGCGATCGGCAACCCGTTCGGGCTGGATCACTCGGTGTCGCACGGGATGATCTCCGCCAAGGAGCGCGTGCTGGGGGTGGGCGTCTTCGATGACTTCATCCAGACGGACGCGCTGATCAACCCGGGCAACTCGGGTGGCCCGCTCTTCAACATGCGCGGCGAGGTGGTGGGCGTAAACACCGCCATCATGAGCCAGGGCCAGGGCATCGGCTTCGCGGTGCCCATCAACATGGTGAAGGACCTGCTGCCCAACTTGCGCGAGAACGGCCGGCTCGAGCGCGGATGGCTCGGGGTGGACATCGACGACGCGCGTGCCACGAGCGATGGGCGCTCGCTGGTGGTGAAGGCCGTGTACCGCAGGAGCCCGGCCGCCAACGCGGGCATCCTCCCGGGCGATCGCGTGGTGGCCGTCAACGGCCGGTCTATCGGCTCGTACCTGCAGTTGCTGCGCAAGGTGGCGCTGCTGGCGCCCGGCACCGAGGCGAAGCTGACGCTGATGCGCGGCACCGAGTCGAAGGAAGTCACGGTGAAGCTGGCCGCCCGCCCGGCTCCAGAGACACTTCAGGCCATGGCCAGCCCCGGCAACATGGAGGATCTGGGCCTGGTGCTGAGGGATCTCTCGCCGGATGTGGCGCCTCAGATGGGCTACGAGCCCTACGTGGGGGTCCTCGTCACGGGCGTGGTTCCGCGCAGCCCGGCCGCGCAGGCGGGCTTGACCCCGGGAGACTTGCTCACCGAGGTGAATCGCCGCCGCGTGAAGGACGTGGCCGCCGTGCGTGCCACCCTGGAGAAGGGTGGGGCGGGCGCCAACGTCCTGCTGCGCGTGCAGCGCGGAGACATTCAGCAATACGTGGCGATCTCGCCGTGAGCCTGGGGGTTGGCTGCTCCCCTGTTGTTCACTGCGTCAAAGCGCCCTGTGAGGGAGTAAGGTCGCGCTCCTCACCGTCTGACCGAGGATCCTCGGAGTCATGCGCAAAAGCATCATCGGCGCAGCAGTCTTGCTAGGAGTGGGGCTCGCGCTCTTCTTCGTGTTGCGCGCGCCCGACCCGGAGAATGCCCCGGACGTGGAGGAAGGGTCGGAACGGGTCGAGGCTCGGACGGAGCGGCCGGGCACCGCGCTTCAGCCGGAGGCTCCCGAGGATCTGGGGGCCCGCGGCTCCGCGGATCCGGGCAGCACGCCGGGGCTGTCGCAGCCCCCCTCGGAAGCGGACGGGGTGCTGGAGGTGGAGGTGGTCGCGGGCGAGCGGCCGGTGCCCGGCGCCACCGTGCGGTTGTACTGGCGGGGGCCTCGCGACCCGAACCTCAATGAGGTGTCGTGGCGGCTGGCGAGCACGGGCGTCACGGATGCGCAGGGGCGGGCGCGGCTGGCTTCCCGGCCCGGCGGCTATCAAGTCGCGGTGCGTGCACAGGGCTATGGGCCGGTGCTGCGCGACGTGGTGCGCCCCTATGGAGAGGCGCGCACGCTCATGAGGCTCTCGCTGGAGCCGGGACAGACGCTCACGGGCCACACGGTGGAGGCCGACACGCCAGATCCGTTACCGCTGGTGGAACTCGTCCTCACGGCGCATGGGCGCAAGCTGGAACGGTGGCAGGACGCGGCGGCCCCCGCGGAGGAGCGGGCGTACGCCTCGAGCAACGCGCGCGGAGACTTTCGTGTAGAGGGACTCGCGCCTGGGAACTACACGCTGGAGGCCCGGGCGGTGGGGTATGCCCGGACGGAGCTGCGGCCCGTGAAGGTTCCCTCCGTGGGGCCGCTCACGGTCGAGCTGCGAAAGGCCGGAGTCATCGAAGGGTTCGTGGTGGACGCACAGGGGCACCCGGCTGCGGGAGCGGAGGTGCAGGTGGGCGGACGCGTGCCCGAAGTCGCCACCACGGGCGAGGGCGGAGGCTTCTCGGTGGAGGTCGAGCCCGGGGACCATACCGTATCCGCGCGCCGGGGCTCCGAGGCCGGCTCCCTGCCCAACTCGATCATCATCGGCGCCGGAAAGACGGTGCGTGATTTGCGCATCCAACTGGGGCAGAGCGCCGTCCTGGAAGGGCGCGTGGTGGCGAACACTGCGGGCACACCGATCGAAGGCGCGCGGGTGGACGTGAGCCCCTACCGCAAGAGCGGCGACTCGGGCCGAGCGGTGACGGATGGCTCGGGGCGCTTCTCCGTGGGAGGCCTGGCGCCGGGCAGCTACGACGTGGTGGCGAGCGCTCCTGGGTTCTCCACCGTCTCGCGAAGCGGGCTGACGGTGGCCTCGGGCGAGCGCTTCTCCCTGGAGCTCAAGCTCACGGGCACCGGCGCGGTGGAAGGCTCCGTGCGGGACAGGGCGGGCCAGCCCGTGCCGGGCGCGCGGGTGTTGGGAGGCAGCCGCTGGGGCGGACTGCTGGGCGAGGCTCCGGCCGAGAGCCGCACGGACGCGGAGGGTCACTACCGTCTCGAGGGGGTGGCCGCTGGGGAACTCTTCTTGAGCGCTCGCTGGGAGGGAGCGCCGATGGGCTCCGTTCAGCAGGCGGAGGTGAAGGAGGGGAGCACCACGAAGGTGGACCTCACCCTGGACGCGACAGGGACGGTGGAGGGCGTGGTTCGCGCGGCGCAGGGAGCTCTGCCCCCCGAGCCCCTGAGCGTGAACGCGGTCAAGGCCACCCTGTCGCGCTCTGAAATGGATGTCACCCAGGCCGAGACCGATGCGACGGGCCACTTCCGCCTGGTGCTCCCGCCCGGCCCCTATGAGGTGTGGTTGGTCTCTGGCAAACGCCTTCCACACTTGCTCCCGAAGCGGGTGCAGGTGGAGGCGGGGAAGACGGTGCAGACGGAGCTGACCTGGACGCCTCCAGAGGAGAAGCCCACCGAGGGCGGCATCCGGGGCATCGTTCTGGAGCCGGATGGGACGCCCTCCGTGAGCGCCTTCGTGACGCTCTCCGTCGAGGGTCCACGGTCTCGATACCGGATGGAGTCGACGGATGCAGCGGGGCGTTTCTCCTTCTCCTTCGACTCGGGGGACCCGGTGACGTCCTCGGCGCGGGTGCGCTTGAAGGCGCGCAACGGTGGGCGCACGGGCGAAGTCCCAGGTGTAAAGCCCGGAGAGCAGTCCGTGGTGGTGCGGCTCCAGCCCCCAGGCGCGTTGCGAGGCCAGGTCGTGCGTGCCAGCGGCGGGGCTCCTGTCCAGGGCTTCACCCTGACCCTCGAGAAAGATGGACCTGGTTCCTTCCTGGGAAACCGCGGCCCCTGGGAGTTTCCCGGCAACCGCTTCGAGCTCGGCGACGTGCCCGCTGAGGAGGTGAAGGTGCGAGTGAGGACGGAAGATGGCGCGACGGGCGAGGCGCTGACGTCCACGCGCCCGGGGGCGGTGTCCGAGGTGGAGGTGGCCTTGAAGTCCGCAGCCGGTGTCAGGGGCCGGGTGATGGATGGGAACACGAAGGAGCCGCTGGCCGATGCCTGGATCTTCGTCGAGGGCTCTGGGGCCGGGAGCTCTGACAGCCGGACGGGCGCCGATGGCCGCTTCAGCCTGGAGCGGCTGATGCCCGGGGCGTACACGCTCATGGTCATGGCGGGGCAGGGCCGGACGCCCGCGCGCCAGCCCGTGAAGTTGGAGGAGGGGCAGGTGCTCGATGTAGGCGACATTTCCATCACCCGCTCGCCCTGAGTTCAGGAACCCGGTATGCGCAAGCTCGTCATCACGGTGGGGATTCTGGTGGGGTTGGGGCTCGTGGTCCTTTGGTTCTGGAGCCCGGGAGGCCCAGTCCCCTCCACGGACACGGAGGGGGAAGGGCGGAGTCAGCGCCGGCAGGCCATGGCCCGGCCCGGCTCCGCGCAGCTGGAGAGTCCCGAGGACATGGGGGCTCGGGGCAGCGCGGACGCGGGCAGTACGCCCTCGCTGGCGCAGCCTCCCTCGGAGGCGGACGGGGTGCTGGAGGTGGAGGTGGTTGCAGGCTCGAAGCCAGTGCCAGGCGCCAGCGTGCGGCTGTACTGGCGGGGGCCTCGGGATCCGAGCCTGGATGAGGTGGCCTGGCGGCTGGCGAGCGCCGGCCTCACGGATGAGCAGGGGTGGGCACGGCTGGCGTCGAGGCCGGGAGGCTACCTGCTGGCAGTGCGCGCGCAGGGCTACGGCCCGGTGATGCGAGACGTGGTGCGGCCCTATGGCGAGGCGCGCACGCGGATGCGGATCTCGTTGGAGCCCGGCCAGACGCTCACGGGGCGCACGGTGGAGGCGGGCACGAAGGATCCGCTACCGCTGGTAGAGCTCTCGCTGACCGCCTACGGCCGGGGAGAGCAGGAGGCCTGGCAGAGCGCCGAAGCGCCAGCGGAGGAGCGCATCTACGCCGCGAGTGACGCGCGTGGGAACTTCCGCGTGGAGGGGCTTGCCCCTGGGAGCTACCAGCTGGAAGCCAAGGCGGTGGGGCATGTCCGAGCCGTGCAGAAGCGCGTGAAGGTGCCCGCTTCGGGGCCGATCACGGTGGAGCTCCAGTCTGCCGGAGTCATCGAGGGCTTCGTGGTGGACGCACAGGGGCGCCCGGCCGCGGGAGCCGAGGTGCACGTGGGCGGGCGCGTACCCGAGGTGGTCACCACCGGCGAGGGCGGCGGCTTCTCGGTGGAGACCGAGCCGGGGGCTCACATCGTGTCGGCGCGGAGGGGCAGTGAGGCGGGCTCGCTGCCCACCCCGGTCATCGTCAGCGCGGGCAAGACGGTGCGCGAGCTGCGGATCCAGCTGGGCCAGAGCGCGGCGCTGGAGGGCCACGTGGTGGCAAAGACGTCGGGCGCACCCATCGAAGGCGCGCGGGTGGACGTGAGCCCCTACGGCAACAGCGGGGACTCGGGCCGAGCGGTCACGGATGCGTCGGGCTTCTTCTCCGTGGGACAGCTGGCTCCGGGCAGCTATGACTTGGTGGTGTCCGCGCAGGGCTATGCGGAGGTCAACCGGCGCGCGCTGACGGTGTCTGCGGGCGAGCGCTTCTCCATCGAGCTCCAGCTTGCGGGGACCGGCGCGGTGGAGGGCTTCGTTCGGGACAGCTCGGGCCAGCCGGTAGCGGGTGCTCAGGTGGTGAGCAGCAACCGCTGGGGAGGCACGTGGGGCAGCACGCCGATAGAGGCCCGGGCCGACGCCCAGGGGCATTACCTTCTTGAAGGCCTGCCCGCGGGGCCGTTGAGCCTCACGGCGCGCAGGGAGAGCGCGACCATTGGTGTCCGGCACATCGTGGAAATCACCGAGGACTCGACGGCGAAGCTGGACTTCACGCTGGAGGAGCCGGGCACCGTGGAGGGCAAGGTCATCCCGGCCCAGGGCTCCCTGCCTTCCGATCCCCTGGTCGTGCTGGCCTATCCCCGGGAGAGCACCGCCCAGGTCCCCTCGGACTTCCGGCCGATCGAGCTGGAGCCCTCGGGGACCTTCCGGATGACGCTGCAGCCGGGGGCCTACGACTTGCGCGTGGCGCTCTCGGAGCGCTGGCCCTTTGGCCCCAGCGAGTCGAAGTGGGTGAACGTGAAGGGGGGAGCAACTGTCCCGGTGGAGATTGTCTGGCAACCCGATGCGCGCGAGCAGGACGGCCTCGTGGGCACGGTCGTCGAGCCGGATGGCACGCCCTCGCCGCTGGCCTTCGTCACAGTGACTCCTGAGGAGGGGTGGCGAGGGCCGCGGAAGAACGTCCCCACGGATGAGCAGGGGCGCTTCTCGTTCACCCTCACGGAGGAGGAGGCCGCCTACGAGGGCCGGCTGAAGCTCGTGGCCCGGAACGGGGGCCGGCTGGGCGAGCTGCGAGGGGTCAAACCGGGAGAGCGGAGCCTCGTCGTGAAGCTCCAGCCCGCCGTGGGGATTCGGGGCAGGGTGGTGCGCGCCAACGGGGGTGAGCCGGTGAAGGGCTTCACCCTCTCCATGGAGTCGCTGGACCTGCGCAGCTTGCTCATGGACCAGTCCACGCTGGAGTTCCCGGGAGACCGCTTCGAGCTCCGGGAGGCCCCGTCCGAGCCCGTACGGCTGACGGCCCGGACGGAGAGCGGCCTGGGAGGATCTGTTGTGGTGACCCCGAGGGCTGGAACTCCCTCCGAGGTGGAGATCCCCCTGAAGGGCACGGCCACGCTTCGGGGCAAGGTGCTGGATACGGCGACCCAGCGGCCGCTGCCCGGGGCGCTCTACTTCGTCCTGGAGGATCGGCCCATGAATCCGGAGAACGCCACGGGCCCGGATGGGAGCTTCAAGATGGAGGGCGTCGGCGTGGGAGACCGCGTCCTCGTCATCCTGAGCGGCGACGAGTACAAGCGCGTGCCCGTGAAGCTGGAGGAGGGCCAGGAGAAGGACGTGGGAGACATCCTCCTCGGCGACTACTGAGGCCCGCGCCTACCGCTTCTTGGTGTTGGCGTCCTTGCCGTCCAGCCAGAGCCCGAGGTGATCGCCGGTGCGGCCCTCCGTCACCAGGACGGCCTCCAGGCGCGCGGCCACCCCGAAGATCTTCCCGCCGCCCGGCTTGGGCAGGCTCCAGATGTCCAGCGGCGTGAACACCACCGACAACCGCACGGCCTTCGAGGAGAACGCCCGCGCGAACATGCCCCCGTTCCAGCCCTCGGGAGTGGTGCCCGTCACCTTCAGCAGCGGGAGGACGGGGTTGCCCGCCGCATCCGTCTTCTTCGGCGTGCCGTGCGTCAGCGCGTACTTCCCGCCCGCGAAGAACGGCAGGATGTCGATGGCGTAGTCGCCCGTGGAGGGCTGGTACCCGGCCGGGGACACCATCGTCGCCACGTCCTCGGTGATGATCATGTACATCTTCTTGCCCTTGTAGGCCTTGCGGAACTCGTCCGCCTTGGTGCGGCAGTCCGGGCTGGCGAACATGTCCCCGCACTCGCCGATGTAGCGGTTGAGGAAGGCGCTCAGGCCTCCCAGCGGCTCCGCGGCGTCTCTCAGCCGGGCAAAGCGTTGATCCACGTCCGCCAACGCGAGCGCGGGCAGCAGCAGGGCGACGAGAGCGGCAAAGCAGCGGTTCACGGGGCAGGGCTCCCTGGAAAGAGGTGGGCCGCGCATCGTGCCACTCTGGATCGCTTCCGCCAGCCCCCCTTCACATTGGTACGTCCAGGTAGCATGTGGTGGATATTTTGACTACATGAGCCCACCATGTAGTTTTCGGGCCTCTCTTCTTGGAGGCACCACCGAGTGAACGAGCGCCGGGCACATCTTCGGTTCGACAAGGTCTTCACCGTGTACCTAACGACGCAGGACGGGATGACCCGGGGTATTGGGCGGAACATCAGCGCCCGGGGCCTGTTCGTGGAGACGCGCGAGCCGGTTCCGCTGGGCGAGAAGCTGAAGATCACCTTCGCGGGGGAGGACGGCACGGAGATGACGTGCCTGTGCGAGGTGCGCTACCAGGTGGCGCTGGCGTACGGGAAGCGGGACGGGCGCGAGGGCAACAGCCGGGGCGTGGGCCTGCGGATCGTGGCGTACGAGACCCAGGACGAGGCGCCGCTGCTGCTGGTGGACCGCGAGCGGGTGATGCACTGAGAAACACGAAGGGCCCGGCCCCTCATGGTGAGGAGACCGGGCCCCGGGGGCTCACGCCGTGAGGCGTGGGCGGGTTACTGCGAGAAGCCCTCGAGCATGTAGTGGGCCTCGATGCGCTTGAGCGCGAGGATCATCGCGGCGCAGCGCGGGTCCACCGTCTTGCTGATGCAGTAGCCGCGGCTGTCGTGCATGTCCGTCTTGCGCGGCTGGTTGCGGGAGATGTCGCGGATGATGCGGTAGTTGCGCTTCATCGCCTTCTCCAGGCGCTGATCCACCTCCGACTCGCTCCAGCGCTCCATGCGCTTGTTCTGGATCCACTCGTAGTAGCTCACCGTCACGCCGCCGGCGTTGGCGATGATGTCGGGGATCAGGTCGATGCCGCGCTTCTGGAGGACGCGGTCGGCCTCGGGGGTGGTGGGGCCGTTGGCGCCCTCGGCGACGAGCTTGACCTTGAGGCGCTCGGCCACGTCGGCGGTGATCTCACCCCCGAGCGCGGCGGGGATGAGCATGTCGGCCTGGATCTCCCAGAGGTCCTTCTTCTCGATCTTCTGGGCGCCGGGGAAGCCCGCCACGCTCCGCTTGAGGTTCTTCGGGTCGCTGACGTAGGCCATGAGGGCGTGCACGTCGATGCCGTCGCCGTTGTAGATGGAGCCGTCGGCGTCATTGACGGCCAGCAGGCGGGCGCCCATGTTGGCGAGGATGGCGGCGCCGTGGCTGCCCACGTTGCCGAAGCCCTGGAGGACGAACGTCTTGCCCTTCACGGACTCGCCGCGGTCGGCGTAGTAGTCCTCGATGCAGTAGGCGACGCCCTGGCCGGTGGCCTTCACGCGGCCCTCGGAGCCGCCGATGCGCACGTCCTTGCCGGTGACGATGCCGCGCAGGTTGTGGCGCTCGCGCTCACCGTCCGAGTACTCGCGGAGCATGAGGGCCATGATCTCCCCGTTGGTGCCCACATCCGGGGCGGGGATGTCGATGTTGGGGCCGATCATGCTCTTGAGCTTGTACATGAAGCGCAGGGTGATGTTCTCCAGCTCCTCCCGGCCGTACTGGCGCGGGTCGATCTGGATGCCACCCTTGCCGCCGCCGAACGGAACCTCGGAGATGGCCGTCTTCCAGGTCATCTCCGCGGCCAGGGCCTTGAAGAGGTCCAGGGAGACCTCGCGGTGGTAGCGGATGCCGCCCTTGTAGGGGCCGCGGGCCTGGTTGTGCTGGACGCGGTAGGCCTTGAAGCGCTGGGACTCACCGGGTACCAGCTGGTAGACGCCGCCATCCGGAAGGCGCAGGTGGCCGCGGCGGATGTTGACGTCCGAGCCCAGCAGGGCGCGTCCGTTGAGAATGATCTTCCCGTCGGCCAGGCGCTCAAGTCCGTCGGGGTTGCGGACCTGGGTGACGGACAGATCCGAGAAGGCCTTGGCCTCCTCGGGGGCCAGGGGGACCAAGCGGTCCTTCAGCTTGGTGGTGACGTAGAAGATGTGCTCGTAGTCGGGCTCTTCCAGCTCGAGGCGAACGCGCTTGTCCAGACCGATCAGATCGGCGGCGCGGTGGAAGATCTCCATTGCCTCCGTGTAGATGGTCCGCTTGGGAGAGGGCGCGGGGGCGCGCATGAAGTTCTCTTCGCTAGCCATGTGCTGCTCCTTGCGTGAGGCGAAGGGGGTTTAGCCGTGGCCCTTATGCTCATAGGGCGTCAGCGGAAGCAACCCGCGCCCCGTGCGCGAAAGTGCAAAAACTAATGGAATCTCAAGCACTTAGCCGACGCACTGTGTCACAGAAGACCTCACGACCGGTCGGTAGGGGAGCGGGCCCGAAACAAATGCATTGCCCTGCCAGAGGGTGCATGGTAATTCGCCGCGCCACGCCGCGCCGACATAGCTCAGTTGGTAGAGCAACTGATTCGTAATCAGTAGGTCTCCGGTTCAAATCCGGATGTCGGCTCCAAGAAGATCAGGTGTTTGAGGGCCGGTTGCCGCAAGGCAGTCGGCCCTTTTTCTTGGGCGTAGAGGAGGCCTGGAACGAGGGCAGACCTACCAGCGGTCCGGGGGGTACGCGAAGGGCCTGCGAGAACTCCGCTGCCGGCATCGATAGCCCTCGCCGCAGACGTCAGGGTTCTCCGGATCGCAGGCAGGCAGACACCGCCAGTCAGCGCAGACCTTCTCCTCGGAGCTGGATGCCGTGAGTGGGCGTAGCGATGGCACCTAGAGGGTTGGCTCGCGCGAGGAGCGCGGCCGGTAAGCGACTGGAGGCATCGACCCAGCTCTTGCCCAGGCATCGGATGCGACACGAAACAAACCCTACTCATTGAATCGGAATCTCAAGGGGTGAGAAATCCAGTCTGGGTTTTGCGGGATATCTCGTATTGACCGGTGTTTCACGCCGTGGGGTAGTGTCCAATACTGTGCGTGACCCCATCGCGATTGTTGGAATCGGTTGCCGGTTTCCAGGAGGTGCGAAGTCGCCTCGTCACCTCTGGGAACTGCTTACACAAGGACGCAGCAGCATCATCGAGGTTCCGAAGGAACGCTGGGATCATCGCCGCTATTACGATCCGGATCCGGACAAGCCGGGCAAGACGTACGTCCGCTCCGGCGGTTTCCTGCAGGAGCCGATCGACGTCTTCGACGCCGCCTTCTTCTCCATCTCGCCACGGGAGGCGGCGACGCTCGATCCCCAGCAGCGCCTGCTCGCCGAGGTAGCCTGGGAGAGCCTCGAGGACGCGGGGTTCCCGCCAGACAGCCTGGCGGGCAGCCAGACCGGCGTCTACGTGGGCGGGTTCATGCTCGACAGCATGCTCACGCACATGGGGCCGATGAACCGCGAGCTGATCGGTCCTCATACCGCAGTTGGGTCGACCATGACGGTGCTCTCCAACCGTCTGTCCTTCATGTTCGACTTCCGGGGGCCGAGCATCTCGCTGGACACGGCATGCTCCTCCTCGCTCGTCGCCGTCCACCTTGCTTGCCAGGACTTGTGGAGCGGTACGACGACGCTCGGGCTGGCCGGTGGCGTCAACGTCATGTTCCGGCCCGAGATCTTCGTGGCCATGAGCAAGGGCAAGTTCCTGTCGGCCGATGGTTACTCCAAGAGCTTCGACGCGCGCGCGGACGGCTATGGCCGGGGAGAAGGCGCTGGCATCGTGGTGCTCAAGCGGCTCGCCGACGCGGTGCGCGACAACGACCGCATCTACGCGCTGATCCGAGGGACGGGCGTCAATCAGGACGGGCACAGTGACTCGATGACGGCGCCAAGCGCGCGCGCCCAGGAGGCGCTGGTGCGCCAGGTGTGCGCCAGCGCTTCGCTGGATCCCACCGAGCTCCATGCCTTCGAGGCCCATGGGACCGGAACCGCCGTCGGAGATCCCGCGGAGATGGGCGGGCTGGGCGCGGTGTCGAAGCGGTCCAGTGGGCCGGGGCCGTGGGTCGGATCGCTCAAGGCCAGCATCGGGCACCTCGAGGCGGCGGCCGGCGTGGCGGGGTTGATCAAGGCGAGCCTGTGCCTGCAGCACCGGCAGCTTCCGCCGCAAGCCAACCTCCAGAAGCTTAACCCGGCCATCCCCTTCGAGAACCTGGGGCTCCGGGTTCCGCAGCGGCTCGAGGCGCTCGAGCCCAGGAATGGCGAATCCCTGAAGATGGGCGTCAACTCGTTCGGCTATGGCGGGACGAACGCGCACTGCCTGCTCGAGCAGGCGCCCCCCAGCGGCGCGCACGCTCTCTCCTCGGAGGCGCAGGCGAAGCGCACCGTGAGCTTGTCAGCGCCAGTGCTTCTGCCGCTCTCGGCGCGCAGCCCCGAGGCGCTCCGCGCGCTCGCTCGAGACTACGCCAGCCTTCTCTCCGCTCCGGACTCCGCGCCGCTCACGGACATCTGCTTCTCCGCGGCGACCCGGCGGAGCCACCACGAGCACCGCCTCGCCCTGGTGGCCACCGAGGACGCGGCCGGGCTCGCGGCCCGGTTGGAGTCCTTCGCCGCCAACAATCCCGCGGAGGACGGCGCATCGGGCCGCGTGCTCCCTCCGGCGGCGGCGGCAAAGCCGGTCTTCGTGTTCACCGGGATGGGGCCCCAGTGGTGGGCCATGGGCCGCGAGCTCTATGAGCGGGACGCGCTGTTCCGCTCCACGCTCGATCGCTGCGACGCCATCTTCCAGCGGCTGGCGGGCTGGTCGTTGCTGGCGCAGATGCTCGCCGACGAGAAGTCCTCCAACATGGCGCGGACGGACATCGCGCAGCCCGCGAACGCGTTCCTGCAGATCGGCCTGCTCGAGCTCTGGCGGCGCGCAGGCGTCGAGCCCGCCGCAGTGGTAGGCCACAGCGCGGGCGAGGTTGCCTCCGCCTACGCCGCGGGGCGCTTCACCCTGGAGCAGGCCATGCTCGTGATCTACGAGCGGAGCCGGATCCAGGCGAAGGCGGCGGGTCTTGGCAAGCTGCTGGCGGTGGGGCTCACCGAGGAGGGGGCCCGCGCCGCCATCCGAGGGCGTGAGCACGCGGTCTCGATCGCCGCGATCAACGGGCCTGGCGCGGTGACCCTCTCCGGCGACGCCAAGGTGATCGAGGAGATCTCGGCCGAGCTCGAGGCCCGCGGCGTCTTCCAGCGCATCTTGAAGGTCGAGGTGCCCTACCACAGCCCCGCGATGGATCCGCTCAAGCCGGAGCTTCGCCGGTGTCTCGCCACGCTCCAGCCCTCGGCGGGGAACCTTCCCACCTACTCCACGGTCACGGGCGGGCTCGTGGAGGGCGTGTCCTATGACGCCGAGTACTGGTGCAACAACATCCGCGAGCCCACGCTCTTCGCGAAGGCCGTCGGCCAGCTCTTGAAGGACGGCTACCGGCTCTTCCTCGAGCTGGGCCCCCATCCCGTGCTGCTGGGCTCCATCAAGGAGTGCTGCGCGGAGGCCCGTGTCGAGGGACGGATGTTCTCCTCGCTCAAGCGGCAGGAGCCCGAGCAGAAGACCTTCGCCAAGGCCCTGGCGGAGCTCTATGTCGCCGGAGCCCGGATCTCGTGGGCCGGGCTCTATCCCGAAGGCAGCCGCTTCACCCGGCTCCCGAGCTATCCCTGGCAGCGGGAGAAGCACTGGCACGAGTCCGAGGAGGCGCTCACGGACCGCCGGGCCGCGAACGAGCATGCCTTGCTCGGAGCCAGGATCTCCGCGCCCACGCCCACCTGGGAGCGCGGGTTGAACGCGCGATTCCTGCCCTGCCTCGCGGATCACCGCGTCCGGGGCTCGCTCGTCGTCCCAGGTGCCGCCTACGTCGAGCTGGCGCTCGGCCTGCGCCGCGAGCTGGGGCTCTCCGAGCCCCACATGTTGGAGGACATGCGGTTCGAGAACGCGCTCGTCGTCGCTGGAAACGATGAGCCCGTGGTCCGGACCACCTATGACGAGGCGACCCAGACGGTGGCGATCTACAGCCGCCCCCGCGATGTCCGCACCACCTGGACGCGGCACGCCACCGCGCGCCTCCGCCGGAGCCTCCTGGCGCCTCCGCCGGAGCACGTCCCGCTTGCCAGTCTTCCCGTCTCCGCCGCTCCCCAGCTCGACACGGAGAAGCTCTACCGGCTGCTCGGCGCGCGGGGCCTCGACTATGGCCCCAGCCTCCGCGGCATCCGCTGGTTGCGGCGCGGTGAGACAGAGCTCCTCGCCGAGCTCAAGCTCCCCGACTCGGAGGCAGCGCGGATCTCCGCCGACCCGAGCATCGTCCTGGATCCGGTCTGGCTGGATCCTTGCTTCCAGGCCATGGTGGCCTGGCTGCCCGAGGATGAGCAGCGGCTCTACCTCCCGATGGGGTGCCGGAGCATCCGATGCTCCCGCCTGCCCGATCCCCGAGAGCCGCTGTTCTGTCACGCGCAGATCCGGAAGCGGACGGCCGACGCGCTGGTGAGCGACATCACCTTGCTCGATGGCGGTGGCCAGGTGGTGGCCAAGCTTGTGGGCGTCGAGTGCGCCGCGCTCGCGGACGCCGAGGAGAAGGCTCCCAGGCCGTCGTACTACGACTGGACCTACGAGCACGTCTTCGAAGAGGCCCGGCCCGAAGAGGCGGGAGCGAAGAGCAGCGGCGGATGGATCGTGTTCGCAGATCGCGGCGGGCTGGGCGCCGAGCTCGTGCGTGCGCTCGAGCGCTCCGGCGTCCAGGACATCGTCCAGGTGGTGCGGGGTGAGGCGTTCGCCCGCGAGTCGGCCACGCGCTTCCAGGTTCGCCCTGGGGAGGCCGAGGACGCCGGTCGCCTCGTGGACGCGCTCGGCCTCGCGCGGTTCCGGAACATCGCCTATCTCTTCGGCCTGGATGCGAGCCAGGTGGCGGACGCGGGTGACGTGCTCGAGTTCCTCCGCGTGGTGATGGCGGTGGCGCCGGGGGAGGGTGCTTCGCTCCGCATCATCACGAGGGATGCGCAGCGAGCGATTCCAGAGGATGCGGTGTCCTCGCTCGCCGCTGCGCCCCTGATCGGCTTCTCGCGCGTGGTGGCGGCCGAGTTCCCCCATCTGCGGACGCGCACCGTGGATCTGCCCCAAGGCGCCTCCGCCGCGCAACCGGAGCTGATCGAGCGCCTGGCTCGCGAGCTCCTGGCAGAGACCCAGGAGGACGAGGTCGCGCTGCGTGACACCCGGAAGTTCGTCCGCCGCCTCAAGCAGAGGCCCCTCCCCGAGTGGGAGGAGTTCACGAAGGAGCCAGGAGGCTCCGAGGGTGGGGAGCAGGTCTTCGAGCTCGCCCTCGACGGCTCGGAGCGGCGGCCGAGGAAGGCCTCGCGGCGGCAGCCAGGACGGGGGGAGATCGAGATCAAGGTCTCCAGCGTGACGCTGACGCTCGGGGCTGCGGCTCAAGGCCGGCGCTCGACGACGTCCCTCTGGCCGGTGGAGCTGGGGGGAGTGGTGGTCGCGGTCGGTGAAGACACGCCAGGGTTCGCGCCCGGACAGCGGGTGCAGGCGCTGCTCGCGCAAGAGCCGTCCGTGATCGGGACGCACACGCTGGTGCGGTTGGGACGCGACTGGATCAGCGCGGGGGCCGCGCAGGGACGGCTGCTGCCATTCCTCGCCGCGGAGTCCGCGCTCCACGCCCACGGCCGGCTCCAGCCCGGAGAGCGGCTCCTGGTCCTCGGAAATTCCGCGGGGATTGGCTCCGCGGTGCTCGAGCTCGGGAGAGCCGCGGGCGCTCAGATCGCGGCGGTCCTGGACCCTGAGACCGAACCGGCGCCACAAGGGATCCGGGTCTTCGATCGGCGCTCCGCCACGCTCACGGACGAGATCCGGGAATGGACGGGGGGCAGCGGCGTGGAGCTCCTGGTGAATGCGTCGCGTGATCCAGAGCCCACCCTCACCAGCGTCCTCGGGGACTTCGGCCGCTTCGTCGATGCGGGTCCGATCGCACCGGCGGACGGACTCTTCGCCACCGCCTGGCCGCGAGGCATCTCCTGCTCCAGGGTGGATGTCGCGGCCATGCTGCAGCAGCGCCCCCAGGAGGCCGCCGCACGGCTTCAGTCCGTCCTCGGGCGCTTTGGAGAGCTCCCGGCACTCTCGTCGGAGAGCTGGCCGGCCACCCGCGCGGGCGACGCGCGGCGCTGGCTCTCGGAGCACGCACGGCAGGAGGGGATTGCCCGCCTCACGCTCTCGTTCACGGAGGCCGGGCCAGTCGCGCTCGCTCCCGCCGCCGACGAGCGCTTGTTCGATGCGAATGCGACCTACCTCGTGACCGGCGGCTTCGGGGGCTTCGGTCTCGCCCTGGCTCGCTGGATGGTCACCGAAGGCGCGCGCCACCTCGTGCTCACGGGCCGGAAGGGGGCTTCTACCCCCGAGGCAAGACAGCTCGTCCAGGACCTCGAGGCCGCTGGGGTTCGCGTCACCGGGGTGGCCGCCGACGTGAGCAACAGGGACGACATGCGCGCGCTGTTCGCACGGCTCGATGCCACGCACCCTCCGCTCAAGGGGGTGCTGCACACCGCGGCCGTGCTCGATGATGCACCGCTGCCCGAGCTGAACCTCGAGCGCCTCCAGCGCGTCATGGCTCCCAAGGCCGGCGGTGCGTGGATCCTCCACGAGCTGACGCAGGATCGCCCGCTGGACTTCTTCGTCCTGTTCTCCTCGGTCGCCGCCCTGATCGGCAATCCCCGGCAGGGCAACTACGTCGCCGCGAACACCTTCCTCGACGCGCTCGCGGAGCACCGCGCCGCTCGCGGCCTGGCAGCGACCAGCATCCACTGGGGCGTCCTCGGGGAGATCGGAATGGCTCAGGAGGAGGCGGTGCGTGCCTACCTCGAGTCCCTCGGCCTCCACGCCATGCCCCCCGCCTCGGTGCTGGCGGCGCTCAAGCGGGTGCTTCGGATCCGCACGCCCCAGATCGGGATCTTCGATGTCTCCTGGCCCAAGCTCGGGCGCGCCGCTCCGAACCTTGGCCGGATCGCGCGGACCGCGCACTTGATCGGAGACTCCCAGGATGGTGCGCAGAGCGACGCGGAGGCGCTCCGCCGTCACCTGGCGGAGCTGAGCCCGGAGGCACGACAGCCTGAGATCGAGCGCTTCCTCGCGGAACGCCTCTCCCTCATCCTCCAGATCCCGGTCGAGCGCGTGGATCCACAGAAGCCGCTGTCGGCGTTGGGCGTGGACTCCCTCTTGTCGATGCAGATCCAGGGGGCCATCCGCGAGGCGCTCGGCGTCGAGATTCCAGTGCTCGAGCTCCTTCGAGGAGCAAGCCTGGTGCAGGTGGCCAGCACCGTGTCCGCGAAGTTCGGCGGGCCCGCCTCCGTGGCACCCGCGCCGGCGCCTGTCACCGCGGAATCCCAGATCGAGCGGCAAGTGAACAACATGTCAGAGGGCGAAGTGGAGACGATCCTCCGTGCCATGCTTGAAGCCCAAGAAGCGCAGGGGAGGGTGAAGTCATGAGCAACCCCCGCGACAACATGAGCGGTCTCAGCCTCGAGGAGAAGCGCAAGCTCCTCGCGGAGCTCCTGGCGAAGTCGGGGAAGGGCGCTCCCCGCATCTTTCCACTCGCCTCGGGACAAAAGGCCCTATGGCTCCTGCAGCAGCAGGAGCCGGAGGGCGCTGCCTACAACACGCCCTTCGCGCTCCGCATTCGATCCCCGATCGAGGTGGGGGCCTTGAAGCGCGCCTTCGAGATGGTGGCCGCGCGCCACCCGGGCCTGCGAACCACGGTCTCCTCGACCGCGGATGGGCAGCTCCTCCAGACGAGCCACCCCGTGCTCGAGCCGCACTTCGCTCACATCGATGCGACGAGTTGGAGCGCCGAGCAGCTCCAGGCCGCGGTCGTTCGCGCCTACCGCCAGCCGTTCTCCCTGGAGCGGGGTCCGCTCTTCCGGGGCGATCTGTTCAGCGCTCGGCCTGATGACCATGTGCTCCTGATCACGGTGCACCACATCGTCTACGACGGGTGGTCGGCGGGGATCGTCCAGCAAGAGCTCACGCAGATCTATCAGGCGCTCTCGCGGGGAGAGCAGCCGTCGCTGGCGCCCGTCACGGGCAGCTATGCCGACTTCGTCGCGCAGCAGGCGGAGATGCTCTCGGGGGCGGTGGGGCGCAAGCACTGGGAGTACTGGCAGAAGAAGCTCTCCGGCGAGCTGCCCGTCCTCGCGCTCCCCGCGGATCGAAGCCGATCGGCCCTCGCGGCGAACCGGAGCGGCGCGTGCTCACTCAGGCTCCAGCCCGAGCTGACGAACCGGATCAAAGAGCTCGCGCAGAGCGCAGAGGCCACCCCCTTCGTCGTGCTCTTGTCCGCCTACGCCGCCCTGCTCGGGCGCCTGTCCCGGCAGGAGGACATCCTGATCGGCTCCCCGACGGCCGGGCGCCCGGACGCTGCCTCTCATGGTGTGGTGGGCTACTTCGCCAACGCCGTGGCACTTCGAGCGGATCTCTCCGGCGCTCCCTCCTCCCGGAAGCTGATCGCGCGGCTGCGCGACGTGGTGCACGAGGCGCTGGAGAACCAGGACTTCCCGTTCGCGTCGCTGGTGGAGCGGTTGGGGATTGCGCGCAGCCCTGGCGTGTCGCCCATCTTCCAGGCGTCCATGACCTTCCACTCCTCTCGCGAGGGTGGAGGCGCTATGGCGCTCTGGGCCACGCCGGATGAGGAGGCCCGCGTCCGGTGGGGGCACCTGGATCTCGAGCCCTATCCGCTCAGCGAGCAGGAGACCCAGTTCGATCTCACCCTCGAGATGTGGGAGGCCCGCGGCGCGTTCTCCGGCGCGTTGCGCTTCAACCGTGCGCTCTTCAATGACAGCACGGTGGCCCTGTGGCGAGGCTACTTCGAGAAGCTCCTCGAGCAGATGGTGCGCGCTCCGGATGAGCCGATTGCCCGGCTGGCGCTGGCAGAGCCCGTCACGGCCGCGCAGGTCCAGGGTGGCACGCAGCCCGTGAGCCAGCCAGATCGCGCTGGCGGGAGCACCATCACCGGTTGGTTCGAGGCACAGGCCGCGCGAAGCCCAGACGCGGTCGCGCTCAGCTTCGGGGACGTGCACCTCGACTACGCCGAGCTCAACGCCCGCGCGAACGTCCTGGCCCATGAGCTTCGAAGCCGTGGCGTTGGCCCCGAGTCCCTGGTGGGCGTCTGTGTCGAGCGGAGTGCGGAGCTGGTCATCGCCATCCTGGGCGTGCTCAAGGCCGGCGGGGCCTATGTCCCGCTGGATCCGGCCAGCCCGCGTGAGCGGCTCGCGCTGATCCTCGAGGACGCGGAAGTCTCCGCGCTCGTCACCGAGACCCGGCGCAGCGGCGAGCTTCCCACGGAGAAGGTGTCCACGATCTTCGTGGACGCGCTCCAGTGGCAGGGTGGGCAGCGGGCGCCGAATCCGGAGCCTGGCGTCACGCCGGACAACGCCGCCTATGTCATCTACACCTCCGGATCCACCGGGCGCCCCAAGGGCGTGATCGTCACCCACTCCAACGCCACGCGCCTGTTCACCACGACGGAGGCGCTCTTTGGTTTCGGGCCGGAGGACGTCTGGACGCTGTTCCACTCCGCCGCTTTCGACTTCTCTGTCTGGGAACTCTGGGGACCGCTCTTCTATGGCGGCCGCCTGGTCGTCGTCCCTCACTGGATGACCCGCTCCCCCGAGGCCTTCGGCGAGCTCATTGCCCGTGAAGGGGTGACGGTCCTCAACCAGACGCCCTCCGCATTCCGAGCGCTCGTCCGGGCGCCCTCGATCGATGACGGGCAGGGCGGCCGAGGGCTCAAGTGGATCATCTTCGGCGGTGAAGCGCTCGACGCAGCGACCGTCCGTCCATGGTTCGAGCGGTATCCGGGCGCGGACACGCAGCTCATCAACATGTATGGCATCACCGAGACCACGGTGCATGTCACGTATCACCGGGTCACCGAGGCGGACCTCACGTCCGCGGCGAGCCCGATCGGCTGCCCCATCCCGGATCTCACGATCCGCCTGCTCGATGAGCACGGCCAGCCCGTTCCGGACGGCGTCCCGGGGGAGATGTATGTCGGTGGAGCGGGAGTCGCGAGGGGGTATCTCAAGCGGCCGGAGCTCACCGCCAAGCGCTTCATCGAGGACCCGGACTCCCCTGGAGCGCGCCTCTACCGCTCGGGCGACCTCGCCATCCGCCAACCGGATGGCACCTTCACGTACCTCGGCCGCATTGACGATCAGGTCAAGATCCGCGGCTTCCGCATCGAGCTCGGCGAGATCCAGTCGGTGATCGCCCTCCATCCGGCCGTCGCCGAAGCCTACGTCACCACCTACGAGCGGAGCGCGGACGACCGGCGGATCGCCGCCTACGTGGTGCCCAGGCAAGGCGCGGCGGAGATGCTCCTCTCCTCCAGCGCGGACGGGGGAATCGGTGACACCCACGTCGGTGAGTGGAAGGCGCTCTACGACGAGATCTACGCGCGCTCCGTGGGTGAGGCCCAGACGGATCCTGGCTTCAACATCGCAGGCTGGAACAGCAGCTACTCTGGCGCGCCGCTCAGCGCCGAGGCCATGAAGGAGTGGGTCAACCACACCGTTGCGCAGCTCCTCGAGCGGAAGCCGTCGCGGGTGCTCGAGATCGGATGCGGGACCGGCCTCCTGCTCACGCGGATCGCGCCCTCCACGACCGCGTACTGGGCGACGGACGTCTCGGGGGTCGTGGTCGACATGCTCCGAGGGGTGACGAAGAAGACCCCGGGCCTCGAGCATGCGCGGCTCTTCCACTGTGCCGCGGACCAGCTTCAGAGCATCGACTTCGGCAGCGAGCGCTTCGAGGCGGTGATCTTGAACTCGGTGGTCCAGTACTTCCCGAGCGCGGAGTACCTCGCCCGGGCACTGGAGTCCGCCTCTGCGCGCGTGAGCACGGGAGGATTCATCTTCGTCGGGGACGTGCGGAACCTCCGTCTGCTCGAGGCGTTCCATGCGTCGATCGTCCTGGCCCAGAGCTCGGGCACGCTCGAGCCCCACACGTTAAAGGGGCGCGTGGCGCGGCGGATGGCTGGAGAGGAAGAACTGGTCCTCGATCCGGGCTTCTTCTGGGCCTTGAAGCAGCGCATCCCTCGGCTGAGCCATGTCGAGATCCGCCCGAAGCGTGGTGATTGCCTGAATGAGCTCACCCGCTTCCGCTACGATGTGCTCCTCCACCTGGACACCGCACCGGCCCCCGCAGCCGACGTGGTCTGGGGCCCGGGCAACGTCAGCCTGCTGGAGCTGCGTGCGCGCCTCGGCCAGGCAGGCACCCGGCGCATCGGTCTGCGCGGCATCCGGAATGCCCGCGTCGAGGCGGCCCTCGAGGCCTTGGCGAGCCTGAGCGATCAGGCCCCAGCGAAGCCAGGCTCGTTCGAGAAGCTCCGCCGCCGCCTGTTGGATCGCGACGGCTCGGTCCCCGCCAGCGAGCCCGAGCCCGGGATCGATCCCATGGCCCTCGAGCAGCTTGCCAGGGAGACTTCGTGCACTGTCAGCCTGGACTGGTCTCGTGGCGGTGTGGACGGCTCCTTCGACGCGGTCTTCACCGCAGCCGCAGACCTCTCCGGCAAGCCCATCGCGCTCTTCGGGGCAGCGCCCGAGGCAGTACCGGGTGCTCGCCACGCCAATGATCCCCTCCGCGGGCGCCTGGAGCGCCGCCTGGAGAGCGACCTTCGGAAGAGGGCGCAGGAGCACCTGCCGGACTACATGGTGCCGGCGAGCATCATGGTGATCGACGAGATCCCGCTGACCGGGAACGGCAAGGTGAACCGGCGCGCCCTGCCGGTCCCCGCGGCTCCGCAGGGCCTGGACACCGCGTACGTCGAGCCCAGGACCGGTGAAGAAGAGATCCTGGTGAGCATCTTCGCCGAGCTGCTCGGCGCGGAGCGGGTGGGCGTGCACGAGAGCTTCTTCGACCTGGGAGGCCACTCGCTCCTGGCCACGCAGGTGGTCTCGCGCGTCCGCGCCGTCTTCGGAGTCGATGTTCCGCTGCGCACGCTCTTTGACAGCCCGACCGTCGGGGGACTCGCGACGGCGGTGCAGCAGTTGCGCAAGCGCTCGGGCTCCGCGGCGCTCGACTTCACCTCGCCGATGGAGCGGCCGCCTCAGATCCCGCTCTCCTCCTCGCAGGAGCGGCTGTGGATCCTCGACCGCATCGTGGAGACGCGGGCGCCCATCTACGTCATCCCCCTGGTGCTTCGGCTCCGCGGTCCGCTCGACCAGGAGGCGCTCCGTCAGAGCCTTGACGGGATCATCCAGCGCCACGAGGTGCTGCGCACCCGCTTCGCCATGGTGGGCGGCCAGGCCGTTCAGGAGATCGCCGAGGAGCTGCACGCCGAGCTCCCGCCGGCCGAGGAGCTCGGCTACCACCCGGGGGCCACCGAGGCGGAGATCTCGAGGCTCATTCAAGATGAGGTGGGGCTCGAGGTCTCCCGCCCGTTCGATCTCGAGCGCGGCCCGCTGATCCGGATGCGCCTCTTCCGCATCGCGGAGGGCGACCACGTGCTCGTCCTCACGATGCACCACATCGTCTCCGACGGCTGGTCCGTGGGGATCCTCGCGCGTGAGCTCTCGGCGGGCTACAACGCGCGCCGCTCGCAGCGCGAGCTGGTGTTGCCAGCGCTCCCGGTTCAGTACGCGGACTTCGCCCTCTGGCAGCGGCAGCTCCTGAAGGACGGCGCGCTCGCCGAGTCCATCGAGGCCCACAAGCAGCGGATCGCCGGGGCGCCCACGTCCCTCAACCTCCCCGCGGATCGGCCTCGGCCGGAGACCCCCTCGTACCGGGGCGGCGTGGTCCGCTTCATGGTGGATCGTGGCCTCTCGACACGCCTCAAGGAGATGAGTCGCCGCGAGGGTTCCACGCTGTACATGACCTTGCTGACCGCCTTCGCGGCCTACCTCTCGCGCCTGAGCGGCCAGAAGGATCTGATCATCGGCTCGCCCGTGGCGAACCGGAACCGCGCCGCGACGGAGCCGCTGATCGGCTTCTTCGTCAACACGCTCGCGCTCAGGATGGACCTGTCGGGAGACCCGACCTTCCTGGAGCTGCTGGCGCGCGTCCGGCGCACGGCGCTCGACGCGTATGCGGACCAGGATGTGCCCTTCGAGAAGTTGGTGGAGGTCGCCGCGCCTGAGCGGAGCCTCAGCCGCCAGCCCCTGGTCCAGGTGATGTTCGCGCTCCAGAACGCGCCGTTCTCGCCTCCTGCGCTCGATGGCCTCCACGTGGAGCCCCTGGAACTGGACAGCATCACCGCCAAGTTCGATCTGACGCTGTCCATGCAGGAGTCCGCGGACGGCTTGACGGGCCTCCTCGAGTACAGCGCGGAGCTGTTCGACCGGGAGCGCATCGAGCGGATGGCCGAGCACCTCGTGGTGTTCCTGCGTGCGGCGGTCGAGCAGCCGCAGCGGCATGTGCACGCGTTCGACCTCCTCGGTGCGCGTGAGGCCGGACTGCTGGCGGAGTGGGCCGAGGGCCCTGACGCCCCGCCCGCCCCCGGCTCGGTGGTGGAGCTGTTCCAGGCCCAGGCCCGGAGCACTCCGGACGCGATTGCGCTCGAGCAAGGGGACGTCAGCCTCAGCTACGCGGAGCTCGATCAGCGCTCCACACGCCTGGCGAGGCACCTCGTCTCGCTGGGCCTGGGGCCGGAGAAGCGGGCCGCGCTCTGCCTGCCGAAAAGCATCGAGTTCATCGTCTCCGTGCTGGGCGTGTGGAAGGCCGGTGGGGCGTATGTCCCGCTCGATCCGGAGTACCCCGAGGCGCGCCTCAGCCACATGCTGGAGGACTCGGGCGCGGAGCTCCTGCTCACGGTGCGCGCGTTGGGCGAGCGGCCGGGCTTCCGAGGGAAGACGCTCTGGATGGACGAGGCGCTGCCCGACCTTGCGGAGCCGTCCACCCTGGCGCCCCCGAGCGGCGGCTCGATGGCCTACATCATCTATACCTCGGGCTCGACGGGGAAGCCGAAGGGCGTGGTGCTGGAGCACCGAGGGGTCTCGAACATCGCCGTCGCCTCACGGGAGCTGCTCTCGCTCACCCCGGACAGCAGGGTCCTCCAGGCGGCCTCCACGTCCTTCGATGTCTCGGTCTGGGACTTCGTGATGGCGTTCGCGAGCGGTGCCCGGCTGGTGCTGCCCGTCGACGAGACTTCGAAGGCCGGCGAGGGCCAGGCGGCGCTGCTGCGGGAGAAGCGCATCACCCACGTGTGCCTGACGGCGTCGGCGATCGCAGCGCTGCCCGAGGGCCCGTATCCCGACCTTCGCGTGCTCACCACCGCCGGAGAGGCCTGCCCCGCCGAGCTGGTGAAGAAGTGGGCCACGGAGTCCCGGCGCTTCATCAATGCCTACGGCCCGACGGAGACGACCATCATCGCGACCCTTACGGGCCTCCGGAAGGGCGATACGGGCGCTCCGCCCATCGGCCGTCCTCTGCCGGGACTGGTGGCACGGATCCTCGACGCCCATCAGCACCAGGTGCCCATCGGGGTCCCCGGCGAGCTGTACGTGGGGGGGCTCGCCGTTGCACGCGGGTATCACAGGCTCGAGGAGCTCACCCGTGAGCGCTTCGTCCGGGATCCGTTCTCGAGCAGCCCCGACGCCCGGCTCTATCGCACGGGCGATCTCGCGCGCTGGAGGAACGACGGCAACATCGACTTCCTCGGCCGCCTCGACCACCAGGTGAAGCTCCGGGGCTTCCGGATCGAGCTGGGTGAGGTGGAAGCGGTCATCGACAGCCATCCGGGAGTCCAGCGTTCGCTCGTCATCGTCTACAAAGGTCAGCTCGCCGCCTACGTCGCGAACCGCGGCGGAGCTCCTCTCACGGTCCATGCTCTCCGTGAGCACGCGAAGAGCCAGCTGCCCAGCTACATGGTGCCTGCGCACTTCATCCTCCTCGATGCGTTCCCCCTGACGCCGAGTGGGAAGATTGATCGCAAGAAGCTGTCGGATCCCGTGGAGGCCCAGGAGCCCGTCGTCTTCGCCGCACCCCAGTCTCGCGAGGAGCAGATCCTCGCGGAGATCTGGGCCACGGTGCTGAAGAAGAAGTCGGTCGGAGCCCACGACAACTTCTTCGCGCTCGGAGGGGACTCGATCCTGGGCCTGCAGATCATCTCTCGCGCCACCCAGCAGGGGCTGCGCCTGAGGCCGCGTCAACTCTTCGAGCATCAGACGATCGCGGAGCTGGCCCGAGTGGCTTCCAGCGCCCGGGTGCTCCACGCCGAGCAAGGCAAGGTGGCGGGGAGCGCGCCGCTCACGCCCATCCAGCGCTGGTTCTTCGAGCAGGAGCGCGTCGAGCCGCAGCACTTCAACATGGCGGTGTTGGTCGACATCGATCCAGGCATCGATCTCGCCGTGCTCCGCCGCGCGCTCGACGCGGTGGAGCTCCACCATGACGCGCTCCGGCTCCGCTTCCGCCGGGACGGCACGGCCTGGAGCCAGTACCACGCGGAAGGCGAGGCCCTGGGCATCCCCCTGGAGGAGCTGGACGTCGCTGGGAGCGACGCCGTGGAGGGAGCGCTCGCCAGGGTCCATGGATCCCTTGATCTCGAGCGTGGCCCGCTCATGCGCGCCGCGCTCCTGCGCCTGGGTCCCGGCTCCGCGCGGCTCGCCCTGGTGGCCCACCACCTGGTGGTGGACGCCGTCTCGTGGGGCTTCATCCTCGAGGATCTGCTGACCGTGTACACCCAGCTCTCGAGCGGTCAGGCGATCGGGCTCCAGCCGAAGACCACGTCCTTCCAGCACTGGGCGAAGCGCCTCGAGGCCTACGCCGAGTCGCCGAACGCCCGGTCCGAGTTCGATGCGTGGCTCGCCGCCTCCCAACGTGACGCCGCGCATGAGTTCCCGCTGAACGATCCCACCGCCTCGGACACGGTCGCCGAGGCCTCCCGGCTCGTGTCCCGGCTCGAGGTGGACGAGACGCTGCTGCTGATGAACGAGGTGCCCAAAGCCTACGATGTCCAGGTCAACGAGGCGCTGATCGCCGCGCTGGCCCGGACGCTCTCGGTCTGGACCGGCCACAGCACCGTCCGGATGGATCTGGAAGGCTACGGGCGAGAGTTCCTGTTCGAGGACGTCGATGTGAGCCGCACGGTGGGGTGGTTCACCGCGCTCTTCCCGCTGCGCCTGCACGTCGGCGCCAAGGAGAACATGCGAGAGGCGCTCGCCCGCGCGAAGGATGCCCTCCGCCGCATCCCTCGAGGCGGGGCCGGCTATGGAGTCCTCCGCTACCTGTCCACGGACCCGTCGATCCGCTCGAGGCTCGAGGCCGTCGGGCATGCCGGGATCGTCTTCAATTACCTCGGGCAGATGGGCACCATCCCGGCGCACGGCGTGCTCCGCGGCGCCGCCAAGGAAGGCCTGGGCCCTCTCCACTCCCCGGGCGCCGCCAGGCCCCACCGCATCGAGCTCAACGCCGTCGTCGAGGCGGGGCAAGTCCTGCGTCTCGACTGGACCTTCGGCTCCAAGGTCCTCCGCAAGGAGACCCTCGAGAGCCTGAACCAGGCGTTCATCTCCAACATCCGCGAGCTGATCCGTGACCGCGCGCAGCCGGCCGCCACGGTCCGTGTGGCCGCGGACTTCCCCGCCGCGCGCCTGAGTGCCAAGGACCTGAAGAACGTCCTCAAGCAGACGAAGAAGCCGCGATGAATCCCGTGAAAGGTGAGGCAGTGAGGACCGTGTCATGACCGAGGCCGAGTTGATCGAGGACATCTACGAGCTCGCGCCCATGCAACACGGGTTGCTCTTCCACTCGCTGCTGGAGCCCAGCGCGGGCATGTACGTGGAGCAGTTGAGCTGCGAGCTGCGGGGCAGGCTGTCGCTCGATCAATGGAAGGCGGCCTGGCAGCACGTCCTCGCGCGGCACGCCATCCTGCGCTCCTCCTTCCTCTGGGAAGGGCTCGAGAAGCCCGTCCAGGTCGTGGCGAAGGAGGCAGAGCTCCCATGGCATCTCGAGGATCTGCGAGGCGCCACCCGGGAGGAGCAGGAGCGCCGCATCGAGAGCTTCCTGAACGAGGATCGTCTCCGGGGATTCGAGCTGGCCTCCCCGCCGCTGCTCCGGTGCGCGCTGCTCCGGCTGGGCGAGGAGCACTACCGCTTCGTGTGGACCTACCACCACCTCTTGCTGGACGGGTGGTGCTTCGCGATCGTCCTCCGCGAGGTGTTGGAGTCCTTCGCGGGGGGACTCGAGTCCCTGCCGCCACCGGCGCGCCCCTACCGCGACTACATCACCTGGCTCCAGGAGCAGGATCCCACCCGCGCTGAGAGCTTCTGGCGCGAGCTCCTGCGTGGCTTCGAGCAGCCCACGCCGCTGCCCTTCATGGAGCGCCGGCAGGCCAGCAAGTCCGCCCACGGTGCGCAGCCCGAGGTCGTCAAGCACCTGCCGCGGGAGCTCACGGCTCGCCTGGCCACGTTCGCCAAGGAGCATCGGCTGACGCTCAACACGCTCGTCCAGGGCGCCTGGGGGCTCCTCCTGGGGCGGACGACGGGCACGGACGACGTCATCTTCGGTGTCACCGTCTCCGGCCGCCCCTCGGAGCTGGCCGGCTCCGAGTCCATCGTCGGGCTCTTCATCAACACCGTGCCGCTGCGGGCGCGGCTGGATGGCTCCGCGACGATCCCCGCGTTCCTGTCGGCCCTGCAGGCCCAGCAGAGCTCCTTCGAGCCCCATGTCTACGTCTCGCTCGCGGACATCCAGCTCTGGTCGGATGCACCGCATGATCGCCCGCTCTTCGAGAGCCTCCTCGTCTTCGAGAACTATCCGATCGATCGGTCGACGCTCCTCGAGCGCAGCGGTCTCGAGATCAGCTCCATCCACGCGCAGGAGCGCATCAACTACCCTCTGGCAGTGGTCGCCATCCCCGGCGAGTCTCTCGAGCTGCGGGTGATGTACCAGGAGGACACGTTCTCGCGGGCGGCGGCCGAGCGGCTCGCACGCCTGCTCGAGACGGCGCTCGGGGCGCTCCTCACCGCGAAGACGGTCGGCGAGATCGACTTCCTGGACGAGCCGGCCCGGCGGGTGCTCGCGGAGTGGGGGCAGAACCCCCGCGTGTTCGACCATCGCGCGCCGGTGCACGAGCTCGTTGCGCTCGTGGCCCGCAGCACCCCTGGTGCGCTGGCCGTGGTGGGCGCGGACGGACAGAAGCTCACCTACCTCGAGCTCAACGAGCGCGCAGAGCGTGTCGCGCGGCGCCTCCGCCTGCTCGGCGCAGGGAGAGAGCGCATCGTCGGGGTGTGCATTGGCAGTTCCGTGGAGCGGGTGGTGGGCCTGCTGGGCGTGCTCAAGGCGGGGGCGGCCTACATGCCGCTCGATCCCAACTATCCGAGCGAGCGGCTCGCCTACCTCGTGGGCGACGCGTCCCCCACGGCGATCCTCAACGCGGGAGCGGATCCCGTCCCGGACACTCGCATCCCCCGGCTTGACGTCGCGCGAGTCTCCCTCGAGGCGGCGGCGTCCGATGCGCCCGCTCGGGACGCGTCCCACCTGGAGGATCTCGCCTACGTCATCTACACCTCCGGCTCGACTGGAGCGCCCAAGGGCGTCCTCGCCTCGCACCAGAACCTGCTCAATCTGGTCTCATGGCACACGGAGGCGTTCGGGCTCACGGCGAAGGACCGGACGACGCATCTTGCCAGCATCGCTTTTGACGCCGCAGTCTGGGAGATCTGGCCGACGCTCGCGGCAGGCGCCACGCTTCACCTCGTCCCGCCGGAGCTGCCCGCTGCCCCTGACGAGCTCTCGCGCTGGCTGGTGGAGCGTCAGATCACGATCAGCTTCCTTCCGACGGCGGTCGCCGAGGCCGCGCTCGCGCTGCCATGGCCGGCGGATTGCTCGCTCCGCTTCATGTTGACCGGCGGCGACCGGCTCCACCTCGTGCCCCCGCCGGGTCTTCCGTTCCGGCTCGTCAACAACTACGGACCGACGGAGACGACCGTCGTCGCGACCTCCGGCATCGTCGAAGCGGAGAGCCGGAACGGCCTGCCCTCCATCGGCCGGCCGATCGCGAACGCCCGCATCTACATCCTCGACCGCATGAGGCGGCCCGTCCTCCCCGGCGTCATCGGCGAGCTGTACATCGGCGGCGCGGGTGTCACTCGAGGCTACCTGAACCGGCCCGAGCTGAGCGCCTCCCGGTTCTTCCCTGATCCCTTCTCGGACGCACCCGCGGCGCGCATGTACGCGAGCGGAGATCTCGCGCAGTTCCGCGCGGATGGGACCCTCGCGTTCCACGGCCGTGTGGACCGTCAGGTCCAGGTGCGAGGTGTCCGCGTGGAGCCCGGGGAGATCGAGGCCGTCCTGGCCGAGTACCCGGGCGTCAGCGCTGCCGCCGTGGTGGGGGTGGATTCACAGGGCAATGGCGACATCCGGCTGGTCGGCTTCGCGGCCTGTGCCAGTCAGAACCCGCCCGGCGCTGATGCCCTCGCGAGCTACCTGGGGGAGAAGCTGCCTGAGGTGATGGTCCCCAGACAGATCATCATCCTCAGTGAGCTCCCGCTCACGCCGAACGGCAAGGTCGACTCCGCTGCGCTCGAGGCGCGCGCACGAGAGGAGCAGGTCCACACAGAGCACATTGCCCCCAGGACTCCCCACGAGGAGATCCTCGCCGGGATCTGGAGCGCGGTGCTGGGCCAGGATCGGATCGGGGTCGAGGAGGACTTCTTCGCGCTGGGCGGTCACTCGCTCAAGGCGACCCAGGTCATCGCCCGCGCTCGCGAGGCCTTCGGCATCGACCTGCCGGTGCGGGCGATCTTCGAGCGAAGGACGATCGCGCTGCTGGCCGAGGCGGTCGCCGGGCATGGCGCCTCCTCGGAGCCGATCCCTCGCCTCGAGCAGTCGGGCGACGGGCCCCTGTCTCCGGGGCAGGAGAGCCTCTGGTTCATCGATGCGTTGGGCGGTAACACCGAGGCGTACAATGTGCCGCTCGTGATCCGGCTCACCGGCACGCTCGACACCGCCGCCGTCGCCCGGGCGCTCGCGCTCCTCGTCGAGCGCCATGAGGTGCTGCGCACCACCTTCCACGAGCGCGCGGGCGTTCCCGTCCAGAGGATCGGGCCGTCTCCTGCCTCCGTGCTCTCGTCCGAGGACGTCACCCCCGAGCTCCTCGAGCGGCGGATCTCCGAGGAGATCACCACGCCCTTCTCGCTGACGACGGGGCCGTTGTTCCGGGCCCGGCTCTTCCGGCAGGCGCCCGACACGCACACCCTCGTCATCAACCAGCACCACATCATCGTGGATGCCTGGTCGGTCAGTGTCCTGCTCCGCGAGTTCTGCATCGCATACGCCGCGTTCGCGAGCGGCGAGCGGCCGGAGCTGCCGGAGCTGCCGAACCGCTACACCGACTGGGTCGCCTGGCAGAACCAGCGCCTCGTGGCCGGCCGGCTCGAGGAGGGCCTTGCCTACTGGAGACAGACCCTGAAGGGTGCTCCCCAGGTGCTCACGCTCCCGGGAGATCGTCCTCGCCCCACACGCCAGAGCTTCCGTGGGAAGACCCTGTCCTTCGCCCTCGAGGGCTCGATCGGCCGCCGCCTCGAGGCGCTCTCCCGAGGCTCGGGCGCATCGCTGTTCATGACGCTCCTCAGCGCCTTCGCTGCATACCTCGGCCGGCTCAGCGGCCAGGATGAGATCGTGATTGGCTCGCCCACGGCCAACCGGGACCGGCGCGAGACGGAGGGCATGGTCGGCTACTTCCTCAACACGATCGCTCTCCGCATCGATCTCTCCGAAGATCCGCCCTTCACGGAACTCCTCCAGCGCGTGCGCAAGGCGGCGCTCGACGGCTATTCGTACCAGGACATCCCCTTCGAGAAGGTGGTCGCGGCGCTCGAGCTGCCTCGAGCCCTGTCGCACAACCCCTTGTTCCAGGTGATGTTCTCCCTCCAGGGACAGAGCGGAGGCGAGATCCAGCTTCCGGGAGTCCGCGCCACCCTGCCCACCACCGAGAGCCCGACGTCGAAGTTCGATCTCACGCTCTTCGTCGAGCCTCGGGAGGACTCCTTCGCGTGCCTCCTCGAGTACAACACCGACATCTTCGACGAGGATCGGATCCGCCGGATGGCCACGCACCTCGTCCGGGTGCTCGAGGCCGTGGCCGAGGAGCCTGAGCTGCGCGTCTCGGAGGTCCCCCTGCTTGCCCCCGAGGAGCGGCAACTGATCGCACAGCTCGCCCAGCCGGGGCGCCTGGACGACAGCCGGACCTTGCTGGAGCTGTTCGAGCGGCAGGTCGAGAAGACGCCCGAGGCCGCCGCGCTCGAGCACCGCGGCGACGTGAGGACCTACCGTCAGCTCAGCCAGGAGGCCGAGGCCCTCGCGGTTCGACTCGCCGCCCTGGGGGCCGGCCCGGACGTCCGGGTCGCCATCTGCCTGGAGCGTTCGATCACGGCCCTGGTCTCCGTCCTCGCGGTCCTCAAGGCCGGTGCCACGTATGTCCCGCTCGAGCCCTCCGAGCCTCCCGAGCGTCTGCAGGCCATCCTCGGGGACGCGAAGGCCCGAGTCCTCATCGCGGAGAAGAAGTACCGCGACCTGAACCTACCGCCCGGCGTCGAGTTCCTCTGGATGGATGGCGGCGGAGCCCCCGCGGTGAAGGCCCCGCGGCCCAGGACGGCGTCCCACCACCTCGCCTGCGTCCTCTACGCCTCGGGATCGGGTGGCGAGCCCAAGGGCGTCGCCATGCCGCACCGGGCGCTGCTCAACCTGACCGCCTGGCACACCGCGCAGCCCCGCCCCTTGCGGACGCTCCAGTACGGCCTGCTCAACACCGGAGCCTCGCTCCAGGAGATCTTTTCGACCTGGTGCTCGGGAGGCACGCTGGTGCTTGCCGGTGATGCGAATCGGCTCGCTCCTCGCGCGCTCGTCCAACTCCTCGAAGAGGCCCGCATCCAGCGCCTCTTCCTCCCCGCGGGAGCGCTCCACCCCCTCGCGCGTGAGGCCGTGAACACCCACCGGCCGTTGCCAGACCTGGAGGAGATCATCGCCGCGGGCGAGCAGCTCCGCATCACCGATCCGATCCGCCAATGGTTCGTGGCCAGCAAGAAGAGGCTTCGCTGCCAGTACTCCGTCGCGGAGGCCTACGTCGTCGCGGCGCATGAGCTCACCGGCAGCCCCGAGAGCTGGCCGGGGCTCCCCCCCATTGGCCGGCCGATCCCCAACACGGCCATCTACTTGCTGGATACCGACCAGCGCTCAGTCCCCGTCGGCGTCCCGGGAGAGATCTATGTCTCCGGGGCCTGCCTTGCCGATGGCTACCTGTTGCGGCCGGAGCTCACTGCGGAGCGCTTCCTCGAGCTCAGCGTCGATCCTCCCGTGCGCGCGTTCCAGACGGGCGATCTCGGGCGGCTGCGCCGGGACGGGACGGTGGAGTTCCTCGGGCGCGCTGACGGCCAGATCCTCGTCCGCGGCATTCGCGTCGAGCCCGGTGAGGTCGAGCGTGCGCTCTGCGCTCACCCCAGCATCCTGGATGCGGTGGCTGTGGCCGCCGGAGACCCCACGCGAGCGCAACGGCTCGTCGCCTATGTCACACCCGAGACCGTGCGGATCGACGAGCTGCCCGCGTTCCTCTCGGAGCGAGTCCCCGAGTACATGGTGCCCTCGCAGTTCGTGGCGCTCCCCGAGCTGCCCCGAACGCCGGGAGGCAAGCTGGATCGCCGCGCACTCCCCGCGCCGGGGAGGGGAGAGGCCGCCACCGGGCCTCGCACGCCCATGGAGGAGCTCGTCGCCCAGGCCTTCGAGCAGGTCCTGTGGCGGAGCCCCGTGGGCCTCCACGAGGACTTCTTCCAGATCGGAGGCAACCCCCGCCTGGCGTTGCAGGCCGTCGAGCGCATCAGCGCCGCTGTGAACGCGGAGGTCCGGCTGTCGGATCTCCTCAAGAACCCTGCCGTTGCTTCCCTGAGCCGCGTGATCAGCGAGCGCCAGGGTCGCAGGGCGCCGTCTCCCGCCGGGCTCGAGCTTGCTCCGGAGAGTGCTCGCGCGGCCTTGTCGTTCGCGCAAGAGCGGCTCTGGTTCCTGGAGCAGCTCTACCCGGGCACCGCGGTGCACCATCTCTCCATGGCGCTCCGGCTGAAGGGCGCGCTGGATACGGGCGCGCTCATCGAGAGCCTGGCCGGGATCATCCAGCGGCATCCGGTGCTGGGCATGCGCTTCATCGAGCGGGACGGCCGTGTCTGGCAGGAGCCTCGGGCGCAGGGCGAAGTGCCCTTCGAGCTGGCCGTGCCCGGCCCTGTCTCGGCCACGGAGCTTCGCCGGCTGCTCGTGGAGGAGGCGGCGCGTCCCTTTGATCTGGCCAACGGTCCGCTCTTCCGTGCACGGCTCTTCCGGATCGAAGACAGCGAGCACGTCCTGGTCACGACGATGCATCACGCCGTGGGCGACCCCGCGTCGCTCCGCGTCCTCTTGCGGGAGCTCTCTCAGTTCTACACCGCGCACGCCTTGGGCCGGCCCGCCCAGCTCCCCGCGCTGGCCTCGGACTTCCTGAGCCACGCGCGCGAGCAGCGGCGCTCACTCCAGGGTGAGGCGCTGGAGGAGCGGCTGGGGTACTGGAAGAAGAACCTCAGCGGCGCGCCTGGGACCCTGAGCCTGCCAGCGGATCGGGTGCGGCCACCCCAGCCTGGCTTCCGGGGTGCCACGCAACGGCTCGCGCTCAGCCGCGCGGTCAGCAAGGGGCTGGAGACGCTGAGCGAGCGCCTGGAGGTGGCGGGCCTCGAGGTCCTCTTGAGCGGCTTCGCGGCCTATCTCGCGCGCATCACAGGACAGGAGGACATCGTCATCGGCCTGCCCGTGGTCCACCGTGAGCGGGGGGAGCTCCAGCCGCTGATCGGTCGTTTCGAGGGGGCCCTGCCGATCCGCATCGATCTGTCCTCCAACCCCACCTTCGAGGAGCTCATTACCCGCGTCCACCGGGCCGCCCTCGGCGCGTACGCCCACCAGGATGTTCCGCTCGAGAAGATCGTCGAAGCCGTGGATGCCGAGCGCGATCTGAGCCAGACGCCCCTGTTCCAGGTTCTGCTCTGGCTCCAGGAGGAGGCCGAGGGCCGCGTGGCCCTCCCGGGGCTGACCCTCGAGCCGTTCAGCCTGGAGCTCGGGACCGCGAAGTTCGACCTCGCGCTCCTCTTCGAGCCTGTGGCTGGCGAGCTGACGGGCGTGATCGAGTACAGCACGGACCTCTTCGACCCGGATCGCATCGAGCGGATGGCCGGGCACATCCTGACGGTCTTCGAAGACGCCGTGGCCTACCCTGGGAAGCGGCTCTCGGAGCTCTTGCTCCTCCCCGAGGAGGAGCGAAGGACCGTCTCCGCGCTCGCCAGGGGGCGGGTGCTGCCACCGGCCCGCGAGGTCCCTGTCCACAAACTCGTGGAGGAGCACGCGCGGCGTGCGCCGGACTCGATCGCGCTCGAGCTGGGCGGAGCGGTGTTGACGTACGGTGAGCTGAATGAGCGGGCGAACCGCGCCGCGCATCAGCTCATCGCCCTGGGGGCGGGGCCCGAGAAGCTGGTCGCGCTGGCGGCCCCGCGCTCCTTCGAGCTCATCATCGGCCTGCTCGCGATCTGGAAGGCGGGGGCCGCCTACGTCCCGCTCGATCTCTCGTACCCCAAGGCCCGGCTCGACACCATCTTCGAGGACTCGGGCGCCGGGCTCATCGTGAGCACCCACGCCGCCGAGTCCCGGTGGCGCGTCCCCCACGTGCGCACGCTCTGGATCGACGAGCCCTCGAGTTCCGAGCTCAGCGGCAACCCGGACAGCGGCGTCCGCATGGAGAATGCCGCCTACGTCATCTACACGTCCGGCTCCACGGGGCAGCCGAAGGGCGTCATCCTCGAGCACCGCGGACTCGCGAATGTCATCGAGATGCAGCGGCACGAGCTGGGCGCGGACTCGAGCATCGTCATGCTCCAGTTCTCCTCGATCTCCTTCGACGTGTCGGTGTGGGAGATCGTCATGGCCCTCACCAACGGGGGGAGGCTCGTGCTCGCCCCGGCGGACACGCTGCTCGCGGGCGAGGAGCTGGCCAAGGTGCTGATCACCCATCGGGTCACGCACATGGTGCTGCCCCCGACCTCCTATGCGGTGCTCCCCGCGGACCGTGAGTACCCCTCGCTCCGTCTCCTGCTCGCGGCGGGCGAGGCGCTCCCGCCAGAGGTCGTGAACACGTGGGCCCGGCCCGGCGTGCAGTTCGTCAACGCGTACGGCCCGACGGAGGTGACCATCATCTGCACGCTCGGAGCGTGCAAGCAGGGGGAGTCCGGCCCGCCACCGATCGGGCGGCCTGCCTTGAACCTGGAAGGGTATGTGCTCGACAGCCACGGCGCGCTCGTCCCCATCGGCGTCCCGGGGGAGCTGCACCTCGGGGGCGTGGGGGTCGCCCGGGGCTACTTGAACCGCGAGGAGCTCACGCGGCAGAAGTTCATCCCGCATCCCTTCAAGCCCGGCGAGCGGCTGTACCGAAGCGGAGATCTGGTGCGGTGGCGCAAGGACGGCAACCTCGAGTACCTGGGACGCATCGATCACCAGGTCAAGCTCCGTGGCTACCGGATCGAGCTGGGTGAGATCGAGTCGGTGCTCGCCACCCACCCGGGTGTCGCGAAGGCGGTGACGATCGTCTACTCCGCGGGCGCCTCGGGCGGCGTGAAGCTCCTCGTCGCCTATGTCGTCCCGGCCGGTCCGGTGGACGCGCACGCCATCCGCGAGCACGCCAGGAAGCGTCTCCCAGAGTTCATGGTTCCCTCCGAGATCGTCCTGCTGGAGGATCTCCCACTCACCTCCAGCGGCAAGGTGGACAGGAAGCGCCTGCCGGCGCCGCGTCTCGAGGAGCACGCAGCGCGCGCGGCCTTCGTGGCCCCCCGCACGCCCACGGAGCAGACCCTGGCGGCGCTCTGGGAAGAGCTGCTCGAGAAGCGGCCGATTGGAACGGGGGACAACTTCTTCCAGCTCGGCGGCCACTCGCTCCTGGCAGCCCAGGTCATGAGCCGCGTGCGGAGGACGCTGGGCGTCGAGGTGCCGCTCTCCGCCATCTTCGAGCAGCCCACGCTCGCGGCGCTGGCCTCGGTGATCGCGGCCAAGGAGGCTGCACCGCAGCTCCCGCCGCTGGTGCGGCTGAAGGGGGAGGGGGATCGTCCGCTCTCGTTCGCGCAAGAGCGCCTGCGCTTCCTCGCGGAGCTCGAGGGTGACAGCGCGGCGTACAACATCCCGATCGCGCTCCGCCTGCGAGGGCAGCTCGACGAGGGCGCTCTGTCGCGAAGCCTCAGGCAGGTGGTGGAGCGCCACGAACCCCTCCGCACCCGCTTCCCGCTCGTGGAGGGCCAGCCGGTGGCCCGTCTGGTGGAGGGAGACATTCCCCTGGTCACCGAGGATCTCCGCGGCTCCGGTGCGCCGCCGCTCGACAGGCGCTTGAGGGAGGAGTCCACCCGTCCCTTTTCGCTCGAGCACGGCCCCGTCGTTCGCGCGCACCTGTTCAAGGCCGCCGAGCAGGAGCATGTGCTCCTGGTGGTGATGCACCACATCGTGTCCGACGGCTGGTCGTTCGGCGTCATGATGCGCGAGCTCTCGGCGATCTACGCGGCGCAGGTCCGTGGAGAGACGCTGACGCTCCCGGAGCTCCCCATCCAGTACGCGGACTACGCGGCGTGGCAGCGGAGCTGGCTCGATGGTCACGTCCGTGACCAGCAGCTCGCTTATTGGCGGAGCGCCCTCGCGGGGGCCCCGGCCGTGCTGGAGCTGCCGGCGGATAGACCTCGCCCCACCGTCCGGAGCCATCGTGGCGCGGTCGAGCTCCTGGCGCTGGACCGTGACGTGACGCAAGTGCTCACCGCCCTCTGCCGTCAGGAGGGTGTGACGTCCTACATGGCGCTCCTCGCGGCTTTCGGCGCCTGGCTCGGCCGTGTGAGCGGGCAGGAGGATGTGGTCATCGGCTCGCCCTTCGCGGGCCGCCGGATTGCCGAGACAGAGCCGCTGATCGGCTTCTTCGTGAACACGCTACCGCTGCGCGTCGATCTCAGTGGTGACCCGTCCTTCCTCGAGCTCCTCCAGCGCGTGAGGCGCCAGGTGCTCGCGGCCCACGAGAACCAGGACGTCCCCTTCGAGAAGCTCGTCGAGAAGCTCAACCCGGAGCGCGTCCTGGGGACCAGCCCGATCTTCCAGGTCATGCTCGCGTTCCAGCAGGCGCAGCCGGATGGGATGGAGCTGCCGGGCCTCGAGGTCAAGCCGGTGTCCATGCTGACCGGGACCGCCAAGTTCGATCTCACCCTCTCGGTGGAAGAGACGGCGCGGGGCGTCCAGGGCTGGCTCGAGTACGACGTCGACCTGTTCGACGCCTGGCGCGTCCAGGCGATGGTGCGCCAGTTGACCGGCTTCATCGCGAGCCTCGCCGCCGCTCCGAAGGCGAGGCTCTCGGAGGCGGATCTGCTGAGCGCCGAGGAGCGCGCGAAGCTCGTCCCCAGCGCTCCCGAGGAGATGCCCCGTCTCCCGGCGGTCCATGAGGCCATCGCGGCACAGGCTCGGAAGACCCCCGCGGCCATCGCCGTCGAGGCTGAGGATGGCACGCTCAGCTACGAGGAGCTGGAGGCTCGTGCGGGCGCCGTCGCCCATGAGCTCGTCCGGCGAGGCGTCACTCCGGGGGCGCTGGTGGCCATCGCGGTGGAGCGCTCCCTGGGGATGATGGTGGGGCTGCTGGGCATCCTGAAGGCCGGGGGCGCCTACGTCCCGCTTGACCCCGCGTATCCGCGCGAGCGGCTGGCCTTCATGCTCGAGGACAGCGGCGCCCGGGTGGTCATCACCCAGGAGCACCTCGCGCCGATGTTCCCGGATGCCGAGGTGCTGGTCCTCGATGCGGCCCGGCAGGGTTCGTTCGAGCCGCGGAGCGGAGCGCTCGCCTACTGCCTGTTCACCTCGGGATCGACCGGTCAGCCGAAGGGCGTCCTGATCGAGCACTCGAGCCTCGCCAACCACATGGAGTGGATGAACGAGGCCCTGCCGCTGGGTCCAGAGGACCGCGTGCTCCAGCGGACGTCGCTCAGCTTCGATGCGTCGGTCTGGGAGCTGTTCGCGCCGCTGATGGTCGGGGCCCGCCTCGTGCTCGCGCCCCACGGCCTGGGCGCGGACACCGAGCACCTGGTCCGTGTGCTGCGTGAGCGCGGGATCACCGTGCTTCAGCTCGTGCCCTCACTGTTGACGGCGCTGGTGGAGGAGCCAGGGCTTGCAGGCGTCTCCACGCTCCGGCGCGTGTGCGTGGGAGGAGAGCCCCTGCCTTCGGCCACCGTGAAGAAGCTCTTCAGCGTCTGCAACGTGGAGATCTGGAACCTCTACGGGCCCACGGAGGCGACCATCGATGCGCTCGCGCACCGGTGCCGGCCAGAGGAGGTGGGGGCACACGGCGCGACCGAGCCCATCGGTCTGCCGATCCGTCGAATGAAGGCGCTGATCCTGGACGGCAGGCTTCGTCCTGTCCCGGATGGGCTGCCCGGCGAGCTCTACCTCTCCGGGCCTGGGCTGGCGCGCGGCTACCTGAACCGGCCCGAGCTGACCGAGTCGCGCTTCATCGAGCACGCCTTCCCTGGAGGCCCGCGGCTGCGGATGTACAAGACGGGCGACATCGTCCGGCGTCAGGCGGATGGGACGCTCCTCTTCACCGGCCGTGCGGACCGGCAGGTGAAGCTGCGCGGCTATCGGATCGAGCTCGGTGAGATCGAAGGCGCGCTCGGCCGCCATCCGGCGGTGCGGGAAGCGGTCGCGCTGGTGAGAGGCACGAGCGGGGACGCTCGCCTGGTGGCGTTCGTGGTCCCCAGGGCTGGCGCGAAGCAGCCCGAGGCTTCCGAGCTCCGGGGCTTCGTGGAGCGGCAGCTCGCGGCGCACATGGTGCCAGGACAGTTCGTCCTCTTGGAGGAGCTCCCCCATGCTCCCAACGGCAAGGTGGACGTTCGCGCGCTGGGGGCGATGGAGCTGGCCGAGGAGCGCGGCACCTCACGGGGTGGCATCCCGCGCGACGCCATGGAGCTGGAGCTCGTCCGGTTGTTCGAGGAGATCCTCGGTGTCCGCTCGGTGGGGATCCACGACAGCTTCTTCGAGCTCGGTGGCCACTCCCTGCTCGCGCTCAAGCTGAAGCTCGCGGTCGAGAAGCGGCTCCAGCGCCCGCTCCCCTTGGTGTCCCTGTTCCGGAATCCGGCGCCCGCGCAGCTCGCGGAGCTCCTTCGGAGCGGCACCTCAGCAGCGTCCCCACTGGTTCCGCTCACGCCGTCCGCCCGCGCGCTTCTGGCCTCCGAACCCGCGGGCAGCGGGGCTCGCCGTGCGCCCGCGCTCTTCCTGGTTCCGGGCGGTGGCTCCACGCCGTTCTACCTTGTCTCCCTGGCACGGCATCTGGAGGGAACCGCTGTATTCGGCCTTCAGCCGCGCGGGCTCGACGGGGAGGCCCCGCCTTTCGAGAAGCTCGAGGACATGGCCGCCTGGTACGCGGATGCGATCCTCTCCGTGCAGCCCGAGGGGCCCTACTTCGTGGGGGGCCACTCGATGGGTGGGCAGATCGCCTATGAGATCGCGCAAGAGCTCAAGGCGCGCGGCCACGAGATCGGCGTCGTGGCGCTCCTGGACACCCTGGCGCCGTTCCCGGAGGCGACGCGGCCGCTCGGCGAGGGCTGGGACACCGCGCAATGGTTGGTCCACCTCGCCGGGGTGATGGAGAGCTTCTTCAACGTCAAGCTTGGCCTGGAGCTGAGCGAGGTGCGCGCGATGAGCGACGCCGAGCGCCTGGAGTCCTTCGTGGTGCGCCTCCAGTCCGCCGCGGTCCTGCCGGCTGGCGCGCAGCCGAGCCATGTGATGGGGATCCTCAACGTCACGCGGGCCCTGGACGCGATGAACTCCCAGCCACGCCGCAGGCAGCCTGTCCCCCTCGCGGTGTTCCGCGCCGAGGACAGGGATGGGCCCACCCCACCGGAGCTCGAGGCGCTCTTCGCGGACGACACGCTCGGCTGGAACCGCTTCATGCCGGGCTCCAGCACGGCCTACCGGGTTCCGGGCTCGCACCTGACGCTGATCCGAGAGCCCCACGTTGGGGGCCTCGCCCGGGACCTGTTGGGGCGCCTGACGGGCCTCACCTCCAAGCCATGAGCTTCCAGATCCTGCTCAGACTCCTGCACCTCTTCGCCGTGGTGGTGTTCCTGGGCGACATTGCAGTGACCGCCGTCTGGAGATTGCTCGCGGACCAGACCCGGGAGCCACGGGTGATTGTCTATGCCCTGCGCCTGGTGCTGATCACCGACAGGTATCTGCTGATGCCGAGCGCCCTGGTGCTCGCCGCCACCGGTTTCCTGATCGCCCACCTTCGGGACATCCCGATCTGGTCGATTCCCTCCTATGCCGTGGCGCAGATCCTCTTCATGTTGTCCGGCGTGCTCTGGAACCTGGTGCTTCGTCCCATTCAGGGCAGGCAGCTGGCCATCGCCGAGTCCCTGGGGGCCTCGGGTGAGCGCTTCGATGAATATCTGCTGCTCACGAAGAGGTGGCTCCGCTGGGGCATCCTGACGATGCTGTGCGCTTTCGGGTCCATGGCCCTGATGGTTCTTGCCAGAGGCGCATAGGACTCCAGCGGCGACACGCGCCAGCCGCCCCAGGCAGACCTCCCAGAAGGTCTCTCCCCTCAGGAGATTGCCTGGGCTTCAGGTCTCTGGCGCCAGGGCAAGATGTTGACGAGACCTGCAGAGTAGGTGTTTTCTGTACGTATGCCCGACACATCCAATTCCTCGTCAAGGGCGGGCAGCGACGTCCACCCCATTGACTTCACGGAGCGAAGCACCCTGATCGACGCGCTCCGCGGATTCGCGCTGTGCGGCGTCCTTCTCTCCAACAGCATTGTCTGGTTTAGCGGCCGCGCCCTCATCCCTGCCGCACAAGCTGAGGCGCTGGCGAGGCCTCCGCTCGAGAAGGTGGTCAGCAACATCTTCCAGCTCTTCGTGAACCAGAAGTTTCTTACGATCTTCGCGTTTCTCTTCGGGCTGAGCTTCTCCCTCCAGCTTTCGCGCGCGGAGGCACGTGGGGTCGCCATCCTTCCGCTCTACACGCGGCGGTTGCTGGTGTTGTTGGGCTTTGGCGTGGTGCACTTCTTCGCGCTGTGGACGGGGGACATCCTCCATACCTACGCGCTGGTGGGCTTCCTGCTCTTGTTGTTCTACAGGAGCTCGAACCGGACGCTGCTCACGTGGTGCGTCGTGTTGCTCGGGGTGGCCCCGCTGCTGATGGCGGCGGGCCTGCGATGGGGGCCGGTGCTTCTGCATGGCGCGGAGGCGGCCAATGCCCTGAAGGAGATGACCCAGGCTCAAGAAGGGGAGCAGCGGGCGGCATTGCTGGCGGCGCTGGCCAGCGACTCCTTCTGGATGTCGCAGCTGGGCAATGCGCGCTTCGGCTTGGAGCTCCTCACGCGTCCTACCCAACTGCTCGTGCTCATACTCACCCTCGGCCGCTTCCTCCTGGGACTGCTGGCCGGGAGGCTGGGGGTGCTGCAGGACGTCGAGCGCCATCGCCCCTGGCTCCGCCGGATAGGGTGGGGCGGTCTGGTGCTGGGGCTCCTGATTACCTTCCCTGGGCTGGTGGTGCTTCGCCTGCGCAATGCCGGGGTGTGGACCCCGCCGGACAATCTCGGGATGTTCCTCCTGAACGGCTTCCAGGATCTGGGCGCCTCGATCCTAGGCGTGGCGTTCGTGTCCTTCTTCGCGCTGATCTTCCAGCGGGAGTGGTGGCGGCGAGTGCTGAGCCTCTTGGCACCCGTGGGCCGCATGGCGCTCACCAACTACTTGGTGCAGACGGTGGTCAGCCTCTGCATCTATGACGGCTGGGGCTTGGGGCTCATCGGCAGCACGGCAGTGTCTCGCAGCGCCGTTTTTGCGCTCGGCATCTTCGCCGTGCAGGTGGGAATGAGCCACTGGTGGTTGAAGCACTTCCGCTTTGGTCCGGCCGAATGGCTGTGGCGCTCGCTCACGTATGGGAGAGCTCAGCCCTTGCGTCATGGCGCCCGAGCGAACTCGGTGGTCAGTACAGACTGAGGTCCGAGTCTCAGTGGAGGGGCATCGCCTGCTACAGCCGAACAGGTGATCGGCGTGGCTCGGGACGGGTGATCGACATGATCTGGAGCACGCACATGTGGTGAAGTGGGCGTTGACCTGTGGAGCGGGTATGTGTCATCTTTTGAACGATTCATCCTGAGAGAGATGATGTGTGCCACGCCCCAATGGGACTCCCCGTATGCGACACCTAAATGGATGGACGACTCGATCGTCTCATTCTCATCAGGTGGACGCTGCGAACCCTGGCGCTGGCGATCAGAGTGACTCTAGGTAAGGAAAGGTCGATGGTGAGCCCACAGCAGTCGAATGAGAGTGAAGGAGTCGCGGCCTGTCTCCAGGAAGTCACGAAGGAATACCAACTGGGGAAGACCACGGTACAAGCGCTGCGAGGTATCAGCCTCTCGATTGCTGTTGGCTCCTACACCGTGATTTGTGGTCCCTCCGGCAGCGGTAAGAGCACGGCCCTCCAGCTGCTGGGATGCCTGGACATGCCGACGACAGGGCGCGTGGAGATCGCCGGCCAAGATGTCGTCGCCTTGAGTGACAAGGCGCGCACCTCGTTTCGGGCGCAACACCTCGGTTTCGTGTTTCAGAATTTCAACTTGGTGCCGGTGCTGACCGCGCTGGAGAACGTCGAGTATCCGCTGCAACTCACTGTCCGGGATGCCGCCGAGCGTCGCGAGCGCGCGCAGAAGATGCTCGAAGCGGTCGGGTTGGGGACAATGCTGCAGCGGCGCCCCGCCGAGCTCTCCGGAGGACAGCGCCAGCGTGTTGCGGTGGCGCGGGCGATGGTGAAGCGGCCCAAGCTGGTGCTCGCGGACGAGCCTACCGCCAACCTGGATCGCCGCACCGGGGCAGAGCTCATTGAGATGATGCGCACCATGCAGCGAGAGCACCAGACAACGTTCATTCTTTCTTCGCACGATCCCCAGATGATCGAGGGGGCGGATGAGCGGATCCGCATTGAGGACGGCCGTGTCGTGGAGCGCGTCCAGCGCTCATCCCCCGCCCTGGCCATGCGAGGCGCCTCATGAACATCGTTGCACTGGCCGCGCGCAACGTCCTCCGTAACGCGCGCCGCTCGGGGCTCACAGCGGTAGCGTTGGTCGTGGGCACATTGGCCATCCTGGTGTTCGGGGGCTATGTCAACGACAACATCTATGGTCTCCAGACCATCACGGTGCGCCAGCACGGGCACTTGCAGGTCGTGCGCAAGGACTACCTGGACTTCGGCCGGGGCGATCCAGGGCGCTTTTCGATTCGTGATTACGATGCGCTCTTGAACAAGATCCGGACCGACGAGGTTCTCGCTTCGATGGTGGCTGCCGCTACCCCGGTGCTCCACGTCGAGGGCGCGGCGGGGAACTTCTCCGCCGGCGCCGCCAGCAGCTTCGCAGGTATCGGGGTGCTTCCTGAGGGGTACGCATCGCTGCTGGCGTGGGATGGGTTCGGTCTGCGGATTCCGCCCGGCAAGTCGCAGCTGAGGGCTGATGCGTCAGACGGCGGTATCGTGGGCTTCCGGCTGGCGCAATTGCTGTCCCTCTGCGGCCCGCTGAAGCTGACGGGGTGCAAGGAATTGCCCCCGCGAAGGAGCGCGGATCCTCAGGCTGCCGCACTGCCGGAGGACATCGCCATGCTGGGGCAGGCCGCGCAGGCGCAGTCGGACGGGACCACGAGCGGCGAGGTGTCGATCGAGTTGCTGGCCGCGTCGCCGTCTGGGCTGCCGAATGTGGTGCGCATGAACGTCCTCAAGGCGGAGCGTCAGGCCATCCGGGATCTGGATGCGCTCTACGTGGCGATGCCGCTGCCACTCGCTCAGCGCTTGGTGTTCGGCCCGAATGAGCACGCTGTCTCGGCCATCGTCATCCAGCTGAAGCATACGGAGATGCTGGAGGCGGCACAGTCTCGTCTGAACCAGCTGGTCAAGGACTCGGACCAGCTCGAGGTGCTGACTTTCCACCAAGTGAGCCCGGTGTACGACCAGATCGTTTCCAGCTACACGTCCGTCTTCACCTTCATTGCGATCCTCATGGGGCTCATTGCTCTCTTCTCGATTGCCAATGCCATCAACATGGCGGTGGGGGAGCGCATTGGTGAGATCGGCACGCTTCGTTCCCTGGGGTTCCAGCGCTCGTCGATCCGCGCGATCTTCATCCTCGAGGGTGCTCTGCTGGGCGTGTTCGGCACAGTCGTCGGCGCTGGGGTGGCGATTCTCGCGCAATACGGCCTCCTCGTCAGCCGCCTCACGTGGACGCCCCCGGGCCGCTCGACCCCCATCCCCCTGCGCATCGACGTGCTGAGCAGCCCTTCGATGATTGCGGCAACGGTCTTCGGTTTGGCGGCGGTGGCCTGCTTGTCCGCGCTCTGGCCCGCCAACCGTGCCGCTCGAATGGAAGTGACGGAGGCCCTGCGTCATGTGTGACCGTCTCGCGAAATCTCGCCTGGAAGTGCGCGTCTCCCGCAAGTGGGCTGTTCGTCCCGGGCCGTTCTGGGGACTGCTGGCGTGCCTCCTCTCGTTCGCGGCGTTTGCTCAGGAGGGGGTGGATCCGCAGGCGCTGCTGACGCAGGCGGACGGCATCCGCAACCCGGATCGCGACTTCTCGGTCACCACCACCCTGGCGGAGTATCGCTCGGGCAAGATGGTCGATTCCTCCACGCTGGTGATCTATTCGAAGCTCGTCCCCGAGAGCGCGCAATACAACAGCCTCATCCGGTTCGTCAGCCCGCGGCGCGACGCAGGCAAGCTCATCTTGCGCAATGGGATGGAGATCTGGTTCTTTGACCCCTCCAGCAAGGCGAGCATCCGCATCTCGCCGCAGGCGAGGCTGCTCGGCCAAGCCTCGAACGGCGACGTGCTGAGCACGAACCTCGCGAAGGCCTATTCCGCCAAGGTTGTCGCGCACGAGCCGGTCGAGGACGACACGAAGCAGAAGCGGGCCTGCGTCAAACTGCGCCTCGTTGCGCAGCGCACGGATGTGCCGTACACGATGGCCGACTACTGGGTCGACGAGGCGAACGGCCGCCCGCTCAAGGCGCAGTTCTTCACCGCCGAGGGCCGCCTGCTGAAGACGGCGTACTTCCGGAAGTTCGAGTCCGTCCTAGGCCGTGAGCGCCCCACCGAGACGGTCATCATCGATGGGCTCGACCCCACATGGATTACCGTCATCCGGGCCTCGAACTTCCAGTGGCGTGAGATTCCAAAGACGTGGCTGCAGCGGGATTACCTGCCGCGGTTCAGGGGCGAAGAATAGGTCCCAGTGATGCTCCGCAATCCCAGGACACGAGCGCCCCAGGCGTGCCCGCTCATGGCACTGGCCGGCTTGGCGCTCTTCACTTCCGCCACGCCTGGCTGGGCCCAGGAAGGCGCGCCGGAGGCCCCTGCATCGGAAGCGCCTCCCATGGCCGGGCCCCCCGAGGGTGAGGGAGCGCTTCCCAGTGGTGATTCCATCCCCGAATTCCCTCCGGGGCTTGACGTGGGCCAGGTGGAAGTGGGGGATGAGGCCGCTGGGGAGACTGAAGCCACCCGCTGGGGTCTGGAGGCCCAGCTCTGGTACCAGCGGCTCTACGAACGATCCGCGTCAGAGGAGGGGGGGACCATCGCCGCCAACGTTGGACGCCTGGTGCTCGACTTCCGCCGGGAGTGGCAACCGGGCAGGCGGTGGACCGTGGGATTCTCGAACCAGTGGCAGGGAGCTCTGGACCTGGGGCGCGCAGAGGATGCGCCCTCGCACTCCAGCGCCCTCAACAACGTGCGCGAGCTCTGGGGCCGCTGGCAGACGGGGGATGATGCGCACCCCCTCTACGTCGACATTGGCCGCATCAATATTCGTAATGGCGTGGGCAGTGGTTACAGCCCCACTGACTTTTTCAAGGTGGGGGCTGTTCGCCAGCCGCTCTCACTGGATCCCAACGCCTTCCGGTTGAATCGGCTGGGAACTGTGGTGGCGATGGTCCAGTACATCACCGAGCACGGTGCATGGACTGCCGCGCTGGTGCCTCCGCTGAGCACGCAGGACCCGATGCTGGCCGGGGAATGGTACTCGCTGGCGCTGAATCGCACGAATTCCGAGGCCGCGCTCTATGCGAAGTGGGCGCCTCAGATCCGGGAGTGGCTCTCCGTAGACGTGCTCCTGCTCGCCCGCAGGAGCGAGCGGCCCAAACTCGGCCTCAACATGTCCCTGCTGCTGGGGAGTGCCGTCGTGGTCAATGCGGACTGGGCCCTTGGGGGATGCCGGCAACTGGGAGGTCCTGACGAGCCGGTGACGCCTTACACCTGGTGCAACCGGGTGGCGGCCAACCTGACGTGGACGACGCCGCTGGGACTCGAGATCACACTGGAGCAGCAGTTTGCCAGCGATGCGCTCGGTGCGACGGCGTGGCGTCAGTGGCAGGGCGTCAGTGACGCCAGACTGCGGCGTCTCGGGGAGATGAGCATCCAGCGCTCCTTTGAGCTCGAGCCGCTGTTGAAGCATGGGTCGTTCGCGCGTGTCGGGTGGCGCGATGCCTTCGCCGTCCGAGGATTGGAGATCTCCAGCTTCGTCCAGGTCAACAACATCGATTGGAGTGGTCTCACACAGCAGATGGTGATGTGGCACACGCAGAGCGATTGGTCAGTGGGGGGGCAGTTCCAACAATTCTTTGGGGCGGCGAACAGCGAGTACGGCTCGCTGTCCACCCCGAGCCGGTTCAGCCTGTTCGTCAGTAGGCGTCACTGACGTTCCCTTGGCCGCGTAATCCAGGAAACCGAGATGATCGGGATTGCTTCAACCGCCTACGTCTTGGCGAAGGCGCAGGACACAGTAAACGAATGGTGCAGCTCGCGGGCGGTCGCCGAGGAGCGCCGCCAGACGCTGCTGCGCAACGGCGCCGACCGGTTCCATCGCGCGGAGCAGGAGGGGCTCATCGATCTCGGCAGAGACGCCATCTCCCAGGTGCTGCAGGCCGGTGGCGTGTCTGCGGGCGAACTCGACGCGCTGGTCGTCTGCCACACCTCGCCCCTGAGTGCTCTGCCCATGCCGTACACGGTGGCGGGCACGCTGCGGCAGGCCTGCGGCCTGTCCCGGGCCTATGCGCTGGGCATCACCCAGCAGCAGTGCGTCTCCTCGCTCCATGCGCTGCGCGTGCTGGATGCGCTCTTCACCCGGCATGCCGAGTGGCGCTGGGCGATTGTCGTCACCATCGACACGATCGTCCGGGAGGACTACCGCTTAGTGGGTGAGGCGGGGGTTCACTCGGACGCGGCCTCGGCGGTGCTCGTGCAGCGGAGCGCACCGGGGCGTGTCAGAGGCCTGCAGACGTACAACGACCCGCGTGCGGCCACGGGCGTCATGCCGGACACGCTCTACCGGACAGACACCCACTATGTCTGGACGCTGGTGTCGGTGATCCGGCGCGTGCTCAAGGCTGCGGGGGTCGAGCCGGGTGATTTGGCCACCGTCCTCCCGCACAACGTCAACCTGCCGGCGTGGCGCCAGGTGCTGGCGTCGCTGGCCCTGCCCGAGGAGCGCCTGTTCCAGGCGAACTTCTCGCGGATGGGCCACGCCTTCGGCTCGGATGTCGCCATCAACATCGCGGACTCCGGTGTCCTGCGGAGCCCCGGGCATCACCTGGTGTTCTCGAGCGGAATTGGCGGCTGCTTTGGCGGCTTCATCCTGAACACCGAGAGAGCGCCATGAGCACGCCACAGGTCCCGCTCCTGCCGGGCACGAAGTTTCCCTCGGTGGAGACCCTCCCATTCAGTTTGGAGCACCTCGACACGGTCTGGGGGTGGATGACCCCCCCGAACGTGCGTTGCTGGCTGGACTTCGGAGGCGGCAAGCAGGAACTGCCGAAGCGTCAGCTCTACATGCTGCTGACCAGCCCGCGTGTCTGCGCACGCCTGTTTCGCCTGCCAGGTGACACCCAGCCGCTGGGCCTCGTCTGCCTGAACAATATCGATGACCTGATGTCCGCGATGGATGTGTGGGTCGTCCGGGATGTCTCGGTGCGGCGCACCGTCCGGAACGATGTGGCCGGCGCCATCGTCAGCGTCATGGCCACGGGCTTCCTGGACTACGGCCGCCAGGTCGCCAACTCCTGGGTGGTGGCGTCCCATCGTGCGTCGATCTACCTGCACAACGTCGTCGGGATGAAGCGCTCGGGGATCCAGCGCTTGCGGCACGTGATGGAAGGCCGCCGCTATGACCGCTGGACCTACGACATGACCCTTGCCGACTTCGGGGAGATGTACCCGGATGTCCCCTCGGAGAAGGGCAGGACGTTCCGGACTCATCTACCGAACCCCACTCCCGTCGATGGCACCTCGGAGCCCAGCCGTGTCTAAGTCCACCGCACGCCATGAGATCGGGATCGCGGATGCCGCGTACAATCTCCCCGGTCCCGCCGTCGATATCGTGGAGTGGGCGGCTGCCCGGAACGTCTCGTCGAAGCTGGTGGAGGAGCTGCTCGCTCACGGGTGCCGCTATTTCTACGAGGGGCCTGAGCACTCCGATGCGGAGCTGATCTCAGGGGCCATCGACCAGCTGGTGGCGCGCCAGGGAGAGCGCATCTCCCAGGTGAGTTACCTCCTGCATGCACACACCCAGCCGTTCAGCATGCCAGCGCCGCCGAGCTCGGTGCTGACGGAGCTCGTTCAGCGGTATCGCCTCTCGCCGAAGCTGTGCTTCTCGGTCGAGCACCTCGCGTGCGCGGGGGTGGTGGTCGCCGTCGATCGGGCCGCGCGCCTGCTCGCCGCGGACAGCGAGGCCCGGTATGCCCTGGTCGTGACCTCGGATCGGGTCTTCGGCAACCACAAGCACCGCATCCGTCAGAACGCGGGTATCCAGAGTGATGGCGGTACGGCCATCCTCCTCTCGAAGGAGGACGTGCGCTGCCGCCTGGGGGCGATCAGCTACAGGAACTTCGGGGATCTGCACGAGGGGCCCAGCAACCCCAGGACGACCGCGCTGATCGCTCGCTACACGTGGCTGCACACGAAGCTGGCCTTCGAGCAGAACAGCCGGGCCACGGGGATTCCCCTGCCGGAGTACGGCCAGCTCATGCCGGTGAACGCCGACCGCCACTACTGGGTGCAGATCGCCAACGCCTTGAACCTGCCCGAGAGCGCCTTCTTCCTCGACAACATCCGCGAGCGGGGCCACGCGTGCACCAATGACTTTGCCGTGAACTTGGTGGATCGGGGCTTCCCACTCCTGGACCAGGGCAAGCCAATCGCCTCGTGCGGACAGTCGAACGTGGGGGCCTATGCCATTGTGACCCTGCTGCCCCGCTCCGATAAGCCTTGGGCCGAGCCTTCCGCCCACCCCAGTGAGTGAGCCCTGTGAGACTGACCCTGCGAATCGCCTCGGTGGGCGTCCACCTCCCTCCGAACTCTTTCCACACGAACCAACTCGGGACGGTCGTTCACACGGCGTATCGTCACCTGTTTGATCCCGCCGGCTCGCGGTCGCGTCCGCCGACCGTGAGGCGTGGCGGTACGCTGATCCTGTCGGAGAAGTACTCGGCGCCGGCCGCCGCCGCGGATACAGAGCGCAGCAGTGACCTGGCGTCAGCGGCCGTGGGCGACATGCTCCGCGGCGCACCGACCGCGGCGCCTCACGTCCTGTCCATCCTGCACGCGCAGGCCACGCTCGATCAGCAGATCCTCGGGTCTGCCTGCCTGCGCATCGAGCACGACCACTTCCACGACATCCAGTCGGCGATGACCGGTGGGCAGCTGGGGACGGCGGGGATTCCGACGCTCTTCCGCCTCGCGGAGATGGACACAGCCGAGGGCGGGCTCGCGTGTGTCTCCGCTGCGGACAAGTGGCTTGCGCCGTTCTTCCGCCGTGTTCCGGGGCTCGTCACCTATGCCGACGCCTCTGCGGCCTGCCTCGTGGCCGCGAACGATCTGATCGCCGCTCCCATCGCCGAGATCGAGTCCATCGTCGTCTCGTGCCAGCCGCCCGCGCATGATCTCTGGACCGCCCCCGCCGCGCAGCAGCTCGAGTACGTGAGGGAGCACGCGGAGCGCTGCATCGTCCAACTGCTCAAGGAGAACCCGGAGGTGGAGCGGGCCTCGCTCTGCTTGGCCGGTGATGAGTATGAGGTGAGCCTGCACCACCGGCTCGCCCAGGCCACGGGCCTCGGTGGTGCGGTGCTCGGTGCCCCCTTCCCAGGAGTGCACCTCTCCAGCGCCTCCTCCCTGGCCTCGCTCCGCTCCGCGGTCGAGGCGGCTGTGCGAGGGGGCAAGCCGCTGAGGGCGGTCATTTGGACGGCCTCTCCGGCAGGGCATGCCGGCGCGATGCTCGTGCGCTGCGCTCCCGATGCCGTCGCAACGCCGAAAGGCTGGACCAGCCGGCTTCCTTTTCCGATTCCACCTACCGACAGCAGTTCTCGGCAAGCAGACTGGTCGCAGGGAGCACATGATGAGTAAGATGCTGATTCTTGCGCGTGGCGATGGCCGCGCATTCACCGCGCTGGATGGCAGCTCGATTCTCGAGGGGCTGCCCTTTCCGGTCGTGGTCTTCGCCGACAAGGCCAACGCGAAGTACTTCGAGAAGGTCGACACGGAGATCGTCCGGTGGAGCAATAAGGACGACGTGCATCAGCGAGCGCTCCGGCGGCATGCCGAGCACGGGGTCTTCGCCGTCGCCACGCTGGACGAACAGATGGTCGACCTGGCTGCCGTGCTCCGCAAGGAGATGGGGATTGGTGGAGCACACCCCGAGCACTCCCAGCGCTTCCGCAACAAGGTCGTCATGAAGGAGGCGCTGCGCGCGGCGGGCGTCCGCGTGCCCGAGCACACCAGCTGCGCGGATCGGGCCGCCGTCGAGGCGCTGCTCGCGAAGTATCAGCGGCTTGCGATCAAGCCTGTGGACGGGCAGGGCTCACGCGACGTCTCGTTTGTACAGACCCAGCAGGAGGTCGAGCACTGGTATTCCCAGACTCAGGCGCCGAACGGCTTCGAGGCGGAGGAGTTCATCGACGGAGTGCTCTACCATGTCAACGCGGTTGTCCGCGACGGCAAGTCCCTGGTCACGGCGAGCGCGCCGTACTTGCCGGGAATGGCCAACATCGACTTCGCGGCGGGCACGCCCTTTGTGAGCGTCCTGCTCACCGAGGGGGAGCTGAAGGCGCGGCTGGAGGCCTTCTCGGATCGCGTGGTGGAGGTGTTGGCGCTCGGAAACGGCGTCACACATATGGAGTGCTTCGTCACTTCGAAGGGCGAGATCGTCTTCCTGGAGATCGCGGCGCGGCCTGGAGGCGGTGGCATCGTCCTGATGATCGAGGGGCAGTACGGCGTGAACTACTCGCGAGCCCTCCTGCTCCTTGAGGGGGGCCGTGGAGACCTGCTCCCACCCATCCAGGCGAAGACAGGACAGACGCTGGGGCTCATGGGGTTCCGCAACTCACTCGCGGGCTTCGTCAAGCGCGCGGCGACGCCCGAGATGTTCTCCGAGAGCTGGATCCGCCACGTGAAGATCGATCTCAAGCCCGGTCAGTTCCTGCCCCCGGCGGCGCACTGCACGGACTTCACGGGGCTGCTCGTGTTCTCGTCCGCCGACCACGCGGAGTTCGACGTGCGGCGGGTCTCTCTGTACGAACGGTTTTACTCGTCACTGGAGGTCCAGGGGCTGTAGGGCGTTCGTGCAGTGCTGTCAGACTTCAGAATCCGATTCCACATCTATTGATTGAAGGGAAATGATCACCATGGGAACCCAGGCTGAGAAGGCCGGTGCTGCCAACGAGGTTGTCGACAAGCTCCGCCAAGTCGTGCTCGAGGTCCTGAAGCTGGACATCTCTCCGCGCGAGCTCTCTGGCGACACCAACCTGTACGAGCTTGGTCTCGAGTCGCTGAACGTGGTCGTCCTCCTGACCTCCATCGAGAAGGCGTTCGACATCGTCATCGACGTGGAAGATCTGTCTGCGGACCTGTTCAGCCGCTGGGATGACCTGGCTGCGTTCGTGGAGAGCAAGGTCAATGGCCGCTGAGGCCCCCCTGACGCTCAGCTGGGCTCGGGTCGTGAGGCCGCCAGACGTCCTGGACCTGCCCGGTTGGGCTCGGGAGGTCGAAGCCGAGTACGCTTCGGCGGACGTGTCACTCGACCGTGCCACGGCGGAGTTTCTCTATTCGCAGATCGGCCATGATCCGCTCGCGCACTGCAGGCGGGGAGTGGACTCGGTGGCGCTGCCGAGAGGGCAGCGCTTCCGGTTCTCCCGCGCGCAGACCCAGCTGGACATGGCGTGTCAGGCGGTCGCCGCGCTCGGGGACGTCCTCCCGAAGAAGGAGCTGGCCGCCCGGTGTGGGCTCGTCGTGTGCTCGGCAACCTCGCTCGACGAGAGCGGCCTCTTCCACTCGATGATCGGAGGCGTCACGGGCGCAGTGGGGCTGTCACGGGTACCGTACTTCGCGGTGTCTCAGCTTCAAGGGGCCTCGCTGGCGGGCGCTGTCGACATCATCGATGCGATGTTGACTCAGCCCGGCAGCGGCGCCCTCTTCATCGCTGTCGAGCGGTGGCCCATCGCATTCCCGCGCGTCTGGAGCGCCTCGACGGTGCTCGGCGATGGAGCGGTCGCGGCTTGGTTTACCCGAGGCGAGGGGCCGGGGCTGCGCTACGTGAGCGGGGTGGTGCGCAGCTTCAACCCGTTCATCCACGAACTGCCGGTGGAGGTACGGCCCCTCCCCGCGATCGAGATCCGGGGTATCGCGTCACCGAGCGGCGACGGCGCGGGCGTGAAGAAGGCTGCCACGCCGCGTGGGGACAGGTCCTCCAGTCCGGGCGATCCGCGCGCAGAGCGGCCGGTGACGATCGACTCCGAAGCGTTGTTCGATGCGGCGGTGGCCGTCCTCATGGACTTCCTGCGCAAGGAGGGGGTGGCTCCGTCGCAGTTGTCGGGCTGGATCTCTTCATGCCTGGATTTCGACCTGGACCAGCGGCTGCGGGAGCGGCTGGGAGTCCAGGCGCCTGTCGTCGCGCCGCGCGAGGATGACGGCTACTGGTGCGCTGCCGCCGCACCCGCGCTGGTCGCGGAGCTCATCGACGGCGCACACGGCGGCCGCGTGTCGGAGGGGGACATGTTTCTTTCTTGGGGAATGTCGTATGGCGGGTCGGTGGGTGCCCAATTGTGGCGTTTCGTAAAGGGAAGTGGAGATCAGGTATGACGGCGTCAACGCCCCTCGAGGCGCAAGCAGGTTCCAGAGGCATCTCCGCGGTCGTGCGGGATCTGTGCGTGCTCGCGATGAAGACGGTCGCCACGCAGGTGGTGCCCGTGCTGAGCAGCCTTTACGTCGCGAGCCTCGTCGCGAAGGACTCCGGGCTCTCGTTCTCCAGCTACTCGCTGGTGAACTCGATCAATCTGACCGCCTTCCTGGCCGTCTCGGGTTTCCTGCAGGCGCTCTACTTCGCCGCGGGACAGGCGCTGGGGCGGCGGAACCCGGGGGCCTACGGCGCGGCCATCGCCTCTGGGGCCGTGCTGGCGCTCTCGCTCGGGGTGGTCTTGACGGTGCTCAGCCTTGTCATTGGTCCCATTCTGGGCCTGCTCGGGCTGGACTCCGAGGTGGTGGCCCTGGCGCGCCCCCTGGGCTTGGCGGGCGCCCTGGACGTCATCCCCTCGTTCTTGCTGGTCGTCTACCGCGTCCACGCCTCGCTGCGGGAGAAGGCCGGCTTCGTGTCCCTCGTGTACGCGGCCGGAGCGGTGGGCTCGGCCATTCTCTCCGTGTTCACCCTGGATCTGATGAAGGAGCTGGTTGGATCGGTGGCCGTGGGCGTCCTCATCTGTGTCGCCGCGACGCACTGGTTGATGGTGCTCGTGGCCGCCCTGTCCATGCGCTTCATGCCCGAGTTGCGCTTCGAGCCGGGCGTCCTCGCGGAGGCGAAGGCCAAGCTGCGCTCGGCGATGGGGCTCGTCAGCTCCGTTGGCTGGCCGATTGGCGTTGTCATGCTGCTGGAGAGCCTCGCTCCGCTGGTCAGCTCGCTCGTCGTCGGACGCTACTGGGTGAGCGTGATGCCTGTGCACTCGATCGTGCTGCTGTGGGTGTCCCTGTGCCAGGTCGTCCCCGTCGGGCTGGGGCAGGCCGCCGTCCAGCGCATTGCCGTGCTGCACTCGAAGGGGGAGCTGGTCAACCGCAACCGGGTAGCGATGACGTCGTTGGTGCTGGGCACCGTGTTCGGAGCCGCGATCGTCGCGGTGTTCCTGTCACTTCCCGTGGAACTCGGGGCGATCTTCCTTGGGAAGGCCGCCTTTGAGCCCGAAGCGCAGGAGATGCTCCAGCACCTCATGGTCCAGGGGGGGCTCCTGGTCGCCATCCAGGCCTTCATCATCATCGGCGCGGCGATCCTCCGCGGCGTGGGGCAGACCCGGGCTCCGCTCGCGCAGTGCTTCGTGGGGTATTGCGTGATCGCCTCGGGCAGCCAAATCCTCTTCGGCCCGGTGCTGGGCTTGGGGGCGAGCGGCGTCTGGTGGGGGCTCGTTCTTGGCTTTGGCGCCACCGCCTTGGCGCTGATGTGGCGTTGCTACACTGAACTTCGTTCCGACTTGGCGGCGGCCTCGCCGACGGGCAACTGACCGCTTTCTCCTCACAGCAAAGGCAAACGACATGAGTACGATCAACCTCAACGACGTTGTCCACAAGATTGAAGCCGCTGACTCCGATCTGGCGTCCAGCAAGTTCGAGGACGTTCGGCTGTCCGGCAGCACTTTCTCGGAGGTCTCACTGGCCCAGTCGACCTTCAACAACGTCCTCTTCGACGGCAGCACCATCACCAAGGCCAGCATGGTGGGTGTCAGCTTCAGCGATTGCCAGTACGAGGGCATGACGATCGAGGGTGTGCCCGTGAAGGTCTTGTTCGAGACCTATCAGGCTGCGCAGAAGGGCTCCGGGAAGCCATGAGGATTGATCCTGAAGCGGTGATGAACGAGATCCGGCGCGAGGATCCGGAGTCCTGGCCGCTTCTCGAGGGCATGCAGAAATACATTCCTCCGATCGCCGCGCGGGCTGATGCGGAGGCGGACATCCCGGGCGAGTTCTGGTCGCAGGTGTCCGTCGACCTGCAGAATCGCGTGAACATGCCGGTCCAATATGGTGGCCTCGTGCTCACGTCCACGGCGGTTCGTAGGGCTGTGATCTTCGAGCGCATCGGGCGCATCTGCCCGGCGCTGCCGATTGGCCTGCCCGGCCCGGGGCTGTCGGCTCCACCGGTGATCGCGCTGGGGACGGAGGAGCAGAAGGTCGCCTACTTCAAGCGCTTCCTGGGGCAGACGCGGCCCGTGTGGGGGGCCTTCGCCATCACCGAGCCGCAGGGCGGCTCGGACGCCGCGTCCATGAGCACGGTGGCCACGCGCACTGGGAATGAGTACGTGTTGAACGGCACCAAGTGCTTCATCACGAGCGGGGGGAGGGCGGACGTGGTCGTGGTGTTCGCCTCGCTCGATCCCAGCAAGGGACGCTTCGCCATTCGCGCCTTCGTGGTGCCGAGCGGCACGCCGGGGTTCTCGGTGGACCGGTGCGAGGACATGATGGGACTCCGGGCGAGCCAGCTGGCGTCCCTGTCATTCACCGACTGCCGGCTGCCTGCGGAGAGCATGCTCGGACACACGGGCAAGCGCGGCCCCCTCATTGATGCCTTTACCGGCGCGCAGGCCGCGTGGGACTACATGCGGCCCGTCCTCTCCTCGCTCATCAACGGCGGCTGCCTGGGCATGGTGGAGTATGCCGAGCAGTGCCTCGCGGACGGCGAGGCGGAGCTGCAACGAGCCCGGATCGAGCAGGCGCGAGAGGAGCTTGGCATGTTCCGGGCCCGTATCGCCTCGTCGCAGATGCTGGCGCTGCGTGCCGCGTGGAAGTTCGATTCGGGAGCGCGCGCGTCGACCGACGCGTCGCTTGCCAAGGCGTTCGCCTCCACGGTCTCGATGGAGCTGGCACACCGGCTGGCGGCGATGTTCCCGGCGAGGGCTGCCACGCCCGGAGATCGCATCGAGAAGTTCTATCGCGACGCGAAGGCCTTCGACATCCTGGAGGGAACGGGCGACATGCAGCGCCTGATGATCGCCAGAGCCTACCAGCACTGACCGCGCCGATCCCTCCGAGCCTGTGAAGGCCCCGCCGGCTGTCGGCGGCCCGGTACACCCGGCATGCCTTTTCGTGGAGACATTCGTGAACCCTCAAGAGACCTTTTCTGCTCCAGTTGACTTCGGGCGTGCGCCGGTCGCCGAGCCCTTCATGAGCGCGGCTGGGGCTATCGCCACGGCCAACCGCAGCCTCTCCGGGATGGACCGCAGGCAGCTGTCGCAGGCGGTCGAGCGGGTGCGGGGGCTTGAGCTCGCCAGCGTGCTGCCCGAACTTGAGAGCCGCGACGACGGGCCGGTGTTGCTGTTCCACATGGCCGAGCTGCTCGGGCATGCCCACCTGCTGTCCGCTTGGCAGGGCCTGTCCATCATCCCCGCAAGGGTGGCGGAGCTCCCGCCGTCGGTGGAGATCGCCGCCATTCCGGACGCCAGCGCCGCGCGGTGGGTGGCGTGGCTTCCCGTTGTCGACCCAGCCAGCCCGCCCTCGGTGGCGCTCGGTGGCCCGAGCGGGGTGCTCCCCCTGGGGCCGTCCGGCAAAGAGGGGCCCGTGCCGGGGCTCACCGGCTCGCGGACGAACGGCCTGCTGGGCTTTCCGTTGGGGGAGGTGCTCACCTGGACCCTCCAGCCGGGGCTGACGGGCGGAGATGTGGGCATGCAGCCGCTGGCGCCGAGCGCCTGGGGCACCTATGTCCGCGCCCAGCTGGCCTTGCTGTCCGGGCTGCTCACCGGGGCGACGCGGCGGCTCGTCGAAGAGGCCTATGCCTACGCAAAGACGCGGCAGGCTGCGGGGAAGCCCATCATCCAGCACCAGGCGGTCGCCCTGCGTCTGGCCGATCTGGCGTTGAACCACGAAGCGCTCGCGCTCTATCTCACTGCGAGCGTCGAGCGGTGCCAGCCGCCTGGAATGAAGGGCGGGCTCGAGGAGCTCAGCGTCGGCCACATCAGCGACCTCTCCTTCCGGATCGCGCGCGACGCGGTGCAGACGGCTGCGGGGCACGGCTATGTCGAGGGCCTGCCGTTCCGCCGGCTGTTCGAGCAAGTCCGGACCCTGACCGTCATGATCGGCGCCATGAAGGCCGCCTCTGCGCTGTCCGTCTCCACGTCCTGAGTTCATTGAACCCCCGAGGTGTAACCATGGCTACGCCGTATCTCCTTCACCATCTCATCGATCAGGCGGCCAGCCGGACCCCCGACGCCGAGAGCTTGCGGTACAGGGGGCAGGCGCTCACGTACGCGCAGCTGGCCGCGATGCAGGACGGCTTCGCACGGGGCCTGCAGGCCACTGGGGTGGAGCGCTTCGCGCGCGTTGGGATCTACCTGTCGAAGTCGTACGAGACGGTGGCGGCCGCCTTTGGCGCCACGAAGGCGGGCTGCTGCTTCGTTCCGATCAACCCCGTGCTCAAGGCCCTGCAGGTCGAGCACATCCTCAGCGATTGTAACGCGCAGGTGTTGGTGACGTCCCGTGAGCGCTACCTGTCGCTCCGTGACACGCTCTCCAAGCACTCCTCGCTGCAGACGGTGGTGCTGACCTCTGACAGCTGCCCGCCCGTGCCGGAGGGGGCCCAGTACAGGCTGCAGACGTGGGCGGAGTTCGTCTCAAGCGGGTCGCCCGCGCCCATCCGGGTGGCGGACATCGACATGGCCGCCATCCTCTACACCTCGGGGAGTACGGGGAGGCCCAAGGGCGTGGTGATCAGCCACCGCAACTTGGTGTCCGGGGCGGCGAGCGTCTCGAGCTATCTCGAGAACCGCGCCGACGACCGGCTGCTGGCGGTGCTCCCGCTGTCCTTCGACGCCGGGTTCTCGCAGCTGACGACAGCGTTCACGGTAGGCGGCAGCGCGGTGCTGCTGGACTACACGATGCCGATGGAGGTTCTGAAGACGCTGGCGCGTGAACGCATCACCGGCCTGACGGCGGTGCCGCCGCTCTACATCCAGCTCTCCGAGCTCGAGTGGCCGGCGGAGATCAACGAGCACCTGCGCTACTTCGCCAACACCGGTGGGAAGATGCCGCGGGAGACGCTCGCGCGGCTGCGGGCGCGGGTCCCCTCGGCGAAGCCCTATCTCATGTACGGGCTGACCGAGGCTTTCCGTTCCAGCTTCCTGCCTCCAGAGGAGGTCGACCGCCGCCCCGACTCGATTGGACGCGCCATTCCCAACCAGGAACTGCTGGTGTTGCGGCCGGACGGCACCCCTTGCGCGCCGAACGAGCCGGGTGAGCTCGTCCATCGTGGCTCCACGGTCAGTCTCGGCTACTGGAATGACCCGGAGAAGACGGCGGAGCGGTTCCGTCCACTCCCCCGGCGCATCAACGGGCTGGTACTGCCTGAGTTCGCCGTGTTCTCCGGCGATACCGTGCAGATGGACGAGGAGGGCTTCCTCTACTTCATCGGGCGAAACGACGAGATGCTCAAGTCGTCGGGATACCGCATCAGCCCGATGGAGATCGAGGAGGCGATCTACTCGACCGGGCTGATCGCCGAGGTGGCGGCAGTCGGGCTGCCGGACGAGCGGCTCGGACATCGCATCGCCGTCATCCTGCTGCCCCGGGAGCCGGGCCAGTTCAGCACCGACGCGCTCCTGCGCGCGCTGCAGAAGACGCTGCCGCCCTACATGGTGCCCCACCGTGTCGAGGTGCGCGACGCGACCCTGCCTCGGAATGGGAACGGGAAGATTGACCGCAAGAGTCTCCAGCGAGAGCTCCTCGAAGCAGAGGCGGAGGGCAAGGAAGTCCCGGCGCAGCCGGCCTCGAAGCCCTCCCTGCAGCGCGTTGTCTGAGGCGTGTACTTCTCCCCTTGAGTGGCCAAGGAGCCAGGAGCATGAAAGCAGTCGAGGCCGTACGGACGGAGCCCCCCAAGAGTGGGACCTGGGGGGATTGGCCGCGCAACGACGGGGGCGAGCTCCTCGTCGGGGGACAGCCGTTGTCGCGAGTGGTCGAAGCGGTGGGCGGAACGCCGTGCTACCTCTACGATCGGCAGCGGATCACCGAGCGTGTCCAGGGACTTCGCGGGGCGCTGTCTCCCCGCGTGAGGCTCCACTACGCCATCAAGGCGAACCCGATGCCCGCCCTCGTCTTCCACTTGGCGGGTTTGGCGGACGGGTTGGACGTGGCATCGGCTGGAGAGCTGCGCGTCGCGCTCGATACGGGCAAGTCCCCCGAGCACATCAGCTTCGCTGGTCCTGGGAAGAGTGAGCGCGAGCTGAGGCAGGCGCACGCCGCTGGCATCCTCGTCAACGTCGAGTCATTCCGGGAGGTGCGGCTGCTGGAGGGGATCTCCCGGCAGACGGGCCGCAGTGCGCGGGTCGCCGTCCGCGCGAACCTGCCGTTCGCGCTCCGGGCGTCGGGGATGAAGATGACAGGAGGCGCGCAGCAGTTCGGCGTTGACGCCGAGCGGGTGCCAGAGCTCATTGGGGAGATCCAGCGAGCTGGGTTGGACTTCGAGGGTTTCCACCTGTTCGCCGGTTCGCAGAACCTGCGCGCGGACGCCATCATCGAAGCGCAGTCGCGGAGCTTCGAGCTCGCGCGGGAGTGGGCGCAGCAACTCAAGGTGCCGCTGCGCTCGCTCAACCTGGGCGGCGGGTTTGGCATCCCGTATACGCCGGCCGACAAGCCGCTTGAGGTTCGCTCGGTCATCGAGCATCTGAACACTCTTGCCGAGCGTGCCCGCGCCGAGTGTCCAGAGACGGAGCTCGTCATCGAGCTGGGGCGTTATCTGGTGGGCGAGGCGGGGCTCTATGTGTGCCGCGTGCTCGATCGGAAGATCTCTCGGGAGCAGGTGTTCCTCGTGACGGACGGGGGCATGCACCATCACCTCGCCGCCTCCGGCAACTTTGGTCAGGTGATCCGCAAGAACTACCCGGTGGCGGTCAACGGGAAGCAAGAGGTGACCGAGGTGGCGAGCGTGGTCGGTCCGCTGTGCACACCGCTCGATCTGCTGGCGGACAAGGCCTGGCTCCCGCAGGCGAATGAGGGGGACCTCATCGTGGTCTTCCAGTCGGGGGCGTACGGCCGATCCGCCAGTCCTCGGGAGTTCCTCAGCCATCCGAGCGCGCTGGAAGCCCTCGTGTAGTTCAGCCCCCTCTCCAGAGAAGAGCGCCGGCGGCTCCTACGCCGCCAGCCGCAGCCGGTACCGCTGGATCTTCCCCGTGGCCGTCTTGGGCAGCTCGGCGACGAACTCCACCCAGCGCGGGCGCTTGTAGGCGCCCATGTGCTCAAGGCAGTGATCGATGAGCTCCTGAGCCAGCTCGTTCGAGGGAGTGTGCCCCTGCTTCAGGACGACGAAGGCCTTGGGCTTGATGAGGTTGCTCGGGTCCGCGTGCCCGACAACGGCGCACTCCAGGACTGCCGCGTGCTTGAGCAGCGAGCTCTCGACTTCCACCGGCGAGACCCAGATGCCGCCGACCTTCAGCATGTCGTCCGAGCGCCCGGCGTGCCAGTAGTAGCCGTCCGCGTCGACGAAGTACTTGTCTCCGGTGACCAGCCACTCTCCACGGAAGGTCCGCAGGCTCTGCGCGTGCTGGTGCAGGTAGCAGAGGGCGGCCGTCTCCCCCCTCACGTGCAGGTTGCCGATCTCTCCGGCCCCCACGGGCTTGCCTTCGTCATCGGTCAGCTTGATCTCGTAGCCAGGGACGGGCTTGCCGCTGCTGCCGGGCTGGATGTCGCCGGGCCGGTTCGAGATGAAGATGTGGAAGTTCTCCGTGCAGCCAATGCCGTCGATGATGTCCACCCCCGTCCGCTCCTTCCACGCATGCCAGAGCGGGGCGGGCATGGCTTCGCTGGCGGAGACGCACAGGCGCAGCGAGGACAGATCGTAGTTGGAGAACTCCTTCACCGCCAACGCCGCGGCATAGCCGGTGGGCGCGTTGAAGAAGATGGTCGGCTTGAAGCGATCGATCATCCCGAGCACGTTCGTCGCGACGCGGGGGGCCCCCGGAAAGAGCACGCAGCTGGCGCCGACGTACCAGGGGAAGATGAGGTTGCCGCCGGTCCCAAAGGTGAAGAACAGCTTGGCCACCGCGAAGGTGCGGTCGCTCTCGCGCAGGCCCAGCACGTTCGCACCCCAGAGCTGGGCCGTGAGCGGATAGACCTTGTGGGAGTGGTGGATGCCCTTCGGCTCCCCCGTGGTCCCGCTGGAGTAGTTCAGCGAGCAGATGTCATCCCGGTGGGTCTGCTCGGTCTCCAGCGTGGTGGGCTGGCTCTGGATCCACTCGCTGTACGTGAGGCAGCCCTCATGGCTCCCTGTCCCAATGACGACCACGTGCTGGAGGACGGGCAGCCGTGAGCGGATCTGCTGGATGATGGGCAGCAGCTCCTGTTGGACCACGAGCACCCGCACGCGCGAGTCGCGCAGCATGTACTCGTAGTCATGCGCCTTGAGCAGGGTGTTGAGCCCCACCGCGATGGCGCCGATCTTCACCGTGCCGAAGAAGGTGGTCACCCACTCGGGCCCGTCAAAGGCGAGGATGCCCACGTGCTCGCCGAAGCGCACCCCGAGCGCCTTGAGCGCGTTGCCGGTCTGGTTCGCCTCGTCGGAGATCTGACGGAAGGTCATCTCCCGCTGCGGGCTGTAGAGCGCCACCTTGTCCGCGCGGGCGGGGAGGTTGCGTTCGAGGATGTCGACTGCGTTGTAGTAGAGCGGCAGGTCGGTTGCGTGCATGGGAGCACCTCGGAAAGGGAGGGGAGGGGCTTACTCGTAGACGTCCGGCCGGTACGCGGCCAGGTCGATGCGGGGATCCAGGTAGTCGATGAAGTGCTGCAGGCGGCCCTGGCGATAGGTGCCCACCTGCAGGAACGGATCCGAGTAGGCGATGTTGGTCGGGATGGCGGTGCTCCGGAATCCCCCGAGCGAGAAGACCTGGTCGCCCCGGCTGATGAGGGCATCGATCCAGAACTCGTGGAAGTCCATGATGGCCGCCAGGTCCTGCCAGAACACCAGGACGGCATCGAGCCCCCGCCACTCCCCCGCGAAGGGGAGCTGCTTCGGGCCGTTGATCTTCCAGACGACGTCGGGCGCGCAGCGGACGATGAACTTCTCGATGTCCGCCTTGCGCACCCAGGCCTCGTACAGATCCCGCATGAGCTGCCCGTTCTCCTTGGCCTGGGTGGCATCGTGCTGGACGAGCAGGCTCGCGGCCTCGGGGCCGGGGGCTCCCTCGCCGCGCCAGGCGCCGCCGTCCAGTACCTCCTCCACGCGGACGATCTTTCCGCCCTTCATCGTGAGCAGGTGCAGGTACCACTCCTCACCCACCGGCAGCGTGCGGCGCCCGCCGATGCTCAGGTCGTCGCCGTAGGCCATGACGTAGTCGACGGTCCACTTCTCCGCGGGCCGGACCTTGCGCTGGTGTCGCAGGTAGTCCTGGAAGGCGGTGCGTCCTTGCCACCGCCCCGCGGCCGCCTGTCCCTCCACCCCAGGAACTTCCACCACGAGCGACGCGTCGAGCAGCGATGCGTCGATGTCTTCGCCTGCGCCGAGCCGCTTGTAGAAGGCGCGGGCGGCCACTGCGTTGGCGTCCTCCTTCTCGGGATCGAAGTGCTTCTCGCGCTCCCCCGAGAGCGGATCCACCAGCTTCGCGCGGCGCTGGAAGACCAGGCCTGGATCGCAGATGCGCCCCGAGGGGAGGTCTGGGAGATCCCGGCTCGGGAGCGTGCTCAGCGTCTCGCCGATGACCGTCGTGCGGGAAGGCAGCTTCGCGATCTCCTCCACCATCGCCTGCACGGCCTGCCGGATCTGCTCCTCGGTGTGCTGGGAGCTGACGAAGAAGCGCAGGCGCGCCTTGTCCTGCTCAACGGCCGGGCTGATGACGGGGTCCACGTTGATGCCGCGGCGGTGGAGCGTGTCCGAGAGCTTGAGGGCCCGGAAGGAGCTGCCGGTGACCACCGGGAGGATGGGCGTGCCCATCGCCAGATAGGTGTCCAGCCCCGCCGCTTGGGCCTGGGCGAGGAAGAACCGGGCGTTGTGCTGCAGCCGGGTGACCCGCTCGGGCTCGGACGCCATGATCTGGAGCGCGGCCAGCGCGGCGGCGGTGTTGGGCGGCGTGAGGCCCACGCTGAAGATGAACCCGGGCGTGGTGTACTTCAGGTAGCGGATCAGCTCCGAGCTGCCTGCGATGTAGCCCCCGCAGCTGGCCAGGGACTTCGAGAGCGTCCCCATCCAGATGTCCACATCGGAGGACTTGACCCCGAAGTGCTCCTGGATGCCCCGGCCCGTGGCGCCCAGCACGCCCAGGGAGTGGGCCTCGTCGACCATGAGGAAGGCGTTGAACTCGCGCTTGATCTCGATCAGCTTGGGCAGGTCCGGGATGTCTCCATCCATGCTGAAGACGCCCTCGGTGACGATGAGCGCCCGCTCGGCCTCTCCCCGGTGCTCTTGGAGCAGCGACCGGAGGTGCTCCAGATCGTTGTGGCGGAAGGGGCGCGCGCGGGCGCCCGACAGCGTCACTCCCTGCACGATGCTGTTGTGAGCCAGGGAGTCATAGAGGATCAAATCCCGGCGGTTGAACAGGTGCCCGATGACGGTCACGTTCGTGGCGTGGCCGCTCACGAGCACCAGCGCGGCCTCCGCGCCGAGCCAGGACGCGAGCGCGGCCTCCAGCTCGCGGTGCAGCTCCTTCTCTCCGGTCGCGATGCGGCTGGCGGACGGAGAGGTGCCGTAGCGGTCAATGGCCTCCTTCGCCGCGGCGGAGACCCGCGGATCCCCCGAGAGCCCGAGGTAGTTGTACGTGGAGAAGTTGAGGAACTCGCGCCCGTTGATGCGGGTCGTGTCGCGGGTGAGCCCCTGCTGCGCCTTGAAGAAGGGGTGGATGTTGGTCCACTTGGAGACGACCGCCAGCCGCGAGCGGAGCGCCTTGAAGGTGCCGTGCTCTTCCATCTTGACGGGGACCGTGTTGCGGCCAGCGCGCAGCATGCGCTCGAGCAGGGCGCGCTTCTCTTCGGGAGACAGTTTCTCGATATCCATTACTTGTTTCCCATCATCTTGCGGAGGAGGGCATCCACTTCAGAGTCCGACATGCCGTCCGTGGCGGCCGGCCGGGGCGCCTCCGGCTCACCGGCCAGCGCGCGGGCCAGCGCCCGGAGCGTGCGGTGATCCCAGAAGACGGTGGGCTCGATGCGGCGCTTGAGCAGGGTCTCCAGCTCTCCTGACAGCGCGACGGCCTCCATGGAATCGACCCCCAGCTCGTCGAGGGGGCGGTTGACGTCGATGGTCTCCGGGTTGACCCGCGTACGGGCGGCCAACATGGCCTTCAGCCACTGTTCGAGTTCTTCGCTGGTCATCATGTCGTTCATCCTGCGAGGGCTGTCTCCGAGGCTGACACGGTGGACACGTCCGCAACCGAGAGCAGGTGATCTCTCTCGATGCGCTCGGCCAGGCGGTCAAAGAGCTGCTGGCATGCGGAGTCTGGCAAGGCGTCTGGATCGAGCAAGAGGCGGCCGGCGAGGGCCGGCACTCCCGCGCGGCAGAGCGCCAAGTGAGGGTTGAAGTGTTCGAAGTGGAAGCAGGCGGCGGCGGCGTGCAGCAGCCCGTACTGGCGCGCGAGCTCCAGCCGCGAGGGCCCGCGCAGGGCCTCCTCGCCGCCTTGACGCAGCTTGCTCCAGGCGGTGAGTAGCTCGGGGGGGAGTTCGGCGGTGACGTCGTCCGCGCCGCGGGCCGTGAGCTCGAGCCGGTCCGGTGCGAAGGGCTGTACAGGCTCCTCCAGGCAGAGGCGTGAGCGCAGGGCGCTGTGGCTGCCTGCGTTGTGGGAGAGCACCTGGGGCAGCTCCGCCGCCAGCGCGTGCAGGCACACCGGCTCACTGCCGTCGATGAGGCCCACGGCTGCGTGGTCCCGCGCCATCTTCTGGAAGAGGCCGGTGGGACCCTCGCGCAGGAAGGAGCGGGCGCCCAGCACCGTCGTGGCTGACCGGATGGCCTGCTCCACCAGCGCGGGGGCGATGGCTTTGACCAGGGGCGAGGTGAGGCTCGCCTGCCCGGGGTTGGCATGGAGGGTCCGGACGCTGGACAGGAGGAGGATCTCCGCCGCCAGCAGCCGGAGCCATGCCCCCACGAGGAGCTTGCGCACCGAGGGCAGGCTGGCGGCGGTGGCCCGGTAGAGCTGGCGCTCCATCGCGAACCGGGTGGCCACCCGCAGGGTGGTATCCCCCGTACCCAGGCCCAGGCCCGCCATGAGGGGGCGGGTGAGCTGGAAGATCTTGAGGGTGAGCTCCAGTCCCTGCCCCTCGCCGCCGACGGGGCTCGCCGCTGCGCGGACGAACCGCAGCCCGCTCAGGTCCGACGCGCGCAGCCCCACCGTCCGGGCCTTGGGCAGCCGGGTCACCGCGGGTGGATCGAGCTCCGCCAGGAACCAGCTCAGCGAGCGCGGGCCCGGAGTCGGGCGGGTGCGCGCCAGCACGAAGGCGAACGCGGCATGGCTGGCACGGCCGATGGGCCACTTCTCGCCCGTGAGCTCCCAGGACTCGCCCTTGCTTAGTGCCAGTGTCTCCGTGGCCAGCAGGTCCGCGCCATGGGTCGCCTCGGAAGCGGCGAAGCACGGGGTGGCGTTGTCCTTGAGCAGGGCCCGCGCCCGGCTCCGCTGCTCGGGGCTGCCCGCCATCCACGCGAGCCAGAGCCAGCACTGCATGCCCTGGCTCAGGGCCACCGCCGGGTCCCTCCGCGCCAGGGTGAGCGCCACCGCCAGCGCCCCCTCGAAGGAGACGAACTGGCCCCCCTCCGAGACAGGCGTCAACAGCTCGGGCACGCCGTGCGTCCGCAGCGACTCCAGCGCCTCTGCGGGGAACGTCTCGCTCTCGTCCCGCGCGAGCGCGGCCTGTTGCCCCAGCGGGCCCTCCTCCGAGAGGGGGCCGAGCCGCTGCTCCAGCGTGGCGAGGGATCTCGCGTAGAGGCTGCTCATGAGGCGGCCTGAGAGAACTCTTCTTCCGCGAAGGGGGTAAGCGCCCGCTCGAGCCACAGCCGCCGGCACTCGCGGCGGCGCACCTTGCCGCTCGAAGTCCTGGGAACCCCGCCAGGCCTCAGCAGGCTCACCTCGAAGGGCACCACCCCTTGCGCCTGCACGACGGCGTTGCTGACGGCCGTGATGATGGACTCCGGTGGGGTGTGGCGGGCGGTGCGCTTGAGCTCCGCGACGACGACGAGCCGCTCCTCGCCTTCCTCCTCCACGGAGAAGGCGGCGATGGCGCCCGGGCTCAGCGCGGGGTGGGACGCGGACGCGGCGTCCTCGATGTCCTGGGCGTGCAGCGTCTTGCCCCGGATCTTCACCACGTCCTTGAGGCGCCCCACGATGAACAGGGAGCCGTTCTCCATGAACCCGAGATCCCCCGTGCGGATGAACCGGCCTTCGTGGGACGGGACCTCGACCTGGAACAGCTCCCGCGTGGCCTGCTCGTCGCCGTAGTAGCCGTGCGTGGCGCTCGGGCCCGAGATGAGGATCTCACCCACCGTGGCGTCGGGCACCGGCCGCAGCTGCTCGTCGACGATGAGCACCTTCTGCCCGGGGACGGGGCTGCCACAGGCGAACATCACGCGCCCGCGCTCTCCGCGCGCCGGCTCCACCCGGCCCTCCTCCAGCGCGGAGGCGTCCGCCGAGCGCAGGACCAGCTCCTCGCTCGTGCGCCGCCCGGTGACGATCAGCGTGGACTCGGCCAGGCCGTAGCAAGGCGAGAGGATGTTGGGATCCAGGCCCACGGGCACGAAGCGCGGCGCGAAGGCCTGCCACGTCGAGGGGCGCACGGGCTCGGCCCCGCAGACGAGCAGACGCCAGCTCGAGAGATCCAACCGGGCGCGATCCTCGTCCGTCACGCGCTCGGCGCAGAGGCGCAGGGCGAAGTCCGGCGCCGGACTGGTGGTGCCCTGGTAGCGGGTGATCGCCTCCAGCCAGCGGGCCGGGCGCTGCAGGAAGTGGTGGGGCGACATGAGCACGGAGTGCACGCCCGTGTGCATGGGGTGGATGATGGCCCCGATGAGACCCATGTCGTGGTAGGGCGGCAGCCAGCTCACCACGCGGCACGGCTCCTCGCCCCGCACCCAGAGCATGCCCTGGCTGTTGTGGACCAGGTTGCCGTGGCTCACCATGACGCCCCGGGGGTTGCCCGTGGAGCCCGAGGTGAACTGGAGGAAGGCCAGATCGCTGGCCTTCGGGAAGAAGGGCCGCCAGCTCTCCGGATCGCCCGAGAGGATCTCTTCCACCGGCAGCCAGCTCATGCCGCTGGCCTGGCGCAGGGCCGCGGGCAGCGTCTCGATCGTCTTGGCGTCCGCGAGCGCGAAGCGCGCTGTCACGCGCCAGGCGATGGCGAACATGCGCTCGAACTCGGGCGCCCGGCGGGGCAGCACGGCCGGCACGGGGATGGCCCCCGCATAGAGGCAAGCCAGGAACCCGGAGATGAACTCGAGTCCGGGGCGAACCAGCAACATCACCCGCTCACCGGCGGCCCCCGCCTCCTGCAGGGCCGCGGCCCCCGCCCGCGCCAGCCGGTCCAACTCGGCCGTGCTCAGGGTGCGTGATTGCTCTTCCCCGTCGATCAACCAGGTGAACTGCGGCCGGTTTGGCTCGCGCTCAACGTGGGCGCAGATTGCATCGATGATGGTGCTCATGGATACCCCGCGAACTGGCTCTCTGCCGAATGTGCTTTGAGAGACAGATTGGTATCACAGGTGAGCCGGTGAAATAAAGTTATTCCAGCAATGAATGTATTTCTAGCAAAAGCAGTAAAACCCTACGGAAGAGGTCGGGTGCGTCAGGTGACGCAAGGGGTCAGAGGATATAGCGCAAGTCCAGGAAGATCCCCTGGTTGGCGCGGAAGTAGCCGCCATAGGAGAACTTCTCGCCGGTCATGATGAGCGCTCCGGCCCTGAAGGAGAGGTGCTCCCGCTTCCAGTGTACCCCCACACGACCGCTCACTCCGAAGGGGATGACCCCCACGCCGCCCTGGCCCTCGAGAGACACCTCCTCGGTCAGCCCCCAGCGCAGGGTGATGGCGGAGCCCAGGGTGTCGCGCTCATTCCAGAGCAGGGGTGGGGGGGCGCCGTCGCGGGGGAGGACCCGCCCATAGGAGAGGGCCACATCGATGACCTGATCGAACTCGTGCTGGTACTCGACACCGACCAAGGCGGTGGCCCAGGGGTGGACGACCGTGGTGAGGGCCTGGGTGATGAACACCTTGCGGGACTCGAACGCTCCCTCGCCGTAGAGGATGAGAGGGCCGGCCTCGCCTACCAGGGAGAGGCCAACGTGGTGGCGCCGCTGGTAGTTGACGGAGACCGTCTCGGAGAAGCGGGTGAAGGCCAGCGTCCGCGCAACGGGATCATTGATGAGCGCGGGATCGAGCAGGGCCGCGAGCTGCTCCGAGTCCACGTTCCAGCGGGGCGTGTAGTCGAAGCCCTGGTGGTAGTAGTGCGTCACCTCCACGTTGCCCAGCCGCCAGGCGAACCGGAGGCCCGCCGCGGCCTGGGAGAGGCCGGCGCTCACGCCCCGCTCCCCGGAGAACAGGGCGCTGCCCGCGGGGGACTCACCTACCTGCTGGAGGACCGCACGGTATGCAGCGGGCGCGGAGTCCTGCACGAGCGCCCAGTTGGACCCGTAGAACTCGAAGTCGTGCGGCTGGAAGAAGGGGACCACGATGAGCTGCAGGGAACTCGCGCCCAGCGCGATGTCCGCACGCACCGCGATCCCTGGCTTGTAGCGGAGCTCCTCAGGGATCAGCAGGGGATCGCGCAGATCCTGGGGATTGATGACGTCATTGATGGCCAGGATCTCGTTGCGGCCCCAGGCGATCCGCTGCTGCCCGATGGTCAGATCCAGCGGGGCCTTGTAGATGCCGACGTAGAGCTCCTGCAGGCGCGGCTCGAGCTGGTAGCGCCACGCCTTGCCGGTCTCCTGGCCAGGCAGCGCCTCTGGCAGGTCACGCCAGCGGATGCGGTGCTCCAGGGCTCCCGAGGCGACAAAGGACAGCCCGTCGCCTCGCCGGTGGTGGAAGCGCAGGTAGAGCATCGACCGGTCGGTCAACGCATCGTGCGGAGTCTGCGGATCCAGCGGGTTTTGGGTGGGAGCATCTCGAGGGAAGTCGTAGGAGAGGGCGGCCCGCGCCCAGCCGAGGAGCTCGGTGGACGACTCGCTCGCTCCGGAGGTAGCTCCCAGCGCCTCGTCCGAGGGGCTCTCGGGGGACGCGATGAACGTGGAGGTGTCCGGCGAGGCGTCCTCGGACTGCTGCCCGGCCTCCTGAGCCCCGCGGGCGTGCAGGGGGAGGAGCACCAGGGTGAGGGCCATGAGCCCGCCGCTGGCGCGTGCACACTCTCTCCGCGTTGAAGGTCTTCGGGATGAGCCCATGCCCTGCCGCCTCGCTCGAACTGCTGGCTACTGACGCTCCAGGTTGCGGGAGTTGAAGATATCGTCCGGGATGTCCTTGCGCGGCACGATCTGCTCGAGCACCAGCGTCGTCGCCCGCTGCCCCGTGTGGTTCTCCATCCGGGCGCGGGTGATGAACCAGCGCTCCTGGATCTGCTTGCTCTCCTCGACGGTGAGCGTCTTGGTGTGGGCGCCCTTGAGATCGTACATGAGGGACTTCAGGATCATGTGGTTGTCCTTGCGTGCCCAGATCTCGAGCCGAGAGTACTGTGCGTCGTCATTCGTCGGCTTGACGGTCAGGCGGTCGCAGGGGACATCCCCCACCTTCTCGTCGGGGAGGGCGGTGGCCTCCGCGAACCGGAGCTCGCGCCGGTCCAGATCGGCAAACGAGAAGTCCGTGGTCATGAACGAGCCTGCGCGCAGCTTGCCGGAGACGCGGCGGATGCGCTTGAGCTCGGGGAGGTAGATGTAGCGCTCGTCATCCGTGTCCCGCTTCTGGATTTGCAGGAACTTGACCCCGTTCAGATCGGGTGGCGCCAGGAAGCGCACGAAGCTCTTGGTCAGGGTGCCATCGTGGTAGCGCGACTGCGCGGCGAAGCGCACCACGCGAGAGTTCCCATCCTTCTCGCGAATGGTCGCCAGGGCCTTGATCTCGGCGTCAGCCAGTCCCCAGCTATCCGAGGCGACGATCTGGGTCAGGGTGGCGCTGCCACTGCCGGTGATGTTGTCCGCGCTCGCGCGGGGGCTCACCAGGAGTACCGCCACCAGGAGACTGAGGGGGAGATGAACATGCCGCATGCCGTGTCCTCCAATCATTGCTTGCTGGCCTCTTTCCGATCATTCACAGCCGTTTCCCCAGCGGAGGGGCCAGGCCCGGGGAGCACGTGAGCGGTGGTTGCCAGGCCCTGTGCGGGGTCTCGGAGCCGTGTGCGCTTGAACAGCGGCTCGCCGATGGCCAGGAGGACCGTCGGCCCGAAGACGAACTCCATGATCGCGCCGAGCAGGATGGTGAAGGCGATGAGCAGGCCGAACTTGCTCAGGCTGGCCACCGTGGAGAAGGCGTAGGTCGCGAAGCCGCATGCCAGGGCGGCGGAGAGGTAGAAGATGCCCTGCCCCGCGGAGGAGGACGCGCCGATGATGGCCTCCCGCAGATCCCCGTGCTCCAAGTACCGGCGCTGGATGTCTCGCACGAAGTGGATGGAGTCATCGTCCAGGATGCCGAGCGCGAAGCTGGCGATGAGGATGGTGTACGGATCGAGCCAGATCCCCGCGAAGCCCATGAGCCCCAGGGTGCCGAGCACCGCCGAGGCATTGAGCGCGGCCACCAGCAGCCCCAGGAGAACGGAGCGGAAGACGGCGATCATGACCAGAGCCACGGCCAGTGCGGTGATGAGGAGCGCCTCGATCTCTGTCTGCGCCAGGTAGTCATCGATCGCCGCCCAGAGATGCAACAGGCCTGTCACCAGGACCGTGGGGCTGCCCACGCTGGGACCCATGTGCTCCTGGGCGTACTGGTCGATGACGGCGAAGATCTTCTGGTTCTCCCGGTCCGGCCGGTGGGCCACGCTGACGCGGATGCGGGCGTAGCGGAAGTCGGAGCTGACGAGGTTGGAGAGCTCGTCATCGCCGGAGAGCTGATACAGCAGCAAGTTCTCCGCCACTCCCTTGGCCGTGGCGGGGATGGCATAGGCCTCCGGACTGCCGCCGCTGAGCGACTGGTTGATCTCACTCGTCAGGTCCGCCACGCTGTAGGCCTTGGCGCCCATGTCAGGGAAGCGCTCGGCCAGGATGCGCTCGAGCCCGAGCATGGCCTGGAGCAGCGCCGGATCCTTCACCCCATCGGGGCGTCCCGTGTCGATCACCACCTCCACCGAGGTGCTCGTCTTCAGCGCCCGCTCGACGTAGTCGTAGTCCTGCCGGAGTGGGGTGGAGGTCTTGAAAACTCCCAGGTAGTGGTAGTCCGAGCGCAGCTGGGAAGCGCCGCTGATCCCGGCCACGACGAACAGGCAGAAGGCGGCGATGATGATGCGGCGGTAGCGCATCACGCCCTCCGCCCAGCGGCGGAGCCCCTGGACACGTCCCTGCAGCATCTCCTGGCGCTTCTCGGAGGCCGCGATCCGCTTCCGGCCGGCCAGAACGAAGGGGACGAGGACGAGGGTGATGGAGAAGGAGATGAAGAGCGCGGTTCCCATCGTGCGGCCCAGCTCTTCGATGGGGCGGATCTTCGAGGTGGAGAAGGCGAACAAGCCCGCCGCGGTCGTCACCATCGAGAGCAGGCTCGAGGACGCGGAGTGGCGCAGGGCTTCGGCCACGGCCTCTCGTGGGGAGCGCCCGGCGTGGACATCGTTGAAGAAGGCCGAGAGCAGGAAGATGCTCGGCCCCACGCCGGTGGAGATCAGGAACGAGGGGATGATGGCCGAGACCATGGTGAAGGGCGCGCCGGTCAGCCCCATCAGCCCCAGCGCGCACACCACCGAGAGCAGCGCCACCGAGACCGGGAGCACCACCGCCAGCCAGCTCCGGAACACGATGTAGAAGACCGCGCTCATCAGGACCAGGACGAGCACGCAGAAGGTGCCGCTCTCCCGGGACATGATCTCCCGCACGTCCGCGTCCAGGATGGGGCTGCCCACCACGCGGGGGCTCCAACCCCGGTATGGCTCCTCGGCCAGGAGGGCCCGGACGCGCTTCGTCAGGTCGATCTTGTAGTCGATCTCTCCCCACCGGATCCGCGTCTTGAGCACGATGCCCAGGAACGTCCCATCCGCGCTCACGTACATGTTGCTGTAGTAGGGGTGCTCCTGCGCGGCCTTGCGCTTGGCCGAGATCTCCGCGGGGTCCTTGATCTCGGGAGGGATGAACTCCTCGACGATGAGCTGATCGTCCTGGCCCACCAGGTGGCGCACGTTGGCGATGGAGGTCGCCTCGAGCACGTCGGGCACCTGGGCGAGCCGATCCGTGAGGGTCCGCAGCTGCTCGATGAACTGGCTGTCCCAGGGATCGCGCCGCTCGAACACGACGAGCGCGTACTCATCCGAGCCAAACAACTTCTGGAACTGCTGGTAGCGCTCCAGCGTCGGGTCCTCCCGGAGGAAGAAGGACTCGGGTGAGTTGTCGAAGCGCAGCTTCGGGAGGAACGCCGCAAGCGTGCCGACTCCTACCAGCATGGCCGCGAGGAACACGTAGCGGTGGCGGAGGAATGCGTCCGCATACCAGGCGAAGAACCGGTCGAGGAGCCGTGAGATCACGCCGCCCTCTTATCATTGCCGTGTTTGCCGGTCATGTAGCCTTGAGCTGCTCGAAGAGATTTCGGCAGGGGAGACAGCGCCGGACGGCCCGGCACCGGGTGGCGCCGAACGCGCTGACCAACTCGGTGTCCTCGCTGCCACAGCGCGGGCAGGGGACGCGTGCTTTCGCCAGCGCCTCGAGTCCACCCGGGCTCCCTTCCGCCCCGCCCGGCTCGCGGCCCATGCTGATATGCGCCGCCTTCAGGGCCGCGCAGCCCTTGGGGCTGATCTGCCCGGGGCTCCAGGGCTGGGCGAACGAGACCTGGACCTCCGGCTCCAGTCCCAGCCCCCGTACGGCCCCTTCAATCTCGCCAGAGATGAGCCGGGTGGCGGGGCAGCCGATGAAGGTGGGGGAGAACACGATGGTGCAGCGCAGACCTTCGACGCGCACGTCCCGGATCATTCCCAACTGCACGATGGAGATGACCGGCAGCTCCGGATCGTTCACCCCATCGAGCGCCGCCCACACCTCCGCGGCTGTGGGAGCCGCGGGCGTCACCAGGAACCTCCAGGGACAAGCCGGCTCACCTGGGTGATGTCCAGGTGCATGGCCAGGAAGGTGGGCGAAGGAGCGCCATATCGATCCAGCGTAGCGCTGCCGCGGAGGACCGAGTCCGCGAGTGCCGCGAACCCGATCTGCGCGAGGTGTTGGTGCAGCTGCTCCCGCCACGTGGACCAGAGCGCCTCCCACGAGCCAGGCAGGATTCCCTCGGCGAGCAGCTGCTCCTCCATGGGCAGAGGGAGCAGCACGCTGGCGGCTCCGGGGAGGACCGCCTGGAGCGCTCGCTCCACCCGGGCGCGGCCAGGCTCTCGCGCCGACAGCTTCCGCAGCCAGAGCCAGGCGTGATCGAAGTGGAGCACCTCCTCCCGATGGATCTTCCGCGCCAGCTCAGCGAGCGGGGCCTGCGATGACTTGCCCAGCGCCTGGATGCGCAGCCGATCCGCCAGCTCGTAGACGAACCGGCGGGCGATGGTGAACGCGAAGTCCCCCCGCGGCTCCTCCAGGAGGCGCGAGTGCCGGAAGCCCGCAGCCTCCCGGGAGAACACGAGCGGGTCCGCCGCGTGCCCCAGCCACTGGCCCGCCAGGCCGTAGAGCGCCATCGCATGGCCGACCTCGTCCTGGGCAATCGAGCTGAAGGCGACATCCTCCTCGACGGTGGGGGCGATGCCCGTCCACTCGGAGTCCCGATGGCCGAGCACGAGCTCGTCATCCGCGAGCGCCAGGAGCAACTCCACACGTGGCTCGAGGGTCCTCACGGCTCTTCGCTTCCTTTGTCCCGAGCCATGCGCCTGCGGGCGGAGTGAGTGGCCCCATCTCGCAGGGCGTGGTGGTCCAGCACCCGCTCATAGGAGGCCACCGGCTGCCGCTGCGCGTGCGCCTCGATGTGCAGATCCTGCTGTTCACCGCGCCGGGCGAAGAGCTGATAGGCGTAGAGGCGGGCCAGCTCGGCGTCGGGCGCCTCCAGTGAGCCCAGATGCGTGATGGGCGCGCCCGGCATCTCCCTGCCGAACACGTCATAGAGGGTACGGTGCTGCGCCGAGGGGCATCCGGGAGCGCTCATGAGAGGCTGACCTCGGGCTCGGGTGGGGACTGCAGGGTCTCCGCCACCCAGCGGTTCTCCTCCATGGCGCGGCGGCGAGTCTCGAGCTGCTCCTGGCTGGCGGGGCCATGGCCTCGCCCCACCTGGCGCACCCATTCCCAGTCCGGCTCGGTGTACTTCCAGCGCTGCGTCTCGGTGTCGAAGCGCAGCTGGGGATCCGGCAGCGTGAGCCCCATCTTCTGGAGCCTGGGGACGTAGATGCCGAGGAACTCCTGCCGCATCTCCTCGTTGGCCCGGCCCTTCAGCTTCCAGCGCATGAGGTCGGCGTCCTTCTCCGGGGGCGTAGGCGGGCCGTGGAAGTACAGCAGCGGTGGCCACCACCGCGTCAGCGCCTCCTGAACCATCTCCCGCTGCTGCTGCGTGCCCTCCATCAGCGTGAGGATGATCTCCCGCCCGTGAACGACATGGAACGCCTCCTCCCAGCAGATCTTCGGCAGGATGCGGCGGTAGGGGCCGTAGCTCGTCTTGAGCAGGGCCTTCTGCGCGATGATCGAGGCGGCGTCCGAGAGCCAGGCAATGATGCCGCAGTCGGCCCAGGAGCGGGTGGGGTAGTGGAAGAAGCTGTTGTACCGGGCACGCCCCGCACTCAGGTCCCTCAACACCTCCGCGCGAGAGCGCCCGAGATCCTCAAGCACGCAGTAGAGGTGCTGGGCATGGCCGACCTCGTCCTGCACCTTCGCGGTGATCGCGATCCGGCGCTCGAGCGTCGGCGCCCGCGCAATCCAGTCGCGCTCGAGCAGCGCCCCCATGTACTCGGAGTTCGCGTGCATCTCGATGAAGCGGATGACGGCCCGCCGGTAGGCCTCCGGCATCCAGTCACTGGCTTCGACGACTCCACCCGCCTGGATGTAGGCGACGAACTCCTCTTCTGTCCGTACGTTGGCTTCCATAGCTCACCGCTACCCCTGGGGATCGATCGGTACAGAGAGCGCCCGGAGGCGCTAGAACGTCATCCGCTTGACAGACAGCTTATAATTTTAAATAAATGTAAATCAAGTAAGACCTGATTTGCTCGAAGAAAACGAGGGAGCGCATGGACTGGGTCAGGACGCGGCTTTTCAACCGGCTGCGGTTCGCGCTGGATTCGAAGGTGACGTTAGCAAACGTCGCCGACAAGGCGGCCGCGGCGCACGTTTCGGGAGCGGTCTTCTACCTCCATGAGCCGCTGCCCTACAGCGGACTCCCCGAGCAGTCGGTGAGCGCTCGGGACGTGCTCGGCTTCGTCAATCGCGTGGGTAACCTGCTGCTGGCCGCGGGGCTCAAGCGCTTTGATCGGGTGGCCCTCTACAAGACCCACAGCCCGGACTACTTCTTCCTCGGGCTGGCGATTGTGAAGGCCGGTGGGATCGCGGTCCCCATCAACCCGCGGATGGCGCACCGGGATCTGGGCAACTATCTCGCGCACACCGGGGCGCGGTTCGTCATCACGGACCCCGAGACCTTCACGGCCGGGGTTCAGGAGGTCGCGGCTCGCTCGAGCGTGGAGAAGTGGATCTTCACCACGGCACCGGCGGTGACGACGGTCCCGTCCCTGGTGCTCCAGCGGGAGCTGCCGGGAGCATCGGATCAGCTCGAGCCGGTGGAGCTCGCGAGCGACTCGGACGTGATGATCGTGCACACGTCGGGCACGACCGGGTTCCCCAAGGGCGTGCTCATCGGCAATGGCGGCATCATGTCCGCGCTGCGGGCGAACCTGGCCATTCAGCCGTTCTCTCGAAAGAACAAGGCGCTGTTCGTCGGCCCCTACAACCACTACGCCACCTACCTGGGGATGATGACCTCAATGGTGGGCGCAGCGCCCGTGTGGGCGCTGAGCAAGGCGGAGCCGGAGACGGTGCTGAAGCTCATCGAGCGGGAGAAGATCTCCGTCTACGTGGGGTTCCCGGACACGTACCTCGCCATGTACCACCATGGGCTCGACAAGTACGACCTGAGCTCCATGCGGGCCTGGATGTCCGCGGCGGATGCCAGCCATGAGGTGCACGTGCGCGCCTTCGTCCAGCACGGAGCGCTGTACCGGGTGTTCGGGCGTCCTGTCACTCGCTCGGTGTTCGTGGATGCGTGGGGGACCTCGGAGCTGGGCTTCTTCGGACTGACGCGCATCGCCTTCGCGGGCACGCAGCGGTATGGCCGCTGTATCGGCCGCCAGTCCCCCATCGGGCACAAGGTGAAGATCGCGGACGAGCGGGGCCGGCCGATGAAGCCCGGCGAGGTCGGGCGGTTCATGGTGAAGGGGCCCATGCTGTTCAAGGGCTACTGGAACGCGCACGACCGGCTGCACGGAGTGATGATCGACGGGTGGTGGTGGACGGGGGATGTCGGCTACCGCGACAGCTCGGGCCGCTTCTACCAGCTGGATCGGGCGGTAGATGTGATGGAGACCCGGCAGGGACCCGTCTACACCCTCCCCATTGAGGAGCTGCTGCTCAAGTTCCCCGAGGTGGGGGAGGCAGTGGTCTTCGGGGTGCCCGACGCGGACGGCAGCACGGTGCCGGCCGCCGTGGTCTACCCCAAGCCGGGGGCGACCGCGGACGCGGACGCGCTGCTGCAGCGTATCAACCAGCAGCTGGAGCCCAAGGCGGCGCTGCGCCGGATCCTCCTCGTAAACGTGGATCAGATCCCGCGCGGCTTGACGGGCAAGGTGCTCAAGCGGCAGGTGCGCGAGCGGTACGTCGATCTGGTCAAGGCTGAGCGGTCCCAGGCCGCTGTGGCCTGAGGATGTGGCGAGCACAGAGGCGAGAGGATCGAAGATGACACCGGTGGACGGAGCGTTCAGGAAGCAGGAGACGGCCACGCCGCGAACGTATCCCCTCCCTGCACACAGCCTGTTCTACATCTATCAGCTGCTGACGCTGGGGAACCTCAACTCGTGCGAGCTCGTGGAACTCGAGGGGCGGCTTGACCACGAGCGGCTGCGCGCGGCGTTGCTGCAGGCGCTGGCGCGTCACCCGGTGCTGAACAGCCGCATCAAGCCGCGCTTCATGCGGGCGTTCGACTGTGAGGTGGCGCCTGAGCCGCTGCCGATCGATGTTCGCATCGCACAGTGCGAGACAGACGAGCCGGCGGCCGTGCACCAGCGGCTGCTGGCCAACGTCTGGCAGGAGTCCTCCGACGTGACGGCGGGCCGCCCTGTGCGCTTCCATCTGCTGGAGACGCCGACCCGCAGCTACCTCCAGATCATCACCGTGCGGCTCTACAACGACGCCCGGGCGGGCTACCGGCTCGCGCACGACATCGCGGAGAGCTACACCGCCCTGGAGTTCGGCACGCCCTACGACACCACGCCCATCGAGGTGGAGGATCGCAGCACGGCGGCGCTCTTCACGCAGCACCTGCCCTTCGCGAAGCGCCTGCGCCACGCGCTGGGTGCGGTGAAGTTGATGGTGCTGGACCTGCTGAGGCCCGACGTGTCGATGCCGCTGCCGGACACGCCGAGAGGGGAGCAGGACTTCGCGAAGGTGGACTTCGGGGCCGAGCTCCTGGAGGGGCTGCGGCGGCGGGCGAAGCAGGAGAAGGTGACGGTGCATGCCATGCTGGCGCTGGCCCTGTTCCAGGTGTGGCGGGCGAGCTCTCCTGGGAAGGTCGGGCGGCGGTGGCTGCGCATCCTGGACAACTTCTCCTTGCGGCATCTGACGCGGGTGAACACGGACGAGCTCTACGAGACGCTGGTGGTTCCCTACAGCGTGCGCCTGCCGACGTCCGGGACCGACCGTGAGGTGCTCACCGCGATGGTGGATCAGCTCAACCACTGGAAGAGTGGGGAGATCCTCTCCGAGCTGTACCGCGTCCGGCTCTACACCGCGCTGGCACGTTTCTCACCGCTGCGGCTGTCCTCGGCGCTCATCACGCGGTACGTCGCCAAGTCGAACATCGTGATGTCGAATCCGGGGCCGGTGCCGTTCCCGCTCGAGCGGTTCGGAAGCGTGCCGATCGCCGACTTCATCAACTTCTCGCAGCTGTTTCCGCCTTCGCGGGTGATGCTGATCTTCAGCACGTTCAGGGGACGGCTGCGCGCGTTGGTGGTCTGGGATCGCAACGCGTATCCGGACGGGCCGGAGCGAGAGCTGATCGCTCCGCTGCGGGCCAGGCTCGCGGAGCTGGCAGCCCCGGCTTGAGTTCCTCGTGAGCTGTGCCGGGTGATGGGGAGCGGGCGCTGCACCCTGTGGACGCGCGAGCGGGCGCCCCCGCTCTATCCGCGTCGGAATGTTCACTGACGGATGACCCAGGGCTTGAGTTCAGTGGATATTCTCATTTATACTGGAAAATGAGGAACGCCGGTGCCCTTGCGGCGAGCCCTTGGCCTGGCCCTCCTCGCCGAGCGCATCCGATGAAGTCATCGCGCGAGGCTTTAACCTGAGTCGGGGTCAGGGTGTTATGGCGGAGAGGCAATTCCGGCCGATAGCCATCGTCGGCATCGGTGGTGTATTCCCGAAAGCAGCCAATCCCGAGGCGTTCTGGGAGCGGTTGCGGACGGGGCCCACGGCCATTCGCGAGTTGAGCGATCGCGAGCTGCGGCTGGACTGGTACTACAACGCGGAGCGGACGGAAGCGGATCGCACGTACTGCAAGCACGCCGCGCTGTTGGATGAGCTGAAGCTCGACTCTCGGAAGTACCGCATCCCCCCCAAGGTCGCCCAGGACATGCATCGGACGCAGCTCGCGTTCCTGGATGCGACCGCGCAGGCGCTCACGGATGCGCGGGCCGTGATCGACCGTGTGGCTCCGGAGCGCATCGGGTTCACCCTCGGCTCGCTGGGAGGGGGGCTGCGCCCGGATACCCGTGTCCGGACGCGACTGTTGGACATGCAGGAGTGCCTCTCCCGGGCCATGGCCGATAGCTCCCTGGATCCGGCCGTGGCCGCTGAGGTGATCGCGGCGACCGCTCGGCAGATCGAGCAGGAGATGGCGGGCATCACCGAGGACGAAGCCATTGCCTCCTTCAGCAGCGTCTGGGTGGGGAGGGCGGCCAAGCTCTTCAACATCCGAGGTCCCCACGCCACGGTCGACGCGGGCTATGCCTCCACCCTGGCTGCCATCCAGACCGTCAGCGCTCAGCTGAACGCCGGAGATTGTGACGTCGCCCTGGCGGCGGGGTGCAGCCAGTTGCTCACTCCGCATGATCTCGTCGCGTTCAGCAAGCTCGGCGGCCTGTCGGACTCGATACTGGCCCCGTTCGACCGCCGTGCCAACGGGACGCTCCTGGGCGAGGGCGTTGGGGTGTTCGTCCTGCGGCGTCTGGACGACGCCCTCGCGCGCGGAGAGACGATCTACGCGGTGCTTCGCGGCATCGGGGCGGCTTCCGATGGCCGGGGGAAATCCCTGATGGCGCCCAACTCGCGGGGCCAGAGCCTCGCGATGCGCCGGGCGTACGAGGAGGCTGGGTACGGTCCGGCAAGCGTGCAGTACGTGGAGTGCCACGCCACCGGCACCATCCTGGGCGACGTCACCGAGTTCCAGAGTCTGAAGGCGGTGTTCGGCGGCCAGGCAGCGCCCGGGAGCATCCGGTTGGGCAGCGTCAAAGAGCTGACGGGCCACCTGCAAGCGGCCTCGGGGGCAGCCGGGCTCATGAAGGCCACCCTGGCGCTCCATCACAAGTTCCTGCTGCCTCAGCACTCCTTCCAGGCGCCCGCGGAGGGGATCGACTTCCAGCAGACCCCCTTCTACATCTCGAACCAAGGGACGCCCTGGCCCGCGCCCCACCACGGGCCGCGGAGGGCCGCCGTCAGCGCGTTCAGCTTCGGGGGCATCAACTATCACCTGACGCTGGAGGAGTTCTCCGCGGAGTACCACCAACACCTGGCGAGGACGCTCCCCGCGCCTCAGCCCGCAGAGCCGGTCGCCATTGTCGGGCTGGGCGGAGTCTTTCCGCAGGCGGAAAATACGCAGGAGCTCTGGGCGAACCTGCTGGGGAAGCGGTGCGCCATCGGTGAGATTCCGAGCGAGCGCGCCCCCATCGATCGCTACCTGGACCCCACCCGGCAGAGCAAGGTCCGGCCCTATACCAACCTCGCGGGATACATCGTCGATGGCTCCTGGCCACAGGAGCAGGTCCGTGTTCCGCCCAAGATGTCCTCGCAGATTGACCGGGGCCACAGCTGGACGATGAAGGCGGCGCTGCAGGCGCTCGCCGATGCCAGAGTGACGCGGGAGACCGTCGACCCGGCCCGGGTGGGGGTTGTGATGGGGTACCTGCCTCCGCTCGAGCGCGAGTTCCAGACCCAGGCCCGGGTGTACTACGCCGAGTTCGACGGCCGCCTGGCCGAGCAGCTGAAGCAGCGGGGTGTCGATGACGTGACGGCGGCGAGGCTCCGCGCGGCGGCGGAGGCGCTCTACAAGAGCGAGCTGCCCCCCATCACGGAAGACACCCTGCTGGGGTACCTGGGAAGTCTGGCGGTGGGGCGTGTCGCGCACCACCTGGACTTCCAGGGGCCGATGCTCATGGTCGAGTGCGCCTGTGCCTCCAGCCTGGCGGCGCTGGACATCGCCATGAACCAGCTGCGCACGGGACAGTGCGACCTGGTGCTGGTGGGCGGGATGTATGCGTCGCTCGGCGTGGATGCCCTGAGCCAGTGTTGCTCCTTCGGGGGCTTGTCACAGAAGGGCTCCTTCCCGTTCGACGCCCGGGCCGATGGCTACATCACGAGCGAAGGGGCGGCACTGCTCGCCGTGAAGCGCCTGTCGGACGCGGAGGCGGCGGGGGACCGCATCTACGCGGTGGTGCGCTCCGTGGCCGGTGCGACGGACCCGAAGAGCGCTTCCATCTGGGCGCCCTCTTCGGAGGGACAGGTCCAGGCGGTTCGCAGGGCGGTGGAGAAGGCGGGCGTCTCTCCCGCGGACGTCCAGTACGTGGAGGGCCACGGTACGGGGACACCGGTCGGCGACCCGATTGAGATCCAGACGTACCAGGCCGTCTATGGGCGAGCTCCCACGGAGGAGAAGATCTTCCTGGGCTCCGTCAAGTCGAACGTCGGCCATCTGAACTCCGGCGCAGGGGCCGTGGCGCTGACGAAGGTCGCGCTGGCGCTGCATCACAAGCAGATCCCCCCGAACATCGGCTTCGAGACTCCCAATCCGCGCATCCCGTGGGAGCAGGTGTCCTTTCAGGTGCCCACGGAGGTGCAGCCCTGGGTGCTGAACGGTTCGGGGCTCCGGCGGGCGGGGGTGACCTCCTTCGGGCTGGGAGGGACGAGCTTCCACGCCGTCGTGGAGGAGTACCAGCCGAAGCCGCGCCGCGACACGGTTCGTGTGACGGGCGCCGAGCCGGCGCAGTCGCCTTTCCTCGGGCTCTCCGGCACGAGCCGAGTGCACATCCTCCAGCAGGTGGAGCAGCTGCTCCAAAGGCTCGGTCAGGAGCCGGGCCTGGACGCCCGTGGCCCGTTGGTGGAGACGTCCCTGCCTTGCCGCTTGGCGATGACGCTGCCCCGAGGGCCGGCCGCGCGCAAGGCGCTGGAGCGGGCCCGGACGCTGCTGGCCGGGACGGGGGAGCCGAGCCTGCCGGAGCAGGGCATCTTCTTCTACGACAGTCGCGATCCCCGCCAGCTGCACACGGGGAAGGTGGCGGCGGTTTTCCCGGGGCAGGGCCCGCAGTACGCGAACATGATCCGCGCGCTGGCGGCGGAGTATCCGGTGGTCGCCAGGACGATCTCGGAGGCGGACGAGGCCTTCGTGTCGATGACGGGGCACCCTCTCTCCAGGACCTTCTGGGTGCCTCCTGGCATGGAGGAGGCGTACCGCCAGGATGACGACACGGTCCATGCGGCCGTGTTCGTCGCGAACGTGGCGCTCTACCGCCTCATCCGCGCCCAGGGCATCCGGGTGGACGTCCTGCTGGGGCAGAGCGCGGGGGAGTACGCGGCGCTTGCCGCGAGCGGAGTGCTCTCCTTCGAGCATGCGCTGCGCGCCGTCTACCGGCGCACCCTCGCCGTGACCCGGTTGCCGATCGCTTCTCCCGGCCGGATGATCAGCGTCAGTGGCGACTTCGACAGGCTTCGCCAGCTCCTGCCCCAGGCCGGTGGGTATGTGACCGTGGCCGCGGAGAACGCCCCCGGCCAGGGCATCGTCGCGGGAGAGGTTCAGGCCGTCGAGTTCGTCACCCGGTGGTGCCGCGAGAACGGGTTCGAGGTCCGGGTGCTCCCCGTGTCCCACGCGTACCACACGCAGATCATCGCCGGCGCCGTCCCGGTCTTCAGGGGGGAGCTGGAGCAACTTTCCTGGAACGCTCCGGAGCTTCCGGTCCTCTCCAGCGTCCACGGTCGCTACTACGCGTCGCCGGTGGACGCGCGGTTCATGGCCAGGCACCTCGCCCTGCAATACGTCCTGCCCCTCCGGTTCGCACAGCACGTGCGCCAGCTGCATGACGAGGGGACGCGCCTCTTCATCGAGGCCGGGCCCAAGTGGTCCCTCACCGCTTTCATCCAAGCCACGCTGAAGGGCCTGCCCTACATGGCCCAGGCCAGCAATCACCCCAAGATGGGCGAGGTCGAGCAGTTCCACCGCCTTCTCGCGTTCAGCTACGCCCATCGTCTGCTTCGCGAATAGGTATTTCGAGATGAACGTCGTTGATCAGGAAGCAGTTCAGCAGGAGCTCGTGGCCGCCCTGGCCCAGAGGACCGGGTATGTGCCCGAGCTCTTCGGGCCTCACGTCGGCCTCGTGGATGACCTCGGGCTGACCCCCGCGGAAGTCCAAGACGCAGTCGCCTCCGTCGAGCGGAAGCTCCGGCTTCCGTTGGGCTCGCAGGTT